>NZ_PSYR01000002.1:1055621-1407495 GCF_003333315.1 Acidiferrobacter thiooxydans
CCCTGCGTCTACCATGGGGTGACGCCTTTCGATCCACAAACCGGCAAAATGGAGACCAAGGCCTCGGGTAAGACCTATACCCAGATCTTCGGCGAATGGCTGTGCGACATGGCGGCGGCGGACTCGCGGCTTATTGGCATCACACCGGCGATGCGCGAGGGATCGGGGCTCGTGGAGTTTTCGGAACGCTTCCCGGACCGATACTTCGACGTCGGCATAGCCGAACAACACGCCCTGACATTCGCTGCGGGACTTGCCTGCGAGGGTCTAAAGCCCGTGGTCGCCATCTATTCGACCTTCCTGCAGCGCGGTTACGATCAGGTCATCCATGATATCAGCCTGCAAAACCTCCCCGTCATGCTAGCCATAGACCGGGGCGGGCTCGTGGGTGCCGACGGGCCGACCCATGCCGGAAGCTTTGATTTGAGCTTCATGCGCTGCCTGCCGCACTTCGTCATCATGGCCGCGAGCGATGAGAATGAATGCCGGCAGATGCTCTATACCGCCTACCAGCACGACGGGCCGACCGCGGTCCGTTATCCACGCGGCAGCGGGCCCGGCGTGGCTGTCGAGCGGGCCATGACGGCATTACCGATCGGCAAGGCCGAGGTCCGCCGCCACGGGACGCGCGTTGCCCTGCTCGCCTTCGGCTCGCTCCTCAGTGCGGCCCTTGGCGCCGGCGAGACACTGAATGCAACCGTCGTCAATATGCGCTTCGTGAAACCGCTGGACGAGGCGCTCCTCATCCGCCTGGCACGCTCCCATGAATTCTTCGTCACCATCGAGGAGAATGTCGTGGCCGGAGGCGCAGGCAGCGGGGTGGGTGAACTCGTGGGGCAACTGCAGCTGCCGGTACGAGTCCTGAATCTCGGCCTGCCCGATAGCTACATCGAGCACGGATCCCCGGCACAGATGCTGGCTGATTGCGGGCTGGACGTATCGGGTATAGTCCGGCAGGTCCGAGGCGCCATGCCAGAGCTTGCGCGGGCGTCAGAATCGGCCTAGAATATTATATTGTTGACTAGATTACTCAAGATTAAGGTCCCGCTATGATCGCTGCACCGTCCGGTGCGCGAGCCGACTGCATCGCCGATGTGCAAAGCAGCGTCGACTCGCGTCAGATCGCCATAGACAAGGTTGGCATCAAGGACATCCGCCATCCGGTGCGGGTCAAAGACCGCAGTCAAGGCGAACAACATACCATCGCGCTCTTCAACATGTACGTCGAACTGCCCCATAACTTCAAGGGCACGCACATGTCGCGCTTTGTCGAGATCCTGAACCGTTACGAGACCGAGATATCGGTCGAGTCCTTCCAGGATATGCTGGTGGAGATGGCCCGGCGCCTCGAGGCCGACGCCGGGCATATCGAGATGACCTTCCCATATTTCGTCACCAAGACCGCGCCGGTCTCGGGTGTGCGCAGCCTCATGGATTACGAGGTAAGCTTTCGTGGCGCGATTCGCGATGGCCACAGCGTCACCACCATCAGCGTGGTCGTTCCGGTCACGAGCCTCTGCCCATGCTCCAAGGAAATCTCCGAGCGTGGTGCGCACAACCAGCGGTCGCATGTGACCCTGGCGGTCAGAACCAATCAGTTCGTGTGGGTCGAGGACCTGATCGATCTCGTCGAAAAAAAGGCGAGCTGCGAACTCTACGGGCTCTTGAAGCGTCCCGACGAGAAATTCGTCACCGAGCGCGCCTACGATAATCCGCGATTCGTGGAGGACATGGTCCGCGAGGTCGCAAGCGCCCTGAATGCCGACCCACGCGTCGACGCCTACACCGTGGAATCCGAGAACTTCGAATCGATTCACAACCACTCGGCCTACGCCCTTATCAAAAAAGACAAAACGGCTACCTGACCCACGCAACCCTTGCGCGGTGGGGGCGGCATCTGTTAGCCTCCTAATAATTAGGGTGAGAAAGGGCGAGCGATGGGGCTTCCTCAAGAGTCGTTTGCAGGAATACTCCATGAAACGGCGCGGCTGTGGCGGACCGAGCTGGATCGACGGCTGCGACCGCTTGGCTTAAGCCAGGCCAAATGGCGCATGCTGGTCCATATTGCCTGTAGCGACAACTGCACACAGGCCGAGCTTGCGGCACGCCTTGGGGTCGAGGCGCCGACGGTCGTGGGCTTACTGGACCGCCTGACCGCCGATGGCCTAGTCATGCGACGGGAATCGCCGCATGACCGGCGCAGCAAGACCGTTCATCTCTGCGAGGGGGGGCGTGCCTTGATGCGGCCCATAAGCGAAATGGCCGAAGACCTGAGCCACGAACTTCTTACGCAGCTGAGTGCCGAGGAAGTGACCATTACTACCGCTGCCCTCAATAAAATCCGTGACCGGCTTTTATCTCTTTAAGACTTCAAACAGGCCCAACCCCTCATGTCTCGACTGTCGCAGATAGTCCGCGCCCTGCTCCGTCAAAAGGCCCTGCTCGCCTTCGTCGCCATCCTCCTCCTCTATGGCGCTTATGTGTATTGGCGCAGCCTTCAGGATTACGTGAGCACGGATGATGCCTATGTGGGCGCCCATGTCGTGTCGATAGCCGCACAGGTCTCCGGACCGGTGGCACGGGTGTTTGTCCACAATAACCGGCCGGTTCGCGCCCATCAGCGCCTGTTTGAGATCGACCCGCATCCCTATCAAATCGCCGTGCTCGCGGCGCGCGCCTCGGTCGCGCAACGCCAGGCCCTGCTCGCCAATGCCGAGGCCATTAGCGGTCGCACGCAACGCATGGCCGTGCACCACTTTTTGTCATCACAAGCCTCGGAGACGGCACAGGCCACGGTCAAGGCCGACCGCGCCGCCCTGGCCGCCGCCAAGGCCGCGCTCGCGCGCGCGCGACTCAATCTCTCTCACTGTCTGGTGCGTGCACCGACCAATGGTTACCTCAGCAACATGCGCCTGCGACCCGGCGCCTACATACAGGCGGGCACGCCGCTGTTCGCCCTGATCGCGAGCCGCGAGTATTGGGTAACGGCCAACTTCAAGGAGACCTCCCTTAGCCGCGTGGTCGTAGGCGACCGTGCCCACATCCATATCGACATGTACCCAAATCAACGCTTCCGCGGTAGAGTAGTAGGCATCAGCGGCGGGAGCGGTACGGCCTTCTCGCTCCTTCCACCGGAAAACGCCACCGGGAACTGGGTCAAGGTCACGCAGCGCGTTCCGGTGCGGATATTGATTCTAAACCCGAACCCCCGCTGGCCACTCAGGATCGGGACGAGCGCGACCGCCACGGTCTTTTTCCGCAAGGCCCGCAAACATTGACGGAGACGCCCATGGTCTTTCGCACCATGCTCCTCTGTTACGACGGCACCCGTGAGGGGCGCACCGCGCTCCATCAGGGGGCGGAACTGGCAAGTGCCTGCGGCGCCTTCGTCCACCTCCTTGCCGTCGTCCGTACCAGCGCCACAGCGATCGTGGGCGAATCGCTGTCGAGTGATGCACCGTTTGCGGAACAGACGCGCCAGACCGAAGAGATCTTGAACGAGGGCGTCACCCGGCTTACTGAGCGTGGCGTAAAGGCGCGGGGACATGTGGCGCTGGGCGAGCCCATAGACGAGATCGCGCGCGCCGCAAAGACCCTGCAGGTGGATCTTATCGTACTCGGCCACCGCACACAGTCGGCATTCGCGCGATGGTGGCGAGGGTCCGTGGGTGTAACACTCCTCGATCTGTCAGCGTGCAGCATCCTGGTATGTATCGAGAATCCTCCCCCTCCTGAAATCGGGCCGTGAGCCCCAGACAGCGCCTGCTGATCACGATTGCGGTCATGGCAACGACCGTGATGCAGGTGCTCGACACCACGATCGTGAACGTCGCCCTACCGCACATGGAAGGGCAACTCGAGGCCACTCCCGATCAGATCACCTGGGTGCTGACGAGCTACCTCGTGGCGTCCGCGGTGTTCATGCCGCTCACGGGGTTTTTCATGGACCGGCTCGGCCGCCGACGTTACCTGCTCATCAGCATCTTCGGGTTCGTACTGTTCTCCGCCTTGTGCGGATTGGCCGGCTCGCTTGATCAGATCGTCGTGTTTCGTCTGTTGCAGGGGGCCTTCGGGGCCTCCCTGGTCCCGCTTTCGCAGGCCATCCTGGTAAGCGTCTACCCGATCGAGGAACGTGGACGGGCGATGGCCATATGGGGCATCGGGGTCATGATAGGCCCCATTCTCGGACCCACCCTGGGCGGCTATCTGACTGAGGTCTTGAGCTGGCGCTGGACCTTTTTCATAAACCTTCCGGTCGGCATCCTCTCCTATGTCCTGGCGCTCACATCGGTCCCCGACACCGCGCGCCACGAGCGTGCCATGGACTGGGCGGGGCTGGCCTATCTGGCCCTATGCATCAGTGCCCTGCAATTCCTTTTGGATCGCGGCAACGAATATGGCTGGCTCGGATCGCGGCGCATTCAGCTGGCGGTGGTGGTGGCGATCGCCGGTCTGGTGGCCTTCGCGGTGCATAGTATCGGGCGGCGCGGAGCGCGCCTCTTCGATCTGCGCATCCTCGCCGACCGCAACTTTACGGTGGCAAGCCTCCTGCTCGCGATCTTCGGTCTCGGCATGTACGGGTCCATGGTCATGCAGCCGCTATTTCTCGAAGAACTCCTTCACTACCCGACGCTTACCACCGGTCTCGCCATGGCGCCGCGGGGCATCGTGAGCGCATTCAGTATGTTGATCGTAGGCCGGCTCATCACCCGCATGAGTCCGCGTATCCTGATCACCATCGGCATCGTCTTGAGCGGCCTTGGGACCTGGGCCATGGGACGCTACGACCTCTATATCGGTGAATGGCAGGTCATTTGGCCGATACTGATCCAAGGTCTGGGCCTGGGTATGATCTATGTGCCGCTCTCGACAGTCGCATTCTCGACGCTCCCGCGCGAGTCGGCATCGGAGGCCGCGGGGCTCTTTAGCCTTATGCGCACGGTCGGCTCATCCATCGGCATCTCGCTGGTCACGACCATGTTCATCCGCCATGGCCAGATTGCATGGAACGCGATAGGGGCGCACATCAGCACCTTTGGGGCAGCCGCCACTACCTATCTCGCGCCCCTGCACCTGCTGCCGCAATCCGCGCTCGGCGCCCGCGTGCTGGCCGGGACCCTGACCCGACAGTCGCAGATGGTGGCCTTCGATGCCGCGTTCGTGTTTATCACGATGAGCTTTGTCGCCATGTTGCCACTCGTGCTTTTGATCAAGGGGCACCGGCTGGGCGGAGAAACATCCCCCATGGTCGCCGCCGACTAGGGCGCTCGCCTTTAATACCGCTATACTGACGCACGGGCGATCCGACCCCGTCGCGCACGGCCGTGCTCGGGTGGGGCCTGGAATCGGGACGATAGTCAACGAATCAAGGCCTCTCCATCAGATGAAACCTCTTGCCATTTTTCGACATGCCCCCGGCGAGGGCCCGGGCTACCTAGCCGATGTCCTGAAAAGGCATGGCCTGCCCCATACCCTGATCCGCGTCGATCAGGGTGATGCCATGCCGCAGACGGCCCGCGATTACTCGGGGCTCATCTTCATGGGCGGCCCCATGAGCGTAAATGACCCCCTACCATGGATCCCCAAGGCCCTGACGCTCATCCGCGAGGCGCAGGCTGCTGGCCAGCCGGTGCTGGGCCATTGCCTGGGGGGCCAACTCATCAGCAAGGCCCTAGGTGGAGTGGTCGGACCCAACCCGGTGATGGAGATCGGCTGGGGTCTGGTCGAGCGCGTGCCGGGCGAGGCCGGCCGGCAATGGCTCGCCGGTCTGCCCGAGCGCTTCGAGGTCTTCCACTGGCACGGCGAGACCTTCACGATCCCACAGGATGCCGCCCCGATCCTGACCGGCCCCTTCTGCCGACATCAAGGCTTTGTCATCGGTCGCACCCTCGCCCTGCAGTGCCACATCGAGATGACCACCACCATGATCGACGCCTGGGCGGGCAGCACCGCCGGGCGACGTCTCGTGGCCTCGCCCTCGGTTCAAACCGCCGAGGTCATGCGCGCGGATGCCGCCGCCAAGGTCGCGTCCCTGCACAAAACCGCGGACATCCTCTACGCCCGCTGGCTCGATGCCCTGTGCGCATAGGCATCGACCTCGGCGGCACCAAGATTGAAGGAATCGCGATGGACGCCTCGGGCCGCGAGCTTGCCCGTCGGCGCATAGCGACTCCGGCCGTGCGGGGCTATGACGCGATCCTGGAGGCGATCGCGGCGCTTGTCCGGGATCTCGAGGGCGTAACCGAAGGTCCGTGCACCGTGGGCGTCGGTAGTCCGGGCGCGATCTCGCACAAGACCGGGGTGCTGAAGAACTCCAATACCATCTGCCTCAACGGCCGACCACTGCGCGAGGACCTCGCGCGCCGCCTCGATCGCCCGGTGCGCCTTGAGAATGACGCCAACTGCCTGGCCTTGAGCGAGGCACGCGACGGGGCCGGCCAGGGCCGGCGCTGCGTATTCGCGGTCATCCTCGGCACCGGGGTCGGCGGGGGCCTCGTCCTCGACGGGGCCTTGTGGCCGGGACGCCAGCACATCGCCGGCGAGTGGGGACACAACGTCCTGGAGACCGACGGCCCGGCCTGCTACTGCGGGCGCCGGGGATGCGTAGAGACCCTGCTCTCCGGTCCGGGGCTTGCCGCCAGCTATCGGGCCCTGGGCGGGCAGGATGGGGCCACGGCCCAGGAGATCGCATCGCGCGCCGCGTGCGATGCCCGCGCGCAGGCCGCCCTCGATCTCTATTGCGCGCGCCTCGGGCGCGCGCTGGGGGTCGTGGTCAATATCCTGGACCCGGACGTGATCGTGCTCGGCGGCGGCTTGAGCGCGATCCCGGCCCTCTACACCGAGGTGCCCACACTCCTCGCGCAAGCGGCGTTCACGGATGATCTGACCACGCCCATTGTCCCCGCCCAACACGGCGCCGCCTCCGGCGTGCGCGGCGCCGCGCACCTATGGCCGCCATCGCCCCTGGAACCCCGCAAAGGCGCCGCGCCATAAGGCCTTTTAGGTAAACGGCGCCCATGACCCAGTGCGCGACAAGCCCCGCCCGTTCAGGGCGGGGAAGGATAGCGCGGGCGGCGTAGCCGTCCTGGGCTTTCAGTGTGGTGTCTGTTGCTGCTCAATGTACTGCCGCACGATAGAGATCGGGGCGCCCCCGCAAGAGGACGCAAAGTAGGACGGCGACCAGAGAACGCCATTCCAGTAGCGCTTGTGAACGTCGGGGCGCTCTTTGCGCAGTAATCGACTGGACACGCCCTTGAGGCTGTTCACGAGGTTTGAGACGGCGACCTTGGGCGGGTATTCGACCAGTAGATGCACATGATCGTCCTCGCCGTCCATCTCGATCAATTGCGCCTCGAAGTCGGCGCAGGTTTTGGCGAAGATGATGCGCAGCCGCTCGATGGCGTCGCCGTCGAATACCTTGCGACGGTATTTCGCCACAAAGACCAAATGTACATGCATCTTGAAGACGCAGTGCCGTCCGTGTCGAATATCGTTGTCATTGCTCATAGACCAAGAGTATAATTTGATCTATGCAGCGCCTCCAAGCCTTCAAGTATGAACTGATACCGACTGGCGATGAGCAGCGTCAGATGCGCCGCTTCGCCGGCTCGTGCCGTGTCGTGTTCAATGAGGCGCTGGCTTTACAGAAGAAACGCTACGAGCGTGGCGAGAAGAGGCTTGGCTACGCCGGACTGTGCAAGGAACTCACCGCATGGCGCAATGGCGCCCCGCTGCCATCCGGCCGCACGGCGGCCTGGCTTGCGGACGCGCCCGTTCACCCGCTGCAGCAGACGCTCAAGGACTTGGAGCGGGCCTACGCCAACTTCTTCGCCAAACACGCCGACTTCCCGTGTTTCAAGAAGAAGGGCCAACGCGACCGCTTTCGCGATCCCGATCCGAAGCAGATCAAGCTCGATCAGGCCAACGATCGGGTGTTCTTGCCCAAACTCGGGTGGTTGCATTATCGCAACAGCCGGGAGGTGCTGGGCACGGTGAAGAATGTCACCGTGTCCCTGAGCGGTGGCAAGTGGTTCATCAGCATCCAGACCGAGCGCCATGTGGCCGAACCCGTCCCCCCTGCCTCCAGCATGGTCGGCATCGACAGGGGGATCATGCGCTTCGCCACGCTCTCGGACGGCACGTTCGTGGCCCCGCTCAACGGTTTCAAGCGGCACCAGGACCGGTTTCGCAAGGCCCAGCAGTCCATGAGCCGCAAACAGAAGTTCAGCCACAACGGGAAGAAGGCGAGGGCCCGCGTCCAGCGCATCCATACCCGGATCGGTGCTACCCGCCGCGACTTCCTGCACAAGACCACGACTGCGACCGGCCATGCGGCCGGCCATGTCAGCCAAAACCACGCGATCGTATGTCTCGAGGACCTGCCGGTGCGGAATATGTCCCAATCAGCGGCCGGCACAACCGAGAAACCGGGAAGAACCGTCCGGGCCAAGTCCGGCCTGAACAAGTCCATCCTCGACCCGGGCGGGTTCGAGTTCCGCCGCCCACTGGACTACAAGCTGGCGTGGAACGGCGGCTGGCTCGTCGCCGTGCCGCCGCACTACACCAGCCGGACGTGCCCGTGCTGTGGCCACATCAGCGCCGACAATCGCAAGACGCAAGCCCGATTTGCCTGCGTGGAGTGCGGTTTCGCGGACAACGCCGATCTCGTCGGCGCGATCAACATCCTTTCCCGCGGGATGCACATGCTGCGGGACGAAGGGCAGGACACGGCGGACGCTTCCGCCGGGTGGGACACCACAGCCCGAATCGCCTGTGAAGTGAGCGGTGCAGTCATGCCGCCAGCAGCAGGAACCCGCCGAAGCGACTTAGGGGCAGCTCAATGCCGCGCCTTGGCGCCGTAGGAATCCCCGGCCTCATTGCAGGCCGTATGGCCTGTCAGGCCGGGGAGGATGTCAATCCCGCTTCTGTGGTATTCGTATATCATTACCATAGGTGGCACGGTAAGCGGCAAGCCCGCCTGCAGCGCCAGATGACCGGCTTCAATCACCGAGGACCCTTCCCAAACCATGCGTACCCAGGCGCTATTGCTGGCCACCTTGAAAGAAAACCCGGCGGACGCCGAGATCGTAAGCCATCGCCTCATGCTGCGCGCCGGCATGATCCGCAAGCTCGCCTCGGGACTCTATACCTGGCTACCCATGGGGCTGCGTGTGCTGCGCAAGGTTGAGGCCATCGTCCGCGAGGAAATGAACCGGTCGGGCGCCCAGGAGGTCTTGATGCCGGCCGTCCAGCCCGCCGAACTCTGGCAGGAATCCGAACGCTGGCAATATTACGGACCGGAACTCTTGCGGCTCACCGATCGTCACGACCGGGCATTCTGCTTCGGCCCTACTCATGAAGAGGTGATCACCGATCTCGCACGCCGCGAGATCCGCAGCTACCGCCAGCTGCCCATGAACTTCTATCAGATCCAGACTAAATTCCGCGACGAGGTACGCCCACGGTTCGGGGTCATGCGCGCACGCGAGTTTTTGATGAAAGACGCCTATTCCTTCCATGCCGATCAGGCCTCACTCAAGGCCACCTACGAGATCATGTACGCGACCTATCAGCGCATATTCACGCGCCTTGGTCTGCGTTTTCGTGCGGTACGTGCCGACACCGGGAGCATAGGCGGCGATGCCTCCCACGAATTCCATGTCTTGGCCGACACCGGCGAGGACGCGATCATCACCTGCCCGGCGTGTGACTACGCCGCTAATGTCGAGCTCGCGCAAAGCGGCGCAGCGCAGGCCCGGGCGACGGCCGCAGAGACCCTCGCCGAGGTGTCTACCGGCACGGCCCACAGCGTGGACGAAGTAGCGCAGACCTTGTCGGTCAGCACGGCGCGCATCCTAAAGACGGTGTTCATCAAGGGCATACACGGCCCGATTGCGCTGTATGTGCGCGGCGACCGCGAGATCAATCCGGTCAAGGCCGCCAAGGTCCCCAACGCCCTGAGCCCTTTGACCTTCGCCACACCCGCCGAGGTGCGCATCGCGGGCGGTGTGCCGGGGGCCGCCGGACCCAAGGGACTCGCGATCCCGGGTTACGCCGACCCCGAGGCCCTGGCGCTTGCCGACTTCGTATGCGGCGCCAATCGCGAGGACCATCACTTCAAGGGCGCCAATTGGGGGCGCGACTTTCCGGAGCCCGCGGCGTTCGATCTGCGTGAAGTGGTGGCCGGCGACCCCTGCCCGCAATGCGCAACGGCCCTAGAGCGCGGTCGCGGCATCGAGGTCGGGCATATCTTTCAGCTGGGCACGAAATACAGCAGCCGCATGGCCGCGGGCTTTTTGGACGAAACCGGCCGGTCCCAGCCGTTCATCATGGGCTGCTACGGCATCGGCGTGTCGCGCGTGGTGGCGGCGGCCATCGAACAAAACCACGACGAACGGGGCATCGTCTGGCCGACCCCGATCGCACCCTTTGCAGTCGCCATCGTGCCCATCGGCTTCCATAATTCCCCGCAAGTGGCACAGGCCGCCCAGCGCCTCTACGACGATCTGCTGAGTGCGGGCATCGATGTCCTACTCGATGATCGCGACGAACGCCCGGGCGTGCTGTTCGGGGACATGGACCTGATCGGCCTGCCGCACCGGCTCGTGATCGGTGATCGCGGTCTTAAGGCCGGTACCATCGAATACAAGGGGCGTGGCGATGCCGAGCCCGAGAACTGGCCGCTCGCCGATGTCCGTGCCCGGCTTGCCAAGCGCCTGGCGTCTTAGGACCCTAGGCCTCGCGCTGTGGGCACTGGCCCAGGCGTCAAGCGCCGCTGCCCCCACCGCGACGCCCTGGGGGCACATCCCCATCCACCGTGACGCATTCCCGAACCGCTTCGCAGCCGAGGTGTGGCTCGCCGACATGTCACAACGCCTCTCGGTCCTGGTCCCGGGGCGGCGCTTTCGGCTACGCCTGCTCGAAGACGTCCGGTACGCAGCGCTGCGCGAGGGCCTGCGCCCGCGCGTGGTGCTCGCCGTGATCGAGGTGGAGAGCGCCTTCAACCCCTACGCGATCTCCCCCCGGGGCGCGCTTGGTCTCATGCAGGTGATGCCGTTCTGGACGAAGCGGCTGGGAGAACCGACCGCCAACCTCTTTCGGATACGCACCAACCTGCGCATGGGGTGCCATATCCTCCGACATTACTTGAACCGTCACCGCGGCGATCTATTCACGGCACTCGCCGCCTATAACGGCAGCAACGGACTGCCCTACTACCCCGACCGTGTCTATCGCGTCTTCCACGCACGCTGGTTCCATCAATAGCGGGCTCGCCACGCTCCTTCCGCTCGCACTGGTCTTAGTGTGTGAAAGGATAACCGAGACCGTAAACTGAACCGGGTTACATTCCCTGGCATGGATCTGCGAAAGTAGGCGCTGCGCGAGAGACTTACGGTCATGCTGCCGCTCACGCTGGGGGCAGGCGGATATGGGTCGCATATGGACAAGGGGGCATGCCGGCCGTGGCACGTGCACAGTATAAGCCGTCAAACGATCTCGGCGGCCTGAGGACCTGGAAGCAGGCGCCATCCGAACGGGTTCGGACCACGGCGGGACCGCAAACACCTGAGGACACGTGAACCGCAGTTGGCGGAGACGCGCGGGACACTGATCGATCCGACAGCGCGCGGCGATCCGCTGTCGCCGTTGCGCTGAGCACGAGGAACCTGGAGCGGCACTCACACAAGCCGGATACACCGTAAGCTACCCTACTGTGGCGAATCGGCTGCATGAGCCGGACTATGAACACGACACGGCACGAGCCAGCGAAGCGGCGCATCTGACGCTGCTGGTCGCCGGTCGGTATCAGTTCATACTTGAAGGCTTGGAGGCGCTGCATGCGGATAGTATAGATCACCGAAAGGACGCCTTCGGCGTCCGCGCTATCCTTCCCCGCCCTGAACGGCGGGGCTTGTCGCGCACTGGGTCAAATGTGACCTGCCTCCCCGGCAGGGCCAAGGTGTCCCTTCGCGGGCCAGCAGGGTCTCGCTGCCATCGCGCCGATGCGCGCCTCGCATCCTCAGATCTCGTCGTAACGCACCAAAAAGCTCTCGGGTATGCGCCCTTCGTCTGCCGCCTCGCGCCCCACACCCATGACCTGCGCCCCCGCCGGACCCTTGGCGATCCGCGCGGTCAGCGCCGCAAGCGCCGTCTCCGGACCGCACGCCAGAACCTCGACGGACCCATTCGCGCGATTGCGCACCCAGCCGGTCACGCCAAGATGACGCGCCTCATCGCGCACATAGGCCCGAAAGCCGACGCCCTGCACGGTCCCCGTGACGGTCAATCTGACACAACCCATAGCCTCCTCCCTAAGACCCATCGCGCTCCGGCGCTTTGCGCTTATCCTCGCACAGGGCCTTCCCTTATATCCATCCATACAGAGAGGTTTTGTGAGCCTGCATCTCTGACCCGGTGCGCGACAAGCCCCGCCGTCATTGTCGGCGATATGGCCTATCAGGGCGGGAAGCATGTCAATGACCGCATCGTCGCCACGCCCGCCAACTGGCGCAGCACGACGATGTGGCGATCTCGCTTGCCATCAAGAACAAGGCCGCGCTCGCCGCCGCATTCCCCAAAGGCTACAAGGGGATCGGCCGTACCTGCGCATGACGCCGCGTCCCGGGCCATGAACGGCCATAATCCTATGGGGAAGCGGGAAACCGCTGGCGGGCCTCGCGCACCGATTTCCAGAAGGCATAGCCGGCGATCGGCACGAGCAGGATCACGACCAGCATCAGTCCCACGCCGAGGTGCGCCAGATTATGCACGCGCAGACCGGTTGTCCAGGACAACGAGGCCAGACCGGGATCCACGAGCCCGAGGGCACCCACGAGCATGAAACTCACGCCGCCACCGCTCAAGGTGCGACCGGCCATCTTGCGCGCCACATAGACCCGCGCGCGGCCATCAAGCTTGCGCCGAGCCATCCAGCCACCGAACAGGGAGCCAAGGAGCATCTGCGTGACGGTGGTCCCGAGACCGAAGAGAAGACCGGGCAGGAATGCGAGATAGGCATGGTGCATGGCCGGCGCCAGGACCGTATAGACGATGATCGCAAAGGCGCCCGTCCCCCACCCGGCCAGAAAACCATGAACGAGCGGCATATAGCGCGGCAAGGCTGCGGGCTCGTCGCGAGCCTCGTGGTCGAGCGCATGGCTGTGGAAGAGGTGCGGGACGCGGCCCTTGCGCAATATGAAAAGCCCTGAGGCCGCCATGACTGCCCCGACGACGATATAAACCGCGAAATTCCAGCGCGCCCCGGCGAGAAAATCGCTCATGGCAAAATAGGCGAGTTCGGAGGCGATCGCGCGCTGCAAGGTGAAGGCGAGCGAGAACAGCAGACCGGCCCTGAAGCCTCCGCGCACCGAGTAGGATCCGATGGCATAGTTGAACGTGATCGGCCAGGTGTGCTCGTCGGGCGTTATCCCATGGACCATGCCAAGAAAAAACGCGGTGGCGAGCGCCAGACCCACGCCCAGACCGGCCAGCCCGGGGTTCCAAAGATTCAAGTCCGCAATCGCCACCCTAGCTGCCCGCCTCTCTATGTAATCGCGTACTTTACCGGCAACCGGGGCCTGCGCCAACCGCGACCACCGGGACCTTGGCCGGCGCACCAGTCTCCTCGCGCACTAGCCGCGGCACGAGATAACCGGGAAGCCGCGCGCGCAGGATCTCCAGAAGTCCGAGGGCGCGCGCGGCGTCGACCGCGAAATGCGCAGCCCCCTCCACGCGATCAAGCATGTGGAGATAATAAGGCAGGATGCCAGCCTCGAACACCCGCTCGCTCAGGGCCGCCAGCACCTCGGCGTCATCGTTGACCCCGGCAAGCAACACCGCTTGGTTCAAAAGCGTGACACGCGCCGCCCGCAAGCGCTCGCACGCGCGCACCACGGCGTCATCGACCTCACGCGGATGGTTGATATGCAGCACCATGGCCACCGCAAGTGGCGCCTCATCAAGCCAGCCGAGAAGCCCGTCATCGACGCGGCTTGGGATCACGACAGGCACACGGGTATGCAGCCGCAAGCGTTTGATGTGTGGCAGGGCGTGTAGCGCACCCATCAGGCCGGCGAGCTTGTCGTCATGCAGGGTCAGGGGGTCGCCCCCGCTCAAGATCACCTCGCGAATCGAGGGGTCGGTGGCGAGATGGGCGGTGGCTTGCGCCCAATGGTCGCGCGCGGCATGGGCCTTGGCATAAGGAAAGTGGCGTCGGAAGCAATAACGGCAGTGGATGGCACAGGCCCCGGTGGCGGTCAGCAACACGCGGCCTTCGTACTTATGCAAGACCCCGGGTACGACCTGAGCGGCCAGATCGCCGACCGGGTCCCGCGAGAACCCGGGCTGGGGGGCTTCCTCAAGATCGAGGGGCAGGACCTGGCGCAGCAAGGGGTCCTCGGGGTCACCGGGACGGATACGCGCCAGATAGGCGGGAGGGACCCGTACCGGGAAATGCTCGTGCGCACGATGTGCGGCCGCAAGCAGGGTGTCCGGCAGCCCCAGGACCCGGACTAGGGCCTCCGGGTCGCGGATGGCCGCGGCCAGCTCCACCTGCCAAGGTGCCTGCCGTGCGGGATCGGTTCGATGTATCATAGGCGCGCACTGTCCGTGTTCAGTCGATAAAAGGCAAGTGACGCCGGCCAGTCCCTACTCCAATCCGAGATCGTCGTCAACTACCCCGGCATAAATGCCGGAGCTTGGAGGGGACAACCGAAAAGTTGGGTTGACCAGGGGGCACAGGATGTTCTGTGCAGACGTGGACAATAGGTCGTTACGACCCACTCCGGGATGCTTCCTCAGTCCCGGACACTGGAAGGACGGAATCACGCTGGGTAAAGGCAAAGACCCGAAGGTTCCATCCGCCGTCGCATGGGCCATACCCCCACACAAAGGGGGTTGTCCACGGCCCACAATGAGACGGGAGCCGGTTGTCCACAACCCCGAGGGGAGAGGCTCCGTAAGGAGCCCGTCACTAGGGCCGCTGTCGGGCCACTAGGGGGCCCGTAAGGGCCGTTTTGAGAGAGGGTGGTATGGCGGTTTTTGTGTTAGACCGGAGAAAGAAACCACTGATGCCGTGCTCGGAGCGGCGCGCCCGGTTGCTGCTGACGCGCGGACGGGCGCGGGTCCATCGGGTGGTGCCGTTTACCATCCGGTTGGTGGATCGGTGCCAGGAAGACTCGATCCTGCAGCCGCTGCGGTTGAAGATGGATCCGGGATCGAAAGAGACCGGCTTGGCACTCGTGCGGGAGCCAGACACCGTCGCTGGGGCCACCGGCGAAATCGTCCGTACCCTCACGGTGCTGATGTTGCTGGAACTGAGGCACCGGGGCCCAAGTATCCACGAGGCCTTGACCCAGCGATCGAGTCATCGCCGCTTCCGTCGGGGCCGGTTGCGGCATCGCCCGGCCCGGTTTGATAACCGAACGAGGCCAGAGGGTTGGCTGGCGCCATCCCTACAGCACCGGGTGGATACGACGATGGCGTGGGTCGATCGCCTCTGTCGGTGGGCGCCGGTTGCGGCGCTGTCGCAGGAGCTGGTCCGGTTCGACACCCAGCAGATGCAAAACCCCGAGATTGTCGGCACCGAGTACCAACAAGGCACCTTGGCCGGGTACGAGGTCCGGGAGTATCTGCTCGAGAAGTGGGATCGCACCTGCGCCTATTGCGGGGCCCACAACACACCCCTCGAGATCGATCATATCCATCCTAAGTCCCGGGGCGGCAGTGATCGGGTAAGCAACCTCACCATCGCCTGTCACGACTGCAACCAGCGGAAGGGGAACCGGCCCCTGACCGAGTTCCTGGCGCAAGACCCGGAACGGGCCCGGAGGATCCGAGCCCAGGCCCCGGCGCCATTACGAGATGCGGCGGCGGTGAACAGCACCCGCTGGGCCCTGTTTCAGCAGTTGAAGGCGACGGGGCTGGAGGTGGAGGTCGCAAGCGGCGGACGGACCAAGTGGAACCGCCACCGGCTGCACCTCCCCAAGACCCATAGCCTGGATGCTGTGTGCGTCGGGTCTGTAGACACCATCCATAATGCACAACAACCCGTTCTGACCATTAAGGCCACAGGTCGGGGGAGTTACCAGCGCACGCGTCTCACAAAGCACGGTTTCCCACGGGGTTATCTGACCCGGAGCAAAAGCGCCTTT
Organism: Acidiferrobacter thiooxydans; assembly: GCF_003333315.1. Classification (GTDB taxonomy): domain Bacteria; phylum Pseudomonadota; class Gammaproteobacteria; order Acidiferrobacterales; family Acidiferrobacteraceae; genus Acidiferrobacter; species Acidiferrobacter thiooxydans. The sequence continues at coordinate 1,071,773 of NZ_PSYR01000002.1, forward strand.
GGGTTCCAGACCGGGGATCTGGTGAAAGCTGTCGTCACGAGCGGGAAGAAGGCGGGTCGGTACCTCGGCCGCGTGGCCATCCGCGCCACCGGGAGCTTCAACATCCAGACCGCAACCGGCCTGGTCCAAGGCATTGCTCACCGCTTCTGCATCTTGATCCAGAGGGCAGATGGGTATGGGTATGCCCTCACGAAGAGAGCCTTTGATACAGGAGAAGCGGGAACAGGGGCGGCTTATGCCGCCGCGCTCTCCCTCCCCGGGATGAACCCCGGGGTTTCCCGCGCCAACGGATGACCACCTATAGCACCAACGAATTCAAGAGCGGACTGAAGATTATGCTCGACGCCGATCCCTGCGCGATCATAGAAAACGAGTTCGTGAAACCCGGCAAGGGCCAGGCCTTCAACCGTGTCAAGATCCGCAATCTGAAGACCGGGCGCGTCGTGGAGCGCACCTTCAAATCTGGCGACACCGTAGAGGGCGCCGACGTCATCGATGTCGAGATGCAGTACCTGTATAGCGATGGCGAATTCTGGTATTTCATGTCGCCTGAGACCTATGAACAACTGGGGGCCGACAAGACCGCCGTAGGCGAGGCCGCCAAGTGGTTGAAGGAACAGGCCCTGTGCCTGGTGACGCTGTGGAACGGCGTGCCCTTGAGCGTCGCCGCGCCCGTCCATGTCGTGCTCAAGGTCACAGACACCGACCCCGGCGTGCGTGGTGACACGAGCGGCGGTGGCGGGAAACCTGCGACCCTCGAGACCGGTGCGGTCGTGCGCGTGCCCCTTTTCATCAATGTCGGCGACAGCCTGAAGATCAACACCCAGACCGGCGAATACATTGCCCGCGCCAAGGAATAGGGCCACGTCCGGGCACGAGCACACCGGTTCACCGCGCGCGCGCCTCGCCGCCATGCGCCATCGCGCTGCGCTGTTGGCCGAGGCGCGTGCGTTCTTCGCGGAACACGGCTATCTGGAGGTAGAGACGCCGGTACTCGCACGCGCGGGCACACCGGACGCGCAACTGGCACAGTTTGCGCTAAAGGACCCGGTTCTGGGCGCCCTTTACTTACAGACCTCTCCCGAATACGCCATGAAGCGCCTGATCATGGCGGGTAGCGGTTCGATCTATCAGATCACAAAGGCATTCCGTCAGGGCGAGAGTGGGCGGTTCCATAATCCCGAATTCACATTGGTTGAATGGTACGGTCTGGGCTATGACCACTGGCGTCTCATCGCCGAGGCCTGTGCCCTCATCGCGCGGCTCGTCCCTTCTCTAGGGGCGCCTGCGCGCATCGTAAGTTACCGCGAGGCGTTTCGCCATGCCCTGGACATCGACCCCATCGAGACATCGACCGATCAGCTGCGCGCAGTCGCGCACAAACACCTTCCGACGGCACAAAACCTCGTCCTAAACGACCGCGATGAGATCCTCGACCTCATCATGAGTCATGCCGTGGCCCCCGGATTCCCGGTCGAGGCCTTGACGGTGGTGACGGATTATCCATCAAGCCAGGCCTCACTTGCGCGCCTCAACGTCCAAGGGCTCGCCGACCGTTTCGAGATCTACCGGGGGCCACTGGAACTCGCCAACGGATTTTATGAGGCGGCGCGCGGCGAGGAATACGCCGAGCGATTTGCAGACGAGGCAGCCAAGCGGCGCGAACGGGGCTTGCCACGCATTGACCAGGACCAGCGCCTGCTTGCGGCACTCTCGGAAGGCGATCTGCCCGACTGCGCCGGTTGCGCGCTCGGCTTCGACCGGGTTCTGATGCTGGCCATGGATGCCACGCACATCGACGAGGTCTTGGCGTTCCCCATAGCGCAGGCCTGATAACCCATCACCACACCCGACAGGAGGCCGCGTGAGCGCGCTATTTTCATCCTTTCGTCTACGTTCGCAGACGTTTCGCAACCGCATCTTCGTTTCTCCGATGTGCCAGTACTCGAGCATCGACGGCTTTCCCACTGCCTGGCACCTCGTCCATCTCGGCAGCCGCGCAGTGGGCGGGGCGGCGCTGGTCATGATGGAGGCTACGGCGGTGAGCCCCGAAGGCCGCATCAGCCCCGGAGATCAGGGCCTATGGAGCGATGATCACGGCGAGGCGCTAAGGCCTATCGTCTACTTCATAAAGTCCCAGGGCGCAGCGGCTGGCATTCAGATCGCCCATGCCGGCCGCAAGGCCTCCACCGATGCCCCGTGGCGCGGGGGGCGTCCGCTGGCGCCGCCCGAGGGCGGCTGGTCGGTGATTGCGCCTAGCTCGATTCCATTCGCCTCCGGGCACCCCCGGCCGGAGGCCTGCCGGGATGCCGACCTACGGCGCGTGGTGGCGGATTTTGCACAGGCGGCGCGGCGCGCCCACGAGGCCGGGTTCGATGTCCTGGAACTGCACATGGCGCATGGTTACCTGCTGCATGAATTCCTGTCGCCGCTTGCCAATCGCCGCGAGGACCGCTACGGGGGACCGCTGGAGAACCGCTTGCGGCTGCCGCTGGAAGTGACCGAGGCGGTACGCAAGGTGTGGCCCGACGACAAGCCTCTATTCGTGCGCATCTCAGCCTCCGATTGGGTGGATGGCGGCTGGGACATCGAGCAGTCGCTGGTGCTTGCCAGGGAGCTGAAGGCGCGCGGCGTCGATCTCATCGATTGCTCGAGCGGCGGCCTGGTTGCAGACGCCGAGATCCCTGCCGGCCCCGGCTATCAGACCCCGTTCGCCACCCGCATACGCGCCGAGGCCGGTATCGCCGTAGGCGCCGTGGGGCTCATCACTGAGCCGCTGCAGGCCGAGCAGATCGTGCGCACGAACCTTGCCGACTGCGTGTTCCTGGGGCGCGAGCTCTTGCGTGACCCCTATTGGCCGCTACATGCCGCGCACGCCCTGCATCGCGACGGTGAATGGCCCGCGCAGTACGAACGCGCCCGACCCTGACCCCAACGATGCCCCGCCACCCCGGCCGCCCCTGTCGCGGCCGGGGTGGCACCTATACCCCTTACGGCCTTTGCGAAGGGCGGCATGCCGCCAGTACCAAGAACGGCTCCCGCCCATCTGGCAACGACTGTCCCTTGACAGAGGCGACGCGGTGATCCTATATTAGTTAAAGAATTGCTAAACTTCTTTATCTCAAAGGCCCCGCATGTTCTTCAAACAACGGATGGATACGGATGGCACGCTCTCCTACCTCTATGGATGCGGCAGTCGCGGCTTGGCAGTGGCCGTGGATGTCGTGGCGGGCGACGAGGACTGGTTCGTGGCCGAGGCCCAGAAGAGTGCGGTACATATCGCCTATGTGATCGATACCCATATCCATGCCGATCATCTTTCCGGGGGGCGGACGCTGGCGGCACGGATTGGCAGTCCCTACTGCCTCCACGAAAGCGACCAGGGCGCGGTGGGCTTTCCGATACATGGGCTGCGGGACGGGGATAAGCTCACGACCGGCAACGTCGTCACGCAGGTCATCCATACGCCGGGACACACCTTGGACAGCATCTGCCTGCTGGTCGCCGATCTGCGACGCGGCGACGATCCCTGGTTTGCGTTGACCGGGGACACGATCTTCGTGGGCGGGGTCGGACGCCCGGATCTGGGTGGCACGCCGGGGCACATGGCCGCACTCCTCTACGATAGTCTCCATGAGCGCATCCTGGCCCTTCCCGACGATCTCGAGATCTTTCCCGGACACGCCGCCGGCAGCGTCTGTGGCGCAGGGCTTTCCGGAAAGCCCTCGTCGACGCTCGGTTTTGAGAGGCGCTTCGATCCGTATTTGAGCCTGGGACGCGAGGCCTTCATCGCCCGGCTCATCGAGGAGACCCCGGCGCGGCCGGCCGATATGGATCGCATCGTCGCAGCCAACCTGGGGCGCTCGGCGTGATGGGCGAGGATATCCGGTTTACGCTCTTCGCGGAGGTGTTTGCGGCGCTCGCCCATCCCAAGCGCTTGGAGATCGTCCATATTTTGGGTCATGGCGAACACACCGCCGGCGAACTCGTCGAGAAAACCGGCCTCTCCAAGGCCAATGTCTCTCAGCATGTCGGCATCCTGAAGGCCCGGGGGCTTATTCATTGCGAAAAGCGCGGGACCTTCTGCCATTATCGGCTAACGGACCCAGGGGTACTGGATACCTGCGAGCAGATCCGCCACCTCATTCTCGATCGCATGGAACTTTCCTCCCGGCACCGCACCGAACTTACACGCGCAAAGGCCCCCGTGCGCGGCAAATCGCATCCATGAACGTGGGCGCGCACGCAAGGCGCGGCATCGCCATCAATATCGGGCAGTTCAGTCTTCAGACCGTCCAGGTGTTTTTCGTGGGACTCATCATGGGCATGGAGCGGACCGTGCTGCCGACCATGAGCCGCGACTTCGGCGTGCGACCCCACGCCTTCTTCTTCCTGGCATCGTTTGTCATCTCCTTTGGTCTCGTGAAGGGCGCCTTGAACTTCGTGGCGGGCGATCTTTCCGATCGCCTTGGGCGCAAGCGCGTGCTGCTCTATGGATGGCTTGCCGGGATCCCGATTCCGCTTTTGATCGCGCTTGCGCCGAACTGGTGGTGGATCATTGCCGCCAACGTCTTTCTCGGTATCAACCAGGCCTTCACCTGGACGATGACGGTCACAAGCCAGATCGATCTCGCCGCCAACAACGAGCGCGGGCTTGCGGTCGGCATCAATGAGGCGCTCGGTTACATCGCCGTGGGTATGGCCGGGCTCGGCACCGGCTATGCCGCTCTCTCCTATGGGCCACGGCTTACGCTGCTCGTCTTTGGTCTCACGACCATCGCCTGTGCCCTGCTGGTACTCACGCGCGTCGAGGATACGATCCCATGGGTGCGGGCCGAACACGCCCACAAGGCGATCGGCGATGCCCACACCCCGGGCCCATCACTCTGGGATGGCTTTGTGCGGGTTTCCTTCAAGGACCCGACTTACCGCGCCATTTGCCAGGGCGGGGTCGCCAATAAGATCGCCGACACCCTGGTATGGGTGTTGCTTCCGGTCTTTTTCAAGACCCACGGCCTGGGCCTTGTGCAAATCGGCTGGATCACCGGGCTCTATGCCATGGTCTGGGGCCTTTCACAGCTTGCCACCGGACATCTGGCGGACCGCATAGGACGCAAGGTGCCGGTGGTGACGGGTTTCCTGCTTTTGGCATTGGCGCTGGTCGGGGTGGCGGTCGAGCGCTCATTCCGCGACTGGCTCGCGGCCGCGGTCATCATGGGTATGGGCATGGCGCTGTTATATCCAAACCTCATTGCCGCCATGTCGGATCTGGCGCCCCCGCTGGAACGGGGGCGTATCCTCGGCGTCTACCGGTACTGGCGCGACACCGGCTATGCGATAGGCGGCATCGTGCTCGGACTGGTCGCCGCGCAGACCCGGCAGACACAACCGGCCATCTGGTTGACGGCGGCGCTGGTGGCAGGATCGGGCCTGTGGATCGCCGTCGCCGTCCGCGAAACCCACAACCGCCTATACGCCTGATCCAGGCCGGCCCACGGGGTCACGAGACAAGGCCCGTCCACGACCCCGTGGTCCCGGGCTTGCCGGACGACCGGGGCGCGCCACGATAGGCGCACCCCCAGGCATGTCCCTCCAGGGCCTGCGGTCGAACGACCGCTAACCGATATGGTAGATGAGATTCAGCGTGGTAAAGGTCGTGGTAGTGGCATAGTGGACGAGGGCCGTGGACGGCAGGCTCGTATAATGGATGACCTCTTCCGAGAATTTGAGTGCCAGATGGAATATGAGCGTGGTCGTCACCCCGCTGGTCGATGTGACGAGCGTCCCGCTACGCGCCCCCATGACACTCAGATGTTCACTAAAGCGCGTCCCCCGATGCAGATGCCACACATAGTTCATCGCCACGTCGCCGACCGGTTCATCTTGTGCGGAGCGCCCCGTGGGATAGTAGTTCTGCCGGGCGCCCCCGCCGGCTTCGAGATTGAGATGCATGGTGCGGGTCGCAACGACCGTCCGGCCGGCATTCACCATTTCCACGAAATAATGATCATAGCCGTCGAAGAGATTATGGTCGTAGCGGACACTACCGACGACAAAACTCACGGGTGCCGACTTGAAGCTGCGCCGCACCTGCAGCGTGGTAACGAGACGGTTCACGTCTGCCACGCCGTTGTAGGAGAAGTAATTGTAGCTTAGGTTCCCGCCGTAGCTCCACAGACCGACGGTGTCGCGAAGCCGATCGGTGGAGTTCAGGCTGGTGGTGAGCGCAACCCCCGAAGACGATGACAGACCAGCGCCGAACTCACCGTGCCATCCGGCCTTTGGGAGGGCCTTGGCCGCCGCATAGGCGCATCCGGTCACAAACAGCAACGCCGCAGCGGCGACTATCGTAAGCCGCAGATAAGCAAGACGCGCCCTCATGCCGGACGGGCATCACGCCACGTAGACCCGAAACGGGCGGCCACCACCAGCGCGGTACAGCCCCCCGCCCTGCGCCTCTGGCACGCACAGGGCGCCACGACACCCCGGCCGCGCCTCGGAGAAGGACTGCCTCCGGCCCCGGCGCGAGCACACCGGGACCCACGATCTCCCTGCTGACTTTCCAATGGCGCCTCTACCTGTTTTTGTGGTAGGACTCGTAACCATGCCCCAGGTTCCCGTCCGCCGACCCACTGCCGTGCCGGTGGCGCGCGGACCGCGCATATCTGATGGGCCCGGTTCTAGGCCAGGATGGGCATCGCCGCGGGCGCACTAAACGCCCGGATCTGTGTGCACTGACTGACGCAAGGCGGCGATGGCAGGATTCAGACCCAGGCCACGACGCGCGTTCAGAAACTCGAGCAACACCACGACCTCCGATGCCAGCAGATCCAGAAACGGCTCGAGCTCCGCCCCCCGCCCGTCCCGGAGATAACACACGGCGCGGTCGAGCCCCATCATCGCGACCGCACGGGTGGCCGGTCCGGGAACGGAAAATGCCGGCGGGACGACCGGCTCGGGCATGAATTCGGGTTCGAACAAGACCTCAGGGCCGGTGTCGCCCCCAGACTCCCCTGGCGGCTCGGGCACGACGATGCCGTCTAGGACCAACTCCTCGGCCCCGCCGAGGGTGTCGCTCAAGGCCGAGCCGCTCGCCCGGTTGCCCCCCAGGGCCACGGCGCGCTTCAGTCGCTCCTCGGCCATCTGGCGGAGCGCCTCGCAGCCCGCGGCACCCTCTTCCGACGACGCCACCCCTATGCTGATACTGAGGGTCTTGCCGTCATGGATCGGACGATGCGCAAACGCCCCCACCAGGCGCTGCGCCAGGGCGAGCCCCCGACCCTTGGATGTACCCCCCACGAGTATGCCGAATTCGGCCCCGCCGAGCCGCGCCATCGCCGTTATATCGGCCCCCCCCTCATCGCGCAGCACGGTGGCGACATGCCCTACTACCGCCTCCATCTGTTCGTCCCCATATTCGCGATACAGGATACGCACCCGATCGAGGGCTGCGAGCAACAATGTGACGGGGCGTTGCGCGCTGGCCTCGTGCAAAAGCGCCTCCCCCCGCTCATGGAAGGCATCCCGGCCAAGCAGCCCCTCATAAGGGGAGGCCTCCTCGGGAACCGGCTGCTCGAAACGCATATAGGCCTGCGTACAGGCCTGAAGCTGAGCGAGATTCAGGGGCTTTGTGATGAAATCCGTGGCCCCACAGGCGAACGCGCGGGTCTTGGTCTCGTCGTCGTCTGCGCCGGTGATCACAATGATCGGGAGCTCGCGGATGCGCGCGTCATCGCTGGCCCGCACGCGACATATGAAGGCGTAGCCGTCGAGCCGCGGCATCTCGATGTCGGTGATCAATACGCCCACGTCCGGGGCCTGCAAAAGCGCCTCCCAGCCAGCCTCGCCGTCGGCCGCCACCGCGACATCGAAGTCCACCTTCAGCATCTTGCTGATGGCTTGGCGGATGACTGCGGAATCGTCCACCACAAGCACTCGCCCACCGTTGCGCGCCGTCACTACCGCCGTAGTCGCACTCACGCTCACCTCTAGTTATCGGCGGGGATTTAACGGCCGCAAATCAAGGCCTTGCTCCCCCGCATGACCATCCCTTGACCTTAGAACGAAAATCCCCAAAGTCAAATGACGGCACGCGCAGGGCGCCCGTGGCGAGCGGCGACGCGGGCGCGGCTTTAGGCCACGCGCACACCGGGCGCGAGCTTGGCCTCGGCCACGAGATCGACGAGACTGTTTACGGTACGGGCCTCGATGAACCGGGTATCGTCTATGGTCGTGCCAAAGCGGCCCTCGAGCGCCAGCAATATACTGATCGCGTTGACCGACTCCACGCCAAGATCACTATAGAGATCCTTGTCGGGCGGGATCGGCCGCGCCAGCTTCCCACTGGTCTCGACGATCGCCATCACATCCTTGCGTATATCGCTAATATCCGACATAAAGCGACTCCTTACCACGATTCTTGTCCCTGAACGCGCCCATGGCGCACCAAGTCTCGATCCCAAGTGTTGCCGGTCGGGGGTGCGGCCACTCTAGGAGGGCGCCCCCTACCTGTCAATCCCACTCATATGGCGTGGCCTTGAACCAGGTTGACGATCAATAGCACCAGGGCGACCACCAGCAAAATATGAATGAAACCACCCATCGTACGCGAACTCACAATGCCTATGAGCCACAATACGAGTAAAATGACGAAGATAGTCCATAACATGGCCGCTCCCTCTGCATGACCTGCCGTCCACCTTAGGGGGCGCTGCAAGCGGGGTCAATCGGCCTTCCTGGAAAGATATGGTGGGGACCGGCCCAATGAGACACAATGCCCATGAGTGAAAAACACCGTCGACAGGCGATTCGGTTTTACACGGAAGAGGAACTCGACGCCCTGGAAGAGACAGATCCGGACACGGCGTACCGCATCGCGCGCGCCCAGGCCCTTGCCGCGCGCGAACGGCGCGGGCCGGCTCTGGATGCGGCCACGGGACCGCCGGACCAGGCGGCCGTCGAGCGCGCCATCGAGGATGTGCGTCGGATACTCCAACGCGACGGGGGCGATATCGAACTCGTGGATATCGTCGGCGCCACCGTGCGCGTACGGATGAAGGGCGCCTGCGCCGGTTGCCCGAACTCGGTGCTGGATCTGCGTAATGTCGTCGAAAAGGTGGTGTGCGCTGTGCCGGGCGTCTCTTCGGTCGTCAACACCTTCTGACGCGTCCGGCCATTCCCACTATGAAAAATAGTGACTGACGCGCTATTTGTAGCCACATGAGACGAGGGGTGTGGGCCGCACTCCACGACATCGGCTACAAGACCGCTTGACGTAGGGGGGAGGCGCAGGCATTGCCGGTGTCGGCGGAGCAACCACCGACCGAAGCAGATGATGGAATGATTATCTCTATGGATTTAGGGGGCATATCCTCATTCTCGCAAGACGCGCCCCGGTACGGCTTGCTCCATGCGCCAGATCACCCCGTCAGGAGTCCGGAAAAACCGATCCCGCGTGGCTTTGTTGAGCCCCCTTTACGCAAGATCGTACGGGTGGCAACGTCCCGCTCGCGGTCTGAAAGATCACAGACGGCTTCCGTCGCGCACGAGACAGTGTCACAACCTGCCTTGACGGCGGTAAAATAGGCCATGGACGATTATATTGATCCCCAGGCCCGCTGCCCGGGACCGGAGTCGCTGCGACCTGATGCCGTGATCATCGAGGGACGGACCCATAACGGACACGCGTGCCGCATCATAGACAACACCTGCTCGGTGGCGCGCAAGGACCTGGTCGAGGTCCTGGACGGACTGATCGCGGCACGGCGATTCGGAATGGCGGCGCTTTCGGCACGCGGCGGCCAGACGCTGGTCATCGGTCGACCGGAGGCCACGCATGTGCAGTTTGGCGACACCCTCTATCGCCTGCTGCTCTACCCCTACGAGGCCCGGATCGAGCGGTTTTGATCTCGGGTCGTAACCAGCGACCGCCCCAGGAGCCGTTCTAGCACCGACAGCGGCGCGCGCGCCGGCTCGTTCAGACCATGCACGGGCACATGGAAGGTCTGCTCAAATAGATACTGGCCAGCCATCGCCGCATGGGGAACCTGATCGGTAAAGACCATCCAGGTGGTCCCGGCCGGGAACGTGACCTCGTATTGGGGACAGTGGCGCTGGAAATAGTCGTCGCCCTTCATGGCATTATGCAAGGCCAGCATGTAATGATCGTAGGCCGAGCGGTAACCGGTGGTAAGCCCGCACGCGGCCAACAGCCAGCGCTGCCCCGGGAGCGGCGGACGTATCGTTGGTAAAAAGCGCCGGGCGCAGGTCTCGAAAGGCTCGCCTAGGCGCCACACTCGACCGCGACCGTCGGGATTGACGTTGCTAAAAACCCGCAATATGCGCTGACCCCCGTTCGGGCGCGAGGGAAAGGCATCCACGTGCAAGCGGCTATCATCCTTGCGATAGGACGAGGGCCGCTCCTTGGCCTCGACCGGGCGGTAGCTGGTGCGCCCCAGGCGCAGATGCGGCGTGTAACCCGGCAACAGGCCTTCGACTAGCGTGCGCGCGCTCTGTGCAAACCGCGCCACCATACCCCGCAGGTGTTCCCGTTCGTGACCTCCCAGGACCGTCCCTTTCAGGCTGCCTGTCGACACGTCATAACTGATGTTCTTGGCGCGACCATCCGAACAGCGCGGATCCAGGAAGGACCGCTCATCCGCACTGAGCGGGAAGGTGAGATGCGGAAAGAACAAGACCTGCCCCCCCTCCAGAGCGCGCAGCGCCTGGTCCCTGACGGCCTCGCCAAAAACGGCATCGAAACGCTCGCCCTCGATATTCACCAGTGGATCCATGACCCGCCCCCTCATCTACCGCCGGCCACGCCCCTCGCCGGAGGGCATGCGCCTAGGCCTCGCGCCCTGCCCGCCGGCACAGCCGGTACACGCCCTCCTCGCGCCACGCCAGCCCCTGCTCGACGAGTTGCGGATCCTCCTCTGCCGTCTTGCGCTCGCATTCCAGGACCTCCACCGTGAAATGATCCGCGAAGATCTCCTGGATCTCCGACGACGATACCGCAAACGGTGGGCCGCTTTGCGGATCTTTCAGGGAAAAGGGGGCAACCAGCAGGACCGGCGTCCCAGGGGCCAGCAGGCGCGCCATGTGTTCGGCATACGCGCGGCGCGTGGCCGGCGGCATGGCGATCAGGGCGGCACGATCATAAACAGCAGTCACCGGTCCGAGCAGTTCCGCGGTCAACCGAAAGTAATCACCGAGCAGGATGGTGACACCGGTCGCCTGGTACTCCAGGAACTCGCCGCGGCCGACCCGATCCACGGGGATCTTCTGTTCCCGGTAAAACGCCTCGACGGCGAGCGGACTGATCTCGATGCCTATGACCTCGCGCCCCCGTTCGGCAAGCCAGCTCATGTCGCGGCTTTTGCCGCACAGCGGCACGAACACCGGGCCTTTGGGGCCCAAGGTATCGATATGTCGGCGCAGAAAACGATTGATCTCGGTCTGGTGGAAACCTATCCGATTCTCATGCCAACGCGTATGCCAAAATTCGGCCTTCATTCTTCCTCCTCCCGCGCGATCCCCAGCAGATCCGTAACCGCCGCCACCGCCGCGGGTCGTCCGAAAACGACCTGATAACGCCCCGGTGGCCCCTTGAGGCGCTCGAACGCGGCACCCGCCTCGCGCGCGATCGCCCATGCCGCGCAGACATCCCAGAGCTGTGCATGCCAATCGACGGCCACCGCCCCTTGGCCTTGCAAAACCACGCTGTGGGCGTAACAGTCCCGGTAAACACGCAGGTTCGGATGGGCTGTCGCCAGCCGCCCAAAGAGTTCCGGGCGACCGCCCTTATTGAAATTCTCGGGGGCGGTCGCTATGACTATCGGTGTTCCCGATTCATTGCGGTCGGCGACACGCACAGGGCGCCCATTACACGAGGCCCCGAGTCCGTCGGCTGCACTCACCCGCAGGTCGAGCCGTGGGTGATCTATGACCCCGAGCACCGGAACGCCCTCGTGACGCAGGGCCACCAAGGTGCCAAAGGTCGCCATGCCATGCACAAAATTATCGGTCCCATCGATCGGATCCAGGACCCACTCCCAAGCGCTGCCCCGGCCCTCCGCCGGATACTCCTCGCCCACGAGATCGTGATCGCCAAACTGTCCGGTAATGGCCTCCCGCCAGGCCGCCTCGATGCGCCGATCGGCCACGCTCACATAAGAACCATCGGCCTTGACGGCAATATCCGCTTCCCCGATGGAAGTCTCGGCCAGGAGCCGCCGCGCCAGATCGGCGAGCGAAAACGCAAAGCGCAGAAAGCGGCGGCTATCGGCCTCGCCGATCCGCGGCTGAGAGACGGGTTTCATACAAGACGACGATACCGGCTCCCCGGGCCGCAGACAAGACCGGCCGTCGCCCCGGGAGGGGCTGGGACTGCGGCGCTAAGGCCCTGAATCGAAGCCGGCGGGTATCCAGCCTGCCACGACCCCGGCGGCCCCGCCAACACCGAAACGGCGCCTCGGCGGGGCGAAACACCCGGATACGCAATCCCGTGCCGATCCGGTCATTCGGTTATACTAGCGCCTACGGCTCCAGGCCCGGCCGAAAATCGCCGCCGGACCGCCTTCATCGCCATGCGCCGCGAGCTGCAGGTCTCGTGAACCCAACATCAACCTTATCCCTCATCTAAAGGAGGACGAGAACGCGTCAGTCGGGCCGACCTTCGCAGACCCCACGGCCCGCCGGCGTTCCCATACCTATGACGACGCGCACAGAAAAAGACAGTCTTGGCGAATATCCGGTGCCGGCCGATGCCTGGTATGGTATCCAGACGGCACGCGCCGTGGAGAATTTTCCGATATCGGGCCGCGCCCCCGACCGGGATTTCATCATCGCCCATGCGCGGGTGAAAATCGCCGCGGCACGGGTGAACGCCCGTGCCGGCTGGCTCGATGAGCGTCTCGCGCGCGAGATCGAGCGCGCCGCGACCGCCATCGCCGACGGTCAATACCATGGCGAGTTCGTGGTCGACCGGTTCCAGGCCGGGGCCGGCACCAGTCATAACATGAACACCAACGAGGTCATCGCCAACCTCGCCAACGTGGCGCTCGGCGGCGAGCGCGGTGTCTACCATCCACTGCACCCCAACGATCATGTCAATATGGGGCAGAGCACGAACGACACCATCCCCACCGCCATACGCCTGGCGGCACTTGCCAAGCTCACGCGTCTTGTGTCCACCACCCACGACATGGCGCGCGCCTTCGATGCCCTGGGCGCGCGCGAACAAAACACCGTAAAGAGCGGCCGCACACACCTGCAAGACGCCGTTCCGACCACGCTTGGGCGCGAGTTCTCGGCCTACGCGTGGACCCTCAAGCGCTGCGCCCGGCGCATACAGGATACCGCCATCGACCTGGGCGAACTGGGACTCGGTGGCAGCGCCGTCGGCACCGGCCTCAATACCCCGCCCCACTATGCCAAACAGGTATGCACGGAACTCGCCCTGCTCACCGGCGAGGCCTTGCGCCCGGCGCCCGACCTCTGTGCGCAGATGCAATCCATGGCCGACGTCATGCAGCTGTCGGCGGCCGTCCGCGGGCTTGCGCTCGAACTTACGCGCATCACCAACGACCTGCGGCTGCTGGCCTCGGGGCCGCGCACCGGCCTTGCCGAAATCCGCTTGCCACCGGTGCAACCGGGATCGAGCATCATGCCGGGCAAGGTCAATCCGGTCATGCTCGAAATGTTGAATCAGGTCTGCTATCAGGTTCTCGGGCAGGACGCCGCCGTGGCCGCCATGACCCAGGCCGGTCAGCTCGAACTGAACGTCATGATGCCGGCGCTCGGGTCCGCGCTGTTTGACATGATGGACTGGCTGACCCGGGCCATGACTGCTGTGACCGAGCGGGCACTCGCCGGTATCGAGGCCGATCGCGACCGTTGTCGGGCCTATGCGCACGCAAGTGTGGGCCTAGCCACCTTACTGAACCGTGCGATCGGCTATAGCGCGGCGGCACGTGTGGCACAGGAATCGGAGGCCAGCGGCCAGCCGATCGCAGACCTCGTGGCCGCCCACGGCCTCATGGATCGCCAGACGTTCGCAGACCTCGTGGCGCGCGCCGCGTCCGGTGATCCCTCATGACCCGGATTCTGGTGCTTTATTACAGCCGCCACGGCAGTGTGCGGCGTATGGCAGACCTAGTAGCGCGTGGCGTGGCATCGGTCCCGGGGTGCGAGGCCGTGGTCCGCACCGTGCCGGAGGTGTCACCCTTGCCGGAAGCCAGCGCCCCGGCAATCCCCGAGAGCGGGCCGCCATATGCCGATCTCGATGACCTGCGCCACTGCGACGGTCTGATCTTAGGCAGTCCCACGCGCTTTGGACACATGGCCGCGCCCCTCAAGCACTTTCTCGAGACCACGACGCCGTTGTGGCTCGCCGGCGCGCTGGCCGGCAAGCCCGCCGGGGTATTTACCTCCACCGGCACCCTGCATGGCGGCCAGGAAGCCACGTTGTTGTCGATGAGCGTGCCGCTCTGGCACCATGGCATGCTGTTGGTCGGCATCCCCTACACCGAGCCCACGCTCACCACCACCGCCTCGGGTGGTACACCCTACGGCGCGAGCCACTTGGCCGGCGCGCGCAATGATCGACCGGTGAGCGCCGAGGAAAAGAGCTTGTGTCTGGCACTGGGAGAGCGCGTGGCACGTATCGCACAAAGACTGGCGCCGACCCCGACGTAAGTCTCCACCCGGCCACCACCCCTCTAGGGGCGCGCGAGGATGGCGCGCAGATATGGAATGGTAAGGCGCCGTCCATCCGCCAGGGTCTCGCGATCGAGGTCTTCCAGCAACGCGAAAAGCGCCCGCGGATCGCGCGGACCATGCGCCAAAAGATAGGCACAGGCCACATCATTCAGGTGCAGTCCCCGCAACGAGGCACGATGACATAGGGCCTGAGCCTTGACCTCATCTGACAGGCGGCGCATGGCCACGATGGGCCCGCTCGCAAGCCGCGTCCGCAGGTCGTCGCGCGCCAACGACAGGCCGGCGGGGTTACTGCGTCCAGCCAGCACGATGCGTCGTGCCGGCGCCAGCGTCTCAAACAGCACGAACAGCTGCTGCTCGCCATCGGCGTGCCCTGCCAAGGCCTCCATGTCATCGACACAGACCGTACTGTCCGGCGGCAGATCAGCAAGACTTTGCCAGCCCATCGAGGAGACATGGGCGAGCGACAGGAAGGCACAGGGCCCGCCGCCCTGGACCGCGCGTGCCACGGCCGCCAGGAGATGGGTCTTGCCACAGCCCTCGGGGCCGTACAGATACAAGGGCCCCGGCCGCCCTTGGGCGAGGGCACGCGCGGCGGCGAGCGCCGCGCCATTCTCGGCCGCCCAGAAATTTTCAAACGAGGGGCGATCGCGCACAGACAGATCGAGCGGCAGCTGGCGCATCATTCGGACCACGCGCTGTGGCGATAACGGGCATGGGCGCGTCTTAACCAGACCATAAGCACCGCGGAGACCGGAAGGGCCAGCAAGATCCCGGCAAACCCGAAAAGCTGTCCTCCGGTCAGCACGGCGAAGATCACAAGCAGCGGGTGCAGACCGATTGAACGGCCTACCAGCCGCGGGCCGAGGACCATGCTCTCCATCATCTCTCCAAAACCAAAGGCCGCGAACACGAACAGAAGATGTCTCACGTCGTGGTATTGCAGCAACACCGCGAGGCTCGCGGTGAAAAGCCCGGTAAAAAATCCGAGATACGGGATGAAGCTCAAAAATCCCGTCATGACACCGACCGGCAGGGCCAGGTCCAGGCCGGCTATGCTCAAGCCGACAGTATAGAGTATGGCAAGCGCGATCATGACCGTGAGCTGTCCGCGCAGGAGCCGGCCGAGCTGGACATCGACCTCGCCTGCGAAACGCACTACCGGCTCGCGGTAACGACCGGGCAGGATCTCCACGGCGGTGGCACGAATGTCGTCCCAGTCGCGCAACAGGTAGAAGGTCACCACAAGGATCAGCATGAGTCGCGCGAGCGCTACGAGGATGTGCAGGCCGGAGGCGGTGGCCACTGGCAGGAGCCGGGCGACGTCGGCCCCCACACCTTGCCATTGCGCCAGGATATGCCGCTTCAATACATGGAGATCGGGCGTATAGCGACCATGGGTGACGCGCAGGATACGCGCCTGTAACCAGTCCATGTAGGCCGGCGCATGCGCGGTGAACGTCATAAACTCCCTTTGCGCCATGGGTACGAGCGCGAACGCCAGGGCGGCGACCGCAAGCACCAGCACTAGCAACAGCAGCAGGATGGTGGCGCTGCGCGGCACGCCGACGCGCTGCCCCTGCGAGACCAGCGGGTTGGCGATATAGGCAATGAGCGAGGACAAGAGAAACAGGGTGACCACCGGCGCCAGGACATAGATCACAGCACCCGCCGCCAGCAACATCGCGGCGGCATACAGGACCCGGCGTTCAGTCTCTCCCAGCACGCCCCGCCTCGACCTCTCGCACGATTCCCCAAGTCCACAGATAGTGTCCGCCGCTTGCGATGGTCGTGACAAGGACCATAAAGACGAGCGCCGCCTGGATGTGGGCGACATGAAACCCGAACGCGCGCTCGGTGAGCAGGAACACCACGAGCAGGATCTGGGTAAAGGTGTTGAACTTGCTCACCCGACTCGGGCGCATCGAGACCGGCCCGTACAGCGAGGTATAGACGAGATAGCCGCCGACGATGAGCGCGTCCCGGAAGGTCACTACGAGTACCAGCCAGAACGGCACGAGCGCGAGCAACGCCAGCATCACATAGGCGCTCACCAACAGGATCTTGTCGGCCAGCGGGTCGAGAATGGCGCCGAGCTGACTCACGAAACCAAACCGTTTGGCGATATAACCGTCCAGACCGTCCGATATCCCCGCAATCAGGAACACCCACAAGGCCTCAAGGTAATGGTGATCCTTCAAGACCAGGATCAGAAGCGGTACGAACGCCATCCGCAAAAGCGTGATCATGTTGGGTAGATGCTGCAGTCTTTTCACGCGGATATCCCTCTCACCGTGCGGGCACAGCAGCGCCGGGCGTGCGGTCCCCGTTTACCCGTGCGCCGCGACCGAAGTCAAGATTTACTTGTAGGGTTCCAGGCCCTAACATAACAGCCATCTCGGAGCCCGCCTGTGACAAGACCCCAGTGACTGAACCCAAGACCCCAAGCCCCTTGAGCTATCGTGCCGCCGGCGTCGACATCGATGCCGGCGATGCCTTGGTCGAGACCCTCAAACCGATCGCCGCCAAAACCACCCGCCCCGGGGTCCTCGCGGGTCTTGGCGGGTTTGGCGCGCTCTTTGCGCTGTCCGGGCGCTATCGCGACCCTGTGCTGGTCTCGGGTACCGACGGCGTGGGCACAAAGCTCCTGCTGGCGATCACGCTCGATCGCCATGACGACATCGGCATCGACCTGGTCGCCATGTGCGCCAATGATATCGTTGTGCAAGGGGCCGAGCCGCTCTTTTTTCTGGATTACTTCGCCTCGGGCCGACTCGACGTCCGTAAGGCCGAACGTATTATCGCCGGAATCGGCCGTGGCTGCGAATTGGCGGGCGCGGCCCTGGTCGGCGGCGAAACCGCGGAGATGCCGGGGATGTACCGCGATCAGGACTATGACCTGGCCGGCTTCTGCGTGGGAGCGGTGGAACGTGAGCGCCTGATCGACGGGCGCCGCGTCAAAGACGGCGATATCATCCTCGGTCTGCCCTCGTCAGGACTGCACTCCAATGGCTACTCCCTGGCGCGCGCGGTCATCGCCCGGCGTCGCGCGGACCTGACCGCGACCGTGGGCGACCGCCGCCTCGACGACATCCTGCTTGCACCTACACGTATTTATGTGAAGGCCCTGCTCGCCCTCCATGCCGCACTCGACGTCCACGCCATGGCGCACATCACCGGTGGCGGGCTGCCTGGCAATGTCCCGCGCGTGATCCCCAAGGGCCGGCGCGCGGTCATCGACCGCTCATCCTGGTCGCGACCCGCGATCTTCGGCTGGCTTCAGGAGGGCGGAGACATTGCCGAGGAGGAGATGTACCGGACCTTCAACTGCGGCGTCGGTATGGTGGTGGTGGTCGATGCCGCCGATGCCGGGGTCGCCGAGGCCATCCTCCGCGATCATGGGGAGGCGCCGTTTGTTATCGGCCGCGTCGATGAGGGCCCCGGCGAATTCGCATGGGCCTGAGACCGCCCTTGAAGGTTGCGGTCATGGTTTCTGGGCGCGGTAGCAACCTGCGCGCCTTGCAAGAAGAGGCCCCCGAACAGGGCTACGTGATCACCGGGGTGGTCAGCAACAACCCCACAGCGCCGGCTGTCGACTATGCGCGCGACCAAGGCCTGGCGGTACGCCTCGTCGATCATCGCCGGTTTGCCACGCGCGCGGCCTTCGAGGAGACCCTGGCGACGGCGCTGGACGATCTGGCACCGGATATCATCGCGCTGGCCGGCTTTCTGAGGGTCTTGGGCGCGGACTTCGTGGGCCGTTACCAGGGGCGCCTGCTCAACATCCACCCCTCGCTCCTGCCGGCGTTCCCCGGGCTCGACACCCACCGGCGCGCCCTCGCATCCGGTGCGCGAGTCCATGGCGCCACGGTGCACCTCGTCACCGATGCCGTCGATGGCGGCCCGATTATCGCCCAGGCCGGACTCACGGTGATCCCGGGGGAGCCCCCGGCGGCGCTCGCAGCGCGCGTGCTCGCCCTCGAACACGCCCTCTATCCGTATGTGCTCGGCCGGTGGGCACGCGGCGAGATCGCCGACCGCTGATCGGCCCCATGCTTCCCCTGGGCGCACCCCGGGCATAAACTCCCCCTGTTTCGGAATAAATAACGATAGGGCACCGTCCCACCACCCGAGGAGAATCGAATATGGGCATCCGTCAGTTATTGTGCCGCTCGCGGGAGTTCAAAAAGACCCTGGAGGCCAGCCGCCCGCGCCTCTACCGTATTGCCTATGCCTGGACCCACAACCCCTCCCTAGCCGACGACCTGGTGCAGGAGACGCTCACCAAGGCCTGGCAGAAACACGATCAGCTCCGGGATCCCGGGGCTGAGGAGGCCTGGCTTTTCAGCATCATGACCAACTGCTTTCGCGATCATCATCGGCGCGAACGCGAGACCGAAGACATCGATGACATGGACATCGCGTGCGACCACTGCCTCGAGGCCGAGCACCTGCGTTCGGAACTCGCGGCGCGCGTGCGCGCGGCCATCGCCAGGCTCCCTCAAGGGCAGAGGCAGGTCGTGACCCTGGTTGATTTAGAAGGTTTCTCTTATAATGAAGTCTCGTCCATACTGGGCATACCGGGCGGGACCGTCATGAGTCGGCTGTGTCGTGCGCGCGCAGCCCTGAAGGCCCTGCTGCTACCGGACATGGCGGCTGCCCCAACCCCAAGGATGCGGAGAGTGAAATGACCGAATCGGAAGGACCCCGGCTCTCGGATGAATTCCTCAACGCCTTCGTCGATAACCAGATCGACGGCGATGAGAAGGGCCGCGCCTATCCGCTCATCAACGGCGACCCGGAGCTGAACCGCAAGGTCTGCGAATTGCGCAAGGTCTCGGATCTGGTACGGCTCGCCTACGATAACCCGCCGACGCCGAAACGCCGCGAAACGCCGCGCCGACACCTGGCCTCGCGGCTAGCCCCGCTGATTGCACCCATCGTACTTTTGATCGGGGTAACCCTCGGCTGGTCGTTACGCGCCTTGTGGGCCCCGGCGGTGCCGCCGCGCCCGGTCGCGGCGATCGCGCGAGCCACGACCCACCTCACCACCAAGGTCCTGTTTCATTTGGATAATGGCGACCGCGCCCATATGCGTCAGGTGCTCGCGGAGGCCCAGCATCTGCTCGCCCGTTACCGCGCCGATCACCAGCAGGCGAAGGTCGAGATCCTGGCCGACGGCCCGGGCCTCGCGCTCCTGCGCCGCCATCTGTCACCATTCCCGGCGCGTATCGCCGCACTTCAGGCGCGCTATCCGAACCTGATATTCGCCGCCTGTCAGGATACGATCAACCGCCTCAAGCGCCGCAAGGGCATCGATCCGCACCTCTTGCCGCAGGCCGTGATCGTGCCCTCGGCCATCGCCGAGATCGTCCGGCTCCAGCACCGCGGATGGACATATATCAGTGTCTGAGCAGGGCCTGGCGCGGATGGGCGCCCATCGATATCGCCACATACCTCTTCTGATTCTCGGGCTCTGCTGGCTGAGTGTCGTGGCGCGCGCCCGTACCTTTGTCTATGTCGCCAATTACAACAATAGTACGATCAGCGTCTACGCCGAGCATGGCAAGGGGAATCTCGTCGCGGTGCAATCGATGCCGACACCCGGGGGACCGGAGTCGATCATCGCCGATCCGCTGGGTTATGTAATTACCGCCGATAGCCTCGCGCACGCCGTCAGCGCCTACCATGTGAACCCCGCCGACGGCAGGCTGGCACGCGCCGCAGTGCACCTTCAGGGGCCGCGCACCAACCCCTTTAGTGTGACCGCAAGCCCCGGGGGGCACGACATCTACGTCGCCAACAGCGGCGATAGTACGGTGAGCATCTACCGCGTGCGCCGCGCGCCGGATACGTTGATTCCCGACGGCCGCGTCCATGAGGCGCCGGGGGCCACACCCTACTCCGTGGCCTTCACGCCCAACGGCCGCTACGCCTATGTCGCCAACTTCGGCAACGACACGATCGCCATGTACCGTCGTGCGCCGGGCCAGGCGGCACTCATACCCTTGGGGGTGTTTCATGAACCCCCGGGCGATGGCCCTTATGGGCTCGCGGTCGGCCCCGACGGACGGTTTTTGTATGTCGCCGACTTCCGCGCGAACGTGCTTCTGGTGCTTGCCATCGGGGCCCACGGCCGGCTGACCCTGAAAGACCGGGTGACCGAGCCCTTCGACCACCATCCGGACTCGCTGGTCATCGATCCGAGCGGGCGCTACCTCTTCGTCGCCAACACCAGCGCCAATGACATCTCGATCTTTCGCATCAACCAGGCCGATGGCCGCATCACGCACGTTGGGCATGTGCCGACCGGCGGCTATCCCTTCTCCTTGACGCTCGACACGGCGGCGCGCTTCGTATTCGCAGTCAACTATGGGAGCAGCACGATCAGCCGTTATCGCCTGGATCGCAACAGCGGCCTGCTCACGGCCATAGGCACGACAGCCGAGGCCTCCTATGCCGACCCCTACGGCATTACCGCCTTTACTACTCCGGCGCCGGCCGCTCGCCCGACACCCGGAACCGCCGATAGTCATCCAGGATCCGCGGGTGATCGAAGGCGAGCGGCACCGTGATGTGGCGGATATCGGCGATCTCGCAGCGCCGGGCGTCGTCTCCGGCGCGCGCCGCGCCGGAGGCATGCGCGATGTATACGAGCGACACCGTGTGGCCGCGCGGGTCACGGGCCGGATCGGAATAACAGCCGAGCAGGGTCTCTAGTGTCACGTCCAAACCAGTCTCCTCGCGGGCCTCACGGCGCGCGGCATCCTCCACCCGTTCGCCGATGTCCACGAAACCACCGGGCAAGGCCCAGCCCAATGGGGGATGGTGGCGCTCGATCAGGATCACGCCATGCGGGTGTCCGTCCGGGCAGATAATGATATCCACCGTTACAAGAGGGGTCTTGGGGGCTGCCATCACCGTCCTCGGTCCATGCTACAATATCCTGGCCATGGAACAGATTACCGCGCCCTCGGGACAGGTGATAGAGTTGCGTCAGGTCTTCCACGAGACCGGGGCGCGGCTTTTGCGGGTCATCATACGCGATGGCGTCAAATATTTTACCGTCGAACTGGACGCCGCAACCGCCCACGAGTGGGGGACGCGGATGCGTGATTGGGCGAGCGACAACGCGCAGGATCGCTGAAACGGCCGTCGGGCGGCCAAGGACGCATGTCAAAACGGCCCTGGCTTTTCATTCATAAGAGGTAGAAAGCATGCTTCAAGGTCTTATCGTTTTGCCGTGGTGGGGCTATGTGCTGGTCGCGCTCGCCTTGACCCACATCACAATCGTGTCGGTCACTATCTACCTGCACCGTCATCAGACACATCGCGCCCTGGACCTGCATCCCGTGGTCGCCCATTTCTTTCGCCTGTGGTTGTGGCTGACGACGGGCATGGTGACCAAGGAATGGGTAGCCATCCATCGTAAGCATCACGCGCGCTGTGAAACGGAAGACGATCCGCATAGTCCGCAGGTATTGGGCCTGAAAAAGGTGCTGTGGGAGGGTGCGGAGCTCTATCGCGCCGAGGCCAAAAACACCGAGACGCTCGCCAAGTTCGGGCACAACACCCCGGACGATTGGCTGGAGCGGCATGTGTATACGCGCCACAGCGCCGCGGGCGTCGCCCTCATGCTCGTTATCGACCTGCTGTGCTTTGGCCCGCTTGGTCTCACGATTTGGGCCATCCAGATGATCTGGATCCCGTTTTTTGCGGCCGGCGTGGTCAACGGCGTAGGCCACTACTACGGCTACCGCAACTTCGAGTGCGCCGACGCGGCGACCAATATCGCGCCGATCGGCATCCTGATCGGCGGCGAAGAACTCCACAACAACCACCACACCTACGCAAGTTCCGCCAAATTCTCCTGCAAGCCCTGGGAGTTCGACATCGGCTGGGGATATATTCGCACGCTCGAGATGCTGGGCCTGGCCACGGTCAAGAAGACCGCCCCGATACCCGTCTACACCCAGCCGAAAGAGGTCTGCGATCTCGATACCGTGAAGGCGGTCATACACCATCGCTTTCAGGTGATGGCGCGCTTTGCGCGTGAGGTCTTGCACGAGGTCCACGGGGAGGAGGTCCGCAAGGCTGCGGCCGCCAATCGTCAGGCGGCCAAGATCCTGAAGGGCGCACGGCACCTCATGGTGCGTGAGAAGGCCCTCATCGGCGAGGCCGGATACCGTCAGCTGCAAGAGATTCTGGCAACCAACAGCACCCTGCAGACGGTCTACACCATGAAGGAGCGCCTGCAGGACGTGTGGCGGCGGTCAGCCAGCACCCAGGAGCAGCTCTTGGAGGCCCTGCAAGAATGGTGTCGCCAGGCGGAGGCAACTGGAATCAAGGCCCTCCGCGACTTCGCCACCGCCATCCGTACCTACGCGGCGACGCAAGTCGCGGCCTGAGAGGGCCACAGCCCTGGGGCGACGGCGACGGCGGGTCTTACGGAGCCGCCGTCGCCAGCGTCAGGCGTGGCCGGCGACCTCTAGGCCGCGCGCCAGGCGCTCATGCAGGGGGCTTGTGCGCGGGAAATGGGCCTTCAGGAAGGCCATCTGATCGGCGAGCACGCGGCGGCCCTGCAGATAGATGTATTCGGCATGCGTCGGCACGAAAGGCACGGCCAGCAGCGCCATGCCGGCCTCCTCGGGCGTCCGCCCGGCCTTGTGATTGTTGCAACGCTTGCAGGCCGTGACGA
Organism: Acidiferrobacter thiooxydans; assembly: GCF_003333315.1. GTDB lineage: Bacteria > Pseudomonadota > Gammaproteobacteria > Acidiferrobacterales > Acidiferrobacteraceae > Acidiferrobacter > Acidiferrobacter thiooxydans. The sequence continues at coordinate 1,095,192 of NZ_PSYR01000002.1, forward strand.
CATTGCTCCAGATATCGTGGCCCCCGCGACTCAAGGGCGTCACGTGATCGCGTGAGAGGTCGCGGACCGAGAACCGCTCGCCGCAATAAAGGCATAACCGGGCATCGCGCGCAAACAGGGCCGGATTACTGAGCGGCGGGACATAATGGTCGCGCTGACGCGCCAGCTGACCATTCTCTCCGTAGGTGGCGAGAATGGAGTTGACCTCGATGATGCTGCGCCGGCCGGTGGCGGCGTTATGGCCGCCGTGAACCCGGTACAAGAGGCTGCCGCATGTGTAGGCCACCTGCCCGAGGTGACAGATACGCACCGCCTCGCGGAAATCAATCCATTCGAGCGGCATGCCAGCAACATCCGTGCGCAACACTTGTTGACTAAGCGGGTACATGGCAACCTCGGGCGGCCCCGGCCGCCATCTGCAGCAATGGACCTCAACAGAGGGTTGTCGGTAATATACCGGGCACGGGACGCGAGGACAAGAGCGCCCGGCCCCCATTTTGCAGGGGGACAAGGGCGTCTCGACGAAGGGGTACCGCGTGACGACCCCGCGGGTCCGTCACACCGGACGCCGCCAAGGTCGGGCGGACCTTAAACGTAGTTTATTTGATCTTCGCCTCGCGGTAGGGGACGTGCTTGCGGGCGATGGGATCGAATTTCTTGATCTCGAACTTCTCGGTCATCGTTCGTTTGTTTTTCGTGGTCGTGTAAAAATGACCGGTATCGGCGCTCGACACGAGCTTGATCTTGTCACGCATGACGGTCTCCTAAAGCGCTTCGCCGCGGGCACGCATCTCGGCTAGCACGATGTCGATGCCCTTTTTGTCTATGGTCCGCAACGCGTGATGCGATAAACGCAGCCGCACCCAACGCTTCTCGCTCTCGACCCACAACCTGCGGTAATGCAGATTGGGCAGAAACCGTCGGCGCGTCTTGTTGTTGGCATGCGACACGTTGTTGCCGCTCATGGGCCGCTTGCCGCTGACCTGGCATACCTTGGACATAGGAACCCCCGGATTAATCTGCGGATTCTGCCATAGTACGCGGCTCCTGCCAATCCCCGAGGCGCCCGCCGAGCGCGCCCGGGACCATTGGCTGTCGGGCCTATCTCGCACTTATTTCCGATAACAACCGGGGCGACGCGCCACTAGAGTGGCGTCGATGCGAAGGGTCGGGCCCATGCCCGTCCCACCCAAACCTGTGAGGAGGTCTCATGTCCGCCGGTCCCCATCTGCGTCCTTGCGTCATAAATGTCGATGAAAAGGACATTGCGAGTTCGGTCGGCGAGAACCTGCTCGACGCCTTAACCCGCGCCGATTGCTATATCCCGCACCTTTGCTACAACCCGGCGCTCGGGCCAATCGAGACCTGCGACACCTGCTTTGTCACGGTCAACGGCTCCCTGGTGCGCGCATGCACGATCCGCGCCGAGGACGGCCTTACAGTCAGCACCCGGGATGCGGCCTCCGAGGCGGCCCGACGGGAAGGCATGGACCGGATACTCGAAAAGCATGAACTCTACTGCTCCGTATGCGACAACAACAACGGGGACTGCGAGATCCATGATGCCGTGGACCGGCTCGCCATACGCCATCAACGCTACCCCTACCGACCCAAGCCCTATGCGGCCGACACCTCGAACCCTTTCTATACCTATGACCCTCTGCAGTGCATATTGTGCGGCCGCTGTGTCGAGGCCTGCCAGAACGTGCAGGTCAACGAGACCCTGACCATGGGCTGGGAGCTCGAACACCCGCGTGTTCTATGGGATGGGGGGCGAGCCATCAACGATTCGAGCTGCGTGTCCTGCGGGCATTGTGTCACCGTCTGCCCATGTAACGCCCTCATGGAAAACACCCTTCTTGGACAGGCCGGCCCCTTTACCTCCTGGCCCGCACCCCTGAAACGCGAGATGATCGAGTTCGTAAAGGGCGTGGAGCAGACCACGAGCTTCATCCCGATCACCGCCATCTCGAAGATCGACCAATGCCTGCGCCACACCGAGCAGAAGATCACCAAGACCGTATGCACCTACTGTGGGGTCGGCTGCTCCTTCGACATCACGACGCGCGGGCGCCACATACTGAAGATCCAACCTGAACAGGGGCCGGCAAACGGCATATCGACCTGCGTCAAGGGCAAATTCGCCTGGGACTTCGTAAACAGCAAGGATCGCTTGGTAAAGCCGCTGATTCGCGAGGGCTCGACGTTCCGCGAGGCGGGCTGGGACGAGGCCTTGGATCTCGTGCATGAGCGGTTCAGTGCGACCCGCGCAAGCCACGGGCCCGACGCCATTGGATTCATCGCCACCAGCAAGGGCTCGAACGAGGAGGTCTACCTGACCCAGAAGTTCGCGCGCGCCATCATCGGCACCAACAATATCGATTGCACATCCCGTTATTGCCAAAGCCCGGCCACCAAGGGCCTGACCCGCACAGTGGGCTATGCCGGGGACTCCGGCACCATGGATGATATCGACGAGGCCGAGCTGCTGTTGCTTATCGGCACCAACACGACAGATAGCCATCCCGTACTGGCCACACGCATCAAGCGGCGCTTGAAGCGTGGCGAAGTGAAGGTCATCGTAGTCGATCTGTTGCGTCACGAGATGGCTGAGCGCGCCCAGCTGTTCTTACGCCCCAAACCGGGGACCGACCTCGTGTGGCTATGCGCGGTAACACGTTACATCCTCGATAACGGCCTCGAAGACCGCGCCTTTCTGGCAAAACGCGTAAACAATCTGGAGGCCTTGCGGGCATCGCTTGCGCCTTTCACGTTGGACTATGCAGAGGCCGAAACCGGCCTCTCGCAGACAAATCTCATACGTATCGCCGATATGATCGTCAGCGCCTCGGGGGTGTGCGCCCTATGGGCTATGGGGGTCACGCAACGCACCACCGGCAGCGACACCAGCACCGCCATCTCGAACCTGCTTCTCGTCACCGGCAATTACGGGAAAAAGGGCTCGGGGGCCTACCCCTTGCGCGGCCACAACAACGTCCAGGGCGCCGGCGACTTCGGGGCCTTGTCCGACAAGCTTCCCGGTTATCTCAAGGTCTCGGACAAGGCGGCCCGCGAGCGCGTAGGGCGCGCGTGGGGGGTCGATCTGCCGGAGAAACCCGGACTCAATAACCACAGCATGATCGATGCCGCGCACGCGGGCCGGCTCCACGCCATGTATATCATCGGGGAAGACACAGCGGTCGTCGACTCCAATACCGGCCATACCCAGGAGGCCCTGGAGCGCCTCGATTTCCTGGTTGTCCAGGATATCTTCATGACTACCACCGCGCAGTTTGCAGACGTCGTGCTGCCAGCCTGTCCGAGCCTTGAGAAGGAAGGCACGTTCGTGAACACCGAACGGCGCATTCAGCATTTCGCGCAAGCCCTCGACCCGCTCGGTGAATCCCGGCCGGACTGGCAGATACTGTGTGCGCTCGCGCAGCGCTTTGGGCATCGTTGGGATTATGCGGGGCCACGCGAGATCATGTCAGAGGCCACCAAAGTCGCGCCGCTTTTTGCCGGCGCTACTTACGATCGACTCGAAGGTTACAAGTCCGTGGTCTGGCCGGTCGATGCCCAAGGACATTCCGAGACGCTCTTGTACACAAAGCACTTTCATACCAAGGATGGCAAAGCCCGGCTCTACCCCGTGCATTGGCATGCTCCGGTCGAGCGCGCCGATACCGAATACGATCTCACGCTAAACAATGGGAGAGTACTCGAACATTTCCAGGAAGGTAATCTTACCGCGCGCGTTCCAGGTATCGTGTCCAAGGTCAATCAATTCTATGTGGAGGTTTCGCAGGAGCTGGCAGACGATCTTGACATAAAGACCGGGGCACGCGTAATGCTCACCTCGCGCCGTGGCAGCGTCGAGGCCGGCGTGCTGGTGAGCCCGCGCGTGGCCGGCCGCGAACTCTATACCGTCGAGTTTTCGCTCACCGAACCCATAAACCGCCTGACCGGCAATCACGCCGACAGCGTAACCTCGACACCGGCCTTCAAGGAGCTTGCCGTAAAGCTCGCAATCCTAAGTCGGGAAGGCCCGCCACCCGTCCCGCGCTCGAATCCGCGTTTTGGGGCACGCACACCACGGTCCGGGGTTGAAGTCGAGCGCAAATGGAGGCGCAGCGAGTACCGGCCCATCCCCGCGACCGTGGCGAGCCGTGGCGAGGCACAGTCATGAGCGCGCTCATCCATTACCAGCACGCGCACCCGCAAGAGGCCATCGCTGACAAGGAACTGGCCGATCTCATCGAGGCACTGTCGCGGCACGGCATCCTGCGCTTTCTGACAGCGCTCACCGGGGCATTGCCGCACGTCGGCCTAATAACGGCGCGCGGCCTGAATACGCAGACCTCGCGCACGACCTTGCAGAATATGGTGACACTGCTGTCCGCCCTGGGGCACGTGCCCCCACAGGATTTTTCGCGCTTCGTGGGCGCGGTATCGGCGGCCACGCAAAGCGTGGAGCGCGAGACCTGGCATCCGCAGACAGGTAACGGCGAACCGCCCGGCATTACTGGCGCCTATCGCCTCCTTCAAGACGACGCCCTGTGGCACGCGCTCGGCCCCCTGCTTGACGGCCTCAAGGCCTTCGGGGAGGTGCTCGGCGCGGCCCGGGCCACGGAGCAACCCCCGCCACCGAACGAACCGCTCCTATGACCGGCGGTGCGCCGTCAGGACGAGGCAGCTAGAGCCATCCGCGCTCCTTGAATGAAACGATGTGCCCGTCGCCGATCACCAGGTGATCGACGACGCGCACACCGATGAGGGCCAATGCCTCGGTCAGACGAGTCGTGAGATCGCGGTCGGCAAGGCTTGGCTCGGCAAGGCCGGAGGGGTGGTTGTGCACGAGGATGGTGGCGGCGGCATTATGAAAAAGCGCGCGCTTGACCACCTCACGCGGATACACGACCGCCGCGTCAATCGTCCCCTCGAACAGGATCTCCTCCACAAGCAGGCGGTGACGCACATCGAGAAAAAGGCAGGCAAAGACCTCGCGCGGCCGGTCTCGGAAGGCGGCGGTCAGGTAGCGGCGCGTGACAAGCGATGACGACAACACAGTTTCGCGCCGCAGACTCTCCCCGAGATGGCGCCGCCCCATCTCCAGGACCGCCCGCACCACCGCGTACTTCGCAGGCCCAAGGCCCGGCGCCTCGCAAAACAGCCGTTGTTCGACCGTCAAAAGGCCGCGCAACCCCCCGAAACGCGCCAATAGCCACCGCGCAAGGTCCACGGCGGTCTTGCCGCTCACCCCGGTTCTCAGGACAATGGCCAATAGCTCGGCGTCCGACAGGGCCTCCGGGCCATGTTGCAATAGCCGCTCGCGCGGACGCTCGTCTACCGGCCAACCGGAAATGGTCATAAGGGCTCCTTGCCGTTACGATAGCAGCAGACCGCAAGAAAGGCTGTCCGGGAAATCACCGGCTACGAAAAGGATTGGGAAACGGCATGCAGGACATGTCCCCGCTGCGGGGCCGCCATGTGGTATTGGGCATTACCGGCGGCGTCGCCGCCTACAAGACCCCGGAACTCGTGCGCCGCCTGCGCACGGCGGAGGCCACGGTGCGCGTCGTGCTGTCACGCAGCGCCCGGCAATTCGTGGCCGCCGGGGCCCTGGCCGCGGTCGGCGCCGACGTCGTCGAAGACCACGGGCTGGGTATGGTCCATATCGACTTGGCACGCTGGGCCGATGTCGTCGTGATCGCGCCGGCCACCGCGCACGCGCTGTCGCGGCTCGCGGCTGGGGCCGCAGACGACCTTCTCACCACCGTTTGTCTGGCCACCGAGGCCCCGCTCTGCGTGGCCCCAGCGATGAATCGCGTCATGTGGATGAACCCCGCGACACGCGCCAACTGCGCAGTGCTCGAAGGGCGGGGCGTACGGTTCGTCGGCCCTGACGAGGGCGCCCAGGCGTGCGGGGACAATGGTCCAGGGCGCATGAGCGAACCCGGCGAGATCCTGGGGATGCTGGAGCGCCTGTGGGGCGCGGGGCCGTTGCACGGGATAAACACGGTCGTGACCGCAGGCCCCACCTACGAGGCCCTTGATCCGGCGCGCGGATTCACCAATCGCAGCTCCGGCAAGATGGGTTATGCGTTGGCCGCGGCGCTCGCCAATCAGGGCGCCGCCGTGACCCTGATCTCAGGCCCCACGGCGCTCCCGGCCCCTGCGGGGGTGCGTCGCATCGCGGTGACGAGCGCCCGCCAGATGCGCGATGCGGTATGGGCGTGCCGCGGGGCCATGGACCTGTTCGTGGCCGCCGCCGCGGTCGCCGACTACCGCCCGCAGACCGTGCTTGCCGATAAGCTCAAAAAAGACGCGGATACGCTGACGGTCACCCTGGTGCGCAACCCGGACATCCTAGCCGAGGTGGCGGCACTTACGCCCCGGCCGTTTACCGTGGGATTTGCCGCCGAGACCGGCGATGTGGAGACCAAGGCGCGCGCCAAACGCGCGCGTAAGGGGATCGACCTTATCGTCGCAAACCCCATCGACGAGGCCGGCGTAGGCTTTGCGGGGGATGATAATCGCGTGATCCTGATCGACAAGGATCACGCCGGGGCGTGGGCGGCTGCGCCCAAGACCGAAATCGCCCGCGCGCTTGTGCGCGAGATCATTAAACGCCTGCCTAGGACCGCATCCCCATGACCGCACCCGTCATCGACCTGAAGATACTCGATCCCCGATACGGCGATGAGTTCCCGCTGCCCGCCTACGCCACCGCCGGTTCCGCGGCCGTGGACCTACGGGCCTGCGTGCCTGAACCCTTTACGCTCGCGCCCTCGGACTGCCGGCTGGTGCCGGCCGGGCTTGCCCTCCATATCGCCGACCGCACGCTCGCCGCACTTGTCCTGCCGCGCTCGGGCCTCGGCCACAAGGGCCTTGTCCTCGGCAACACCGTGGGCCTGATCGACTCGGACTATCAAGGTGAGATCACATTATCGTGCTGGAACCGCGGCACCGAATCGTTCACGATCGCGCCAGGCGACCGCATCGCGCAACTTTTGATCGTGCCAGTCGTCACCGCGCATTTTCGTATCGTCGACCAGTTTTCAGAAACGACCGAACGCGGCGCCGCCGGATTCGGTCACTCGGGTGTTCGTTGACCATCCCGGCCATTACAGGAGATACCCCACCATGACCGCCACGCCCCTTGCACCACGCGCCGAACGCACGGATCTTCCGCCACCCGGGATATTCAAGTCGTATGACATCCGCGGTATCGTCGACATCGAACTCACGTCTGCGCACGTACGCGCCATCGGCCAGTCGATCGGCAGCGAGGCGCGCGATCGCGGATGCACGAACATCGTGATCGCGCGCGACGGCCGGCTCTCCGGACCCGAGCTGCTCGAAGCCCTGAGCGCGGGGCTCCTGGCAAGCGGCTGTAACGTCATCAATATCGGGCTGGTCCCAACCCCCCTGCTCTACTTTGCAACGCTTGCCTTCGACACGGGCTCGGGTGTCATGTTGACGGGCAGCCATAATCCACCCCAGTACAATGGCCTCAAGATTCTCCTTAACGAGGAGACCTTGTCCGGCGCCCAGATCAAGGCCCTCTACGAGCGCCTCGTCGACAACCGTCTTCACACGGGTACCGGCACGAGCCGCACGGCCGATGTCCGCCAGGCCTACCTCGAGCGCGTGTCGGGAGACGTGCACCTCGCGCGACCACTCAAGATCGTCCTCGACTGCGGTAACGGGGCCACCGGAGAACTTGCACCGGCACTGTTTCGCGCGCTCGGATGCGCGGTCACTCCCTTGTTTGCCGACATCGACGGGCGCTTCCCCAACCACCACCCGGACCCGAGCCAACCGGAAAACCTGAAGGATCTCCAGGCGCGCGTGATTGCAGACGGCGCCGATGTCGGACTGGCATTCGACGGCGACGGCGACCGGCTTGCCGTGGTCGCACCCAACGGCGATATCATCTGGCCGGACCGACAACTCATCCTGTTCGCCCGCGACGTACTGTCGCGGCATCCGGGCGGCCAGATCCTCTACGATGTGAAATGCTCACAGACCGTGGACACGGCCATACGCGAGGCCGGTGGCCGCCCGCTGATGTGGAAAACCGGGCACTCCTTCATCAAGGCCCGCATCCGCCAAGGGGACGTACTGCTCGCCGGCGAGATGAGCGGCCATATTTTTTTCAAGGAACGCTGGACCGGCTTCGACGACGGACTTTATGCCGGAGCGCGGCTCCTGGAACTGCTTGCCAAAAGCTCGACCCCGCCCGCCGAGGTGTTCGCCGCCCTACCCAATACCGTCAATACGCCCGAGATCCAGATACCGGTCACAGAAAGTCCGCACGCACTCGTAGACCTGCTGGTTCAGGCCGCGCGGTTTCCGGACGCGCGGGTGACGACCATAGACGGACTGCGTGTCGATTTCCCCGACGGCTTCGGGCTCGTCCGCGCCTCCAATACGACGCCCATCCTCGTGCTGCGTTTCGAGGGCACGACCCAGGCCGCGCTGGAACGGATCCAGACGCGTTTCCGCGAACTCGTGAAGGCCGTGAGGCCGACGCTGGCGGGCTGGTAGACGCATTGGAGGCCGAAATTATTCCGGGGAAATTTCCGCAATCTTGCGCGTCCCGGGGTTGTCAGCGCGAGAATTTGGCGCCATCCTGTAGGGCTAAGGGATGACCCCGATAACCGATAACGAGGAGAACTGCCGTCATGCGCCGATTTCTCATCGGAGCCGCTTTCGCGCTCGGCACCATTGGCACCTGTTACGCTCATAACCCGCTGAACGCGATCCAGGGACCACATATCGATCTCGATAAAACCGTCATCAAGGTCCCGCTTGCCAAGGGCGTCTCTCCGAAAAGCGCGCTACAGGCCATGAAGATAGAGGCCGACACCGTCAACATGAAATATGTCGGCGAGCTGCAGCTTTCAAAGCAGCTAAAGAACATGGGTATCAAGTCTGGGCAGCTCACGGTATATGAATTTTGTAGTCCGCCGATCGCCCACCTCATGGTCGATGCCGACCCGGCGTTCGCCGCCTACCTGCCCTGCCGGATCACCATGGTGGCAGCCGGCGGCCGTGTATGGCTTGAGATGGTAAACCTCAACATGATCATCAATGGCGCGCACCTGAAGGGCAAATTGCGCACGCAGGCACTGCGCGTCCGCGATGATCTCGACTCCATCCTGTGGGCCGGCGCCAAGGGTAACTGGTAGCCGCCATGCATAAACCCGCGCTGGCGGGCGTCCTCGTCCTGCTACTGGCGTGTCCGGTACCAGGGCGCGCGGCGACCACCGGCGTTGTGTTTCAAATCAGCACGACCCAGATCGCCTCCTGGAAAGTGGCCATGCACAATGTCCATAACCTCGAGGCCACCGGCGTAAATGGCCACAACATCGAGATCGTAGTCCTCGGCCCGGCCATTCGCATACTCCTCAAAGGCTCGCCCGTGGCCACCGACCTGACGAGACTTCATGCCTCGGGGGTCACGATCGACGCCTGCCGAGCAACGGTCCGCCGCGCCGGGTTCGCGCCCGGCGCGGTCCTGCCGTTCGTACGTTATGTGCGCTCGGGCATCGCCGAGGTCGTGCGCCGCGAGCGTGAGGGCTGGGCCTACATCCGCCCATGACCCTTCGGGATCTAGGCGGCGCGCGCCCCGGGGAACTGAATCAGGACCTTGGTGTAGCCGTCCGTCCTTTGGTCAAACTTCTTATAGGCCTCGGGCGCCTGATCGATGCGGATATGGTGGCTTACGATTCGGCCGGGTCGCGCATGCCCGGTGATGATGAGATCGCGCAGGTACTCGTTGTAGCGCTTGACCGGGCACTGTCCCATACCGACGCTGACGGCCTTGTCGAACAGCTCCGCCATAGGTAATGCGAACACCCCTTGCTTCGCCTGCGCCGTCGGCGCCCCAGGATCAGGCGCGATATACACCCCGACAATACCGATATGGCCGGCGGGATTGACGATCCGCACCATGTTGTCCAGGACCTGGGTTGACTTTTCGTGCGCGTAGTCCTTGTCGTCGCGCGCCTGATAACCGACCGCGTCGATGACGCAATCCACGCCCTTTAACTTGTCCTTTTCCCCAGGGCGCAGGCGTCCTTGCAGACCCGGTATATTGGCACGCAAGGTGACGATCTGTTCGACAGGGTCCCCGTCGCGGGCATTGATCGGGGTGGCCCCCAGCTCCTTGACCTTCTCCAGGCGCTCGGGGATGAAATCGACGACATACACCTCCGACGCCCCCTTGATCCGGGAACTCAAGGCGGCCATGAGCCCAACTGGGCCGGCCCCGAATATGGCCACACTCTTGCCAGGCCCCACATGCGCGAGTTCCGCACCGAAATAGCCTGTCGGAAACACATCGGCAAGCAGGATGAAGTCATCCTCCCACTGATCGAATGGCTGACCCGGAACCTTAAGACAATTGAAATCTGCATTCGGCACCAGCACATACTCAGCCTGACCACCCCGATATGGCCCCATTCCGGCGTACCCGTAGGCGGCGTGAGGGCCCTCTTCATTCATGGTAAGACACATGTTGGTGTAGCCGCGATGACAGTTGTAGCAGTAACCGCAGGCGATATTGAACGGCAAAACGACCCGATCCCCGGGCCGTATGCTCGTGACCGCGTCACCCACACGCTCTATGACGCCCATGATCTCGTGGCCCACCATCTGCCCCGCGGGCAGTGCCGTGCGCCCCTCGTACATATGCAGGTCACTCCCGCAGATCGCCGAGGTCGTAACCCGCAGCACCGCATCCTTGGAACCCATCGCCTCAGGCTTATTCTCGTCGGCGACGCGCATCCGGCTTTTCCCTTCGAACACCACTGCCTTCATATGTGATCCTCGCGACTTGTCTTGTGGATGTACGCCCGTGGCCGCCGGCTGCGCGGCCTGTTCTCGGACTCCGTTCCCAAAGACCGGCGATGCTACGGGGAGTTCGATGCCATCCGACCTTGCGTCCCGACATGAGGATACGGGGCCTGCGCTCTCAGGGTGATGGCCGAGCGCGATGCCGATGGAGTGTTGAGGCACGCAGGGGTGCGGCGCCCTTGGGGCCATCGTAATGGTAGCGCCGCAAGAGTGCCTGGCCGGCGCTTGCGCGTAGCCAGTCGATGAAATGGCCGGCCGCCGCGCGATTTCGGCTCGCCTTCAAGACCGCCGCGTAGAAGACGAGCGGGGAAGGCCTGTGGACCTTGCCCTTAAGCCGCAAGGACACTGTGTCGTAGACCTCATCGTAGGCGGCATCGCCGAGGTTGATCTGTGGCGGCAAGGACAGGTAGGGCAGGCCCATGGCCGCCGGCTGGGTCTTGTAGGCCGAGCTGGCATCGATTTGCCCGCCCTGGAGGCGCGCCATCACCTCAGGCTCTGGGAAGATCTGACGATGGTTGATGATGGGCCCTAGAATGCGACGCACAAGCCCCGGCTGGTGGTAGTAGCGCTCGGCAAGTTTCATCATGAACACGATATTGAGCCCCTGGGGGTCGGTCAGGGGATCGGTGCGCGCAAAGCGCAGGCCCGGCTCTTCCAGGACTTGCCACCACGGTGTATGTCCCGCCCGGTCCGCCGCGCGCAAGGCCGGCGCGAACCGGCTATGCGCGCTGTAGGCGATTACGAGCTCGGTGCTTGCAATGGCCAACGCCTCCTGCGCCTTGCCGGCGGCGAGCACGAGATCCATCGGGCCGCGAGTGATCGATATGAACACATCCGGATGAATGACGCCGCCTACGATCATATGCGCAAGTCCGAGCGCGCCCGCCGCCCGCCCTTCTATGTGCATGGAGAACTCTCGCGCCATGACCGGCGCCACCCCGCCATGCATGAGCGCGCCCATGGAACCGGCATAGGCCACGCGCAGGTCGGTCTTGACGCGCGCCTCGCCCAACATGGGTACTGCGAGCGCGCCGATCCCCGCCGCCGCCGACTGCAGAAATGCCCTTCTCGTAAGACTCATAATCCCTCCTCGTGAGATACCCCATAATGCGACGGCCGGCGGCGGGCCTGAACCCGCGCGCAGCGCCCACCTAGAATTGGTATTGCAACATCACCCGGTTGTATAGGAACTGATGAAGAACCGGCATATTCTCCGCAATCGCCAGGCGATCGCGGACCGATAGGCCCTTGAGCGCGCCCCGCAGGAAATAGGTGAGGTCGATGTTCGTCTCGCTAGTGTGCGATGCGGCGTAGAGGGCGGTGCGCGTACTGACGTAGTGCGCGTAGCTTAGTATCGCGCGCAGCCGGTGGCGCAAAAGAAACAGGGTGGCGCTCACCTTCCACGCATGACCCGAGGTGCGATTATCGACAAGACTTTGAATGATGGAAGTCGTGTAGAGAGGGTCGGTGGCATAGCCACTCGTATAGGGGGATACGAGGTCACCGTTGGCGAACGTCCCTGGGTGCGCCGGTACGACATCGTAGCCCAATGTAAGCAGATCGCGATGGCGACGCATGCCGACGACTGCGCCGTAGACGTTGGCGTTCACGGCCCCCAGGTAGGCGCCGCCCGCGCCGGTCTCGCGCACCAGTTGTGCGCCGACGAGTGGCCTTATGCGGTCGCGTGCGCCAAAGGTATAGGACCCTTCCGCCCAGCCCATACTAGCGAGATCATAGAATTCATATCCCCAGGCCGCGACCTTGAGGCCAGCCGTCTGATAACGCACCCCCAGGGCCGCCGCCCCAGGCTCGGTGCGCCCCGGCAGTCCGCCGATGCCGCCGATATTGTCGTTTGCCGTCGCGTTATAGAGATCGGTGGACGAAAAACCGTCGGAGGTACGACTTTTGAAGCGCGTGATGCGCAAGGCTGAGATCACGAGGCCCGGGAGTGGCCGGAACGCGGTGAGCAGGCCCTGATAGGTCTCCGGCACGATGCGCGAATCACCCGGGTTGATCCAGGGCGTCTTTATGAGCTGATCGCCGGCACGCAGCAGCACGGCATGGCGCTGGTATTGAAGATAGGCCTGCCCGAAGGTATCGATGGACCCATAGCCCGCCAATGTCCCGTCGACATAGGCGTGGTTGGCCGGGTTCAGGCCCAGGGAATGCGCGGTATAAAATGTGGCGTCCGCCGAGACGTGATGGAACGTCCCGGAGCGCAGAGTGATACCGCCACCGACGGCAAACGCGCGTCGATTCTGCGGCGAACCGCTGAAATAGCGAGTAAAATCATAAGCCCGCAACATGCCGCTCACGCGCATGCCGCCTAGAAAACCCGTGCCGGCCGCGCGCGCCGGCCCGACGCTGACGGCCAGACACGCCGCCCAGGCCATGAAACCCCAGCGATACCGCATGATGCCTCCCTTGTTGTCAAAAGACTGCCCGCCGGGGCGCTCTGCGGCACCCGCGTCGACTTACTAAAGCACCCAACCTTGTGATCTCCCATCACGAACAGACCGTGCGGCACGCGCACGATGCGCCAGAGATGAGGCTCCCCGTACCCCCCCCTAGGCGCTGACTGCGAGGATGATGTGCGAGGCCTTGATCAGGGCACAGGCGCGCACACCCTCCTTCAATTGAAGGCTTTCAATGCTCTCGTTCGTTATGATGGCAGCGATGCTCTTGCCGCTCTCCAATTCGATCACCACCTCGGCATTCACCGCGCCCGTTTGGCAACGCGTCACAACCCCACACAAGGTATTGCGCGCGCTGGTTCTGATCGGGCTGTCGGCAGCGGTCACAATCACCCATGGGGCCTTGATGAGGGCATAGGCCTCGACCCCCGGGGCCAACCCCAGGTTGTCTACGCTCTCGTTAGTGATGATGGCCACCAAGGCGAGGCCGTTGCCGATATCAAGCACCACCTCGGCGTTGACCGCCCCCTTCTTGACCGCCTTGACCCGACCGAGAAACTCGTTACGCGCGCTGGTCTTCATGTCGAATTGCCTCATCAGCTGAAAGAAGCGATCGAAATCCTCATGCCCCTGCAAGGCCTCGAGGAAACGCTGATACTCGCCCTCGAGCCGCCGAAACGCCGACAGGGCCTGCAGACCGAACGGCGTGAGTGCCGTGCCCCCTCCGCTCCTGCCCCCTGACACCCTCGCCACCAACGGCGTGGCCGCGAGATTGTTCATGCCCTCGACCGCCTCCCAAGCACCCTTATAACTAAGCCCCAGGGCCTTGGCAGCGGCCGAGATCGATCCCAGTTCCGCGATCTTCTCCAGGAGCTCGATGCGCCCCTTACCGCGGCGCCCCTCCGACCCCGATACCAACCGCATGACTGAAGCCCGTGATCGGCCTTGCCCTTTCATAGGCATCCTCTGTGCATGGTTATGTATTTGTACTACACAACGCTTTCCGCTTAAAGCGGGCAGCGCGCCTCCCTGCGCGGAACTTTTCGATAGCGGCATAAAATGCAGGCCACCGGCGGTGGTGGTCACGCGGTCGCGGGCGTCGAGATGGCCTTCGGGGAACGGGGCGGCTTTCGCAGGCCGCGCGGTACAACTCAGGTCTTGGGGAGGGTCACGCCCTTCTGACCCTGATACTTTCCGCCACGATCCTTGTAGGAGGTCTCGCAGGACTCGTCGGCCTCGAAGAAGATCACCTGGGCCACACCCTCGTTGGCATAGATCTTCGCCGGCAGCGGCGAGGTGTTGGAGAACTCGAGCGTAACGTGACCCTCCCACTCCGGCTCGAAGGGCGTCACATTGACGATGATGCCGCAACGCGCATAGGTGGAATTATGGACGATAAGCCCGTTGGCCAAGAAATTGTGGACCCCGGGGACCTCGATATCATAGACCGGCGCCTCTCCCGCGGGCTCGATGGCGCTTATCCGGTCCCATTCGATCGTCGCTCGCGGCGGGGCGCCGTCTGTGCCGTTGGCAAGGGCCGCCCGCACCTCCGCACCCACCAGCAGGCGCACGTCCCGCCCTTCCGTGACCGTCCGGCAGCGGTAGCCAAGCCGGGCCGCCAGATGGCGCAGATCGTCCAGCGCCGTCGCCGCCGCGCGCACACCCTCGGCCCAGTGCCTATCCACGACCGCCGCGAAAAAGCGCGCCACATCGGACCGCGGCGCGCGAAATACGGCCTCCGGAATGGCGGTCATCGTGCCCGCCTGCAGCTGCGCGCGCACAAGCCGCGCGAGCCGCTCGGGCGCGGCCAGCGGCTCGATCCCAAAAAACGGCGCCGAGACCGCCGCCGCGAGTTCGTCACCGATCGCGAGATCGGCAAGCGGCGCCCAACCCCTGGGGGTCAGCAGCGGGTGGTTGGCAGTGGCCGTGAGCGTGAGACCGCTTTGCGTGACAAGCCGCCACACCGGCTTCACGCCGTGGACCGCGAATGCCGATACCCGCGCCTTACGCATACCCCCGGGCCCCAGGGCCGCGGTGCGCCGTGCCGACCCCCACTCGGCGATCGGCCGATAGACGCCGCTATCGGCATCGAGCACGCGCGTATCGCCGGTCACGCACTTGCCAAGGCAGATCGTGAGCACATTGCGCGGTATACGGAAGTATTCGACGGTCCGTGCCAGGGCAAAGGAGTTAGGAGGTATGATGCATACGTCTCCGCGGAAGTCGACGAAGCTATTGGCGTCGAAGTTCTTTGGATCGACGATCGCGGAGTTGATATTGGTAAAGATCTTGAATTCGTTCGAACAACGGATATCGTAGCCGTAGCTTGACGTCCCAAACGACACCAGGCGCTCGCCAGCGCGTGACTTCACCTGACCGGGCTCGAATGGCTCGATCATGCCGTGATCCCGCGCCATGCGCCGGATCCATTTATCGGATTTTATGCTCATGTCTCGCCCGGACTGCGCCGGCCCTCCCCGGACCCCGACGCCGTCAGGTATTTTGGATGACGATGTTGGGGAAGCCTGCCGAAAAGTCCTTCTTCATCAATGCCAACCGCCCCGCAATCCGCCGCGCGATCTCGCGGTAGATCTGCGCGATCCGGCCCTCGGGATCGGCCACGACCGTCGGCCGTCCGCCATCGGTGTCGACGCGAATGCGCAGATCGAGCGGCAGCGCCCCGAGGAAATCGACGTCGTACTGCTCGGCCATCTTGAGCCCGCCACCAGCCCCGAATATGTGCTCCTCGTGGCCGCATTGGCTGCAGATATGGGTGCTCATGTTTTCGATGATGCCGATCACCGGGATCTCAACCTTCTCAAACATCTTTAGCCCCTTGCGAGCATCGAGCAGGGCAATGTCCTGGGGGGTAGTGACGATCACGGCGCCCGTCACCGGCACCTTCTGGGCGAGCGTCAACTGAATGTCGCCGGTACCCGGGGGCAGATCGACTACCAGGTAGTCGAGGTCTTGCCAATTGGTATCGCGTAACAGCTGTTCGAGGGCCTGCGTAACCATAGGTCCGCGCCAGATCATGGGCGTCTCTTCGTCGATCAGGTAGCCTATGGACATCGACTGCAGGTGATAGCTCGGGATCGGTTCCATGCGCCGCCCGTCCTTGGATTCGGGCTTGGCCCGCGAACCAAGCATGCGCGGCTGACTCGGCCCGTAGATGTCCGCGTCCAGGATGCCGGCGCGCGCGCCCTCCGCCGATAAGGCCAGGGCGAGATTGACCGCGGTCGTGGACTTGCCGACGCCGCCCTTGCCGGACGCCACGGCGATAATGTTCTTGACCCCGGATATGGGCTTCACCCCCTTCTGCACACCGTGCGTCACGATCCGCGACTCGACCGTCACATGCGCGTCCTTCACCCCCTTGATCGCCAACACTTTTTCGCGCAAACGGCCGGCCAGGGCCTCCTTCACGCCCTTCGCCGGATAGCCGAGAACGACCTCGACCGACACCGTGTCACCGTCGATGACAATCCCCTTGACGGCCTTGGTCGTCACGAGGTCCTGCTCCAAATAGGGGTCTATGACCTCTTTCAAGGCCGTTTCCACCTGAAGCTGGGAGATTTCCGCCATCTGTCGTACTCCTCGAAAGCCTTACCGAATCCCTAGGTTTAGCCTCGGCATCCTACACCTTGTCGACCAAAACCGAAACCGGTCGCATACCCAAAGGCCATATCGACGCACCGCCCCAAGCCCAGGCGCGCGCCGAACTTGGCCACGCCCCGCCAACCTGTTACCGTTTTGCTTTCCTCTGGGGAAACCGCATGCCGAACGACCGCAAGATCCTGGTGACGAGCGCCTTGCCGTATGCCAACGGGTCCATCCATATCGGCCACCTGGTCGAATACATCCAGACCGACATCTACGTCCGCTATCAGCGCCTGCGCGGCCGCGTTTGTTATTACTTGTGCGCCGACGACACCCACGGCACGGCGATCATGCTCAAGGCACAGGCCGAGGGGATCTCCCCTGAGCAGCTCATCGCCCGTGTGGCCGCCGAACATTTGCGCGACTTCACCGACTTCGGCATCTCCTTCGACCGCTTCGGGTCCACGCACAGCGACGAGAACCGTATCCTTGCAGAGTACTTCTACGGAAGGCTCCAGGCCGGCGGTCATATCGCCGTGCGCGCCATCGAACAGGCCTTCGATCCGGTTAAACGGCTGTTCCTTCCGGATCGCTTCATCCGCGGCGAATGCCCGCGCTGCCACGCCGCCGATCAATACGGGGATTCCTGCGAGGCCTGCGGCGCCACCTATGCGCCGACCGATCTCATCAATCCGGTCTCGGCCTTGAGTGGGGCGACGCCGGTCACCAAGAGCTCCGAACACTACTTCTTCAGGCTCGGCGACTTCGCCGACGACCTGAAAACCTTCACGGCGAGCGACGCCCTCCCGCGGGAGGCGGGCCATAAGCTCGCCGAATGGTTGAACGAGGGTCTGAGCGACTGGGACATCAGCCGCGACGCCCCCTACTTCGGGTTCGAGATCCCTGGGGCGCCCGGCAAATATTTCTATGTCTGGCTGGACGCACCGGTCGGCTATATCGCGACCTTCTGGCAGCTGGGCTCACGGCTCGAAGATCGCGTGCTTACCGTCGACGACGTCCGCACGCGGTGGTCGCAATACGAGATCCATCACTTCATCGGCAAGGACATCCTGAACTTCCACGGGTTATTCTGGCCGGCCATGCTGGAGGCCGCCGATTTCGCACGGCCGAAGGCCATCCACGTGCATGGCTTTCTTACGGTAAACGGCAAGAAGATGTCGAAGTCGCGCGGGACCTTCATCACCGCGCGCCGCTACCTCAACACCCTGCCGGCCGAATATCTGCGCTACTACTTCGCCGCCAAACTCAATAGCGGTATCGAGGACATCGACCTGAACCTCGATGACTTCCGCGCGCGCATCAATGCCGACCTCGTCGGCAAACTCGTCAATATCGCCAGCCGCGCAGCGCAGCTACTCGCCAAACACCTCGACAACACCCTCGGTGACACCCTGCCGGACGCGCCGCTTTATGCCGAGTTCCTGAAGGCAGGCGAGACCGTGGAGGCCTGCTACGAAGCCTGCGAGTACAGTCGCGCTGTAAAGACCATCATGGACTTAGCCGATCGCGCGAACCGCTACGTGGATGAAGCTCGGCCCTGGGAGATCGCGCGCGCACCGCAGCGCCGCGCCGAGTTACAGGCCATCTGCACCCAGACGCTGAACCTGTTCTGCGTCCTCATCGCCTACCTGAAACCCATCCTTCCGCAAACGGCGGCCAAGGTCGAGGCCTGGCTTGGTGGGCCCGAACTCGATTTCGAGAGCATCAAGACACCGCGCCTGTCCCACACGATAAAAGCCTATGAGCATCTCATGCGCCGCATCGAGACCTACAACCTCGCCCCCCTCGTGAGTGAGTCGGAGGCGCTGGCCCTCCAGGATGCCCTCGCGGATGAGTCGCAGGCGAAGGCCGCATCCCAGCCGACCCCGCCGGCCAGGGACGCCGTACGGCCCCAAGGCAACGACAAGGGAGCGGCCGAAACGATCTCCGCCGAAGATTTCGCGCGCATCGACCTTAGGGTCGCGCGGGTCGTAGCGGCGGACTATGTGGAAGGCGCCGACAAACTCCTCAAGCTGACCCTGGACTTAAACGAAGGCCGCACACGCACAGTGTTTGCCGGCATACGACACGCCTACGCGCCCGCCGACCTTGTGGGCCGCCTGGTGGTGTGCGTGGCCAATCTTAAGCCGCGCAAGATGCGCTTTGGCGTGTCCGAGGGCATGGTCCTGGCGGCCTCTGACCGTGACGGTCTTGTGGTGCTCGAGCCTGGCGAGGGCGCGCGGCCGGGCATGACCATCCGCTAGCCTAGGCGGGAGATGCCCCCGGCCGGTTAAACGGTCACCCGGGATGCCCTTTGGGACGCTGTCTACCCAAACGTGCGCCCGTGCGACCGTGCCTCGCGTCGGCATGATCACAGGCGTTTGCGCCAGCCCCCTCAATGGGCACTGATCAGGGATATCCGCGAACGTCCCGCCTGTTGGGGATACCCCCAACAGGCGGCCCAGGGGTTCACGTACGAGGGTGCCTACACTACCGGTGGGTGTCCCGGGCTTTATGGCGTCACATCGAGAATGGCGGCACCCGCTCGCCTTGACGCAAAAGGGCCCGCGTCCTCATAGTAGGACACCGCGACCGGCCAGCGGTCCTTCCTGTCTTGAGCTCACCCAACCGGGCGGCCGGCGCCGGTGACGCGCCGAGGAACGCCATGTCCGTCCTTCTCCTGAGCGGCGGGATCGAGAGCACAACACTCCTCCATGAACGTAGCGGGACGGGCGATCTGCGCGCGCTTTTCCTGGATTACGGCCAGCGCGCGGCGCGCGCGGAACGCTCGGCTGCAATCGCCCTGTGCGAGACCACCGGGACGCCGCTGACCGTCCTGTCACTGAGAGGAGTGGGTAAGGCGCTTGCGCCACCGGGGCCGTTTCGCCCCCACCTCCCGCTTAACGCCCGCAACCTGCTGGCGGTGGCCTTGGCCGCGAACCAGGCACTGGCCCTGAAGACGGACGCGGTGCTGCTCGGCGTGCAGCGCGACGATCGCGGGCATAGCGAGGGGGCTTTGCCCTTCATTATGGCACTCAGCGATACGCTGGCAGCCCTGGGGCTTACCCTGGAAACCCCCTATCGCGACCTGCGCAAGACCGAGGTCGTCGCACGCGGCCGGGCCCTTGGGATCGACTACGCCCGCACCTATAGCTGCCTCCTTGGGCGTCGCACGCCATGCGGACACTGCCCACAGTGTCGGGCACGGGCCCAAGCGCTGGCCCCCGGTGCGTAACAGCCTCTAGAGACGCTCCTGACGGCTTGCATCGGCCCCCTACGAGCGGCAGACTCGCGCCATGATTCGCCACACCACCGAGGTCCCGCTCGGCGCCATCATGGCCCTGCTGCCTCAGACCCAATGCCGGCTCTGCGGCTTCGACGGCTGTCGGCCGTATGCCCAGGCGCTGCGCGCAGGGGCCGAAGTCAACCGTTGCCCTCCGGGCGGAGAGTTTACGCGTCAGGCCCTCGCGACCCTCCTGGGCCGCGAGGCCCGCGACTGGGAGCATGGCCGCCGTCCCACGACTCGCCCGCAGGTGGCGATAGACCCCAAGGGCTGCATCGGCTGCGCCCGTTGCCTGCCGGCCTGCCCGGTGGATGCGATCGTCGGCGCACCGGGTCTGCTCCATGCGGTAGTGGTCAGCGAGTGCACCGGCTGCCTGCTCTGCCTGGCCCCTTGTCCGGTCGACTGCATCGCGGTCTTTGTGCACGCCGACCCACCGAGCGAGCCGTGGCCCGATCGCTCGCGCGCCGAGGCGCGGCAGGCGCGCCTGCGGGCCTATCGCAAGGCCCGGCGCGCACGGACACCCCGTCGCCGGGAATCAGTGCATGCCGATTCCGACCGCAAGCGCCGTGAGATCCGCGAGGCCTTGGAACACGCACGCCGGGTGCGCGGTTGGCAAGGGACCACCCCCGACCGTAGAATACCGCCCGGCGAATCACGCCAACCGCGTTGCGAGGAATCCGTCATGTCCGGACACTACCCTTTCGGTGGCAAGGCCAACCGCGTTACGGCCTTTGCCTTCTTCGAGAAAAACCAGTTGAGCCTGGAACTCCAGGAACGCTATTACCGGTGGTGGTACGATTTCGCGAAGGCCGCCGTCGAGAATGATCCCGATCTCAAGGCCACGCGCCTCGTCGACTTCCAGCACTACCCGTTCGGCCAGCACGCCGAGACGAACTTCCATCTGCACGGCTACAAGTGGGCGACGGCGCTCGCCGACCTCGGGGCCTTCATCGCCAACGTGATCTTCCCGAAGCTGTCGGAGGACGCTGCGCACAAACTTGCGCACGACCATGACACGATGATGAAGGCGCTGCTGACCGAACGCGCGAAGGCGCCGCGCGAGGCCGCGCCCGACGTTGGCCGCTACCGGCACGTCTAAGAACCCGCGAGTCCGCATGGGGCCCGCGGAACGTGAGGCGGTCTTCGAGCGCCTGCAGGCGGCCAACCCGCATCCGACGACCGAGCTCCGCTATGAGAGTCCCTTTCAGCTGCTGATCGCGGTCCTGTTGTCCGCCCAGTCGACCGACCGAGCGGTCAACAAGGCCACGACCCGGCTGTTTGCGATCGCGCCCGACGCGCACGCCATGCTTGGGCTGCCCGACGAGACCCTGAAAGACTGCATAGCGACGATCGGTCTTTACAACACCAAGGCGCGCCATATCCGCGAGACCTGCAAGATACTGGTTCGCGATTATGGCGGTTCGGTACCACGCGAGCGCGCCGCCCTAGAGGCCCTGCCCGGCGTCGGACGCAAGACCGCGAACGTCATTCTGAACACCGCCTTCGGGGAGCCTGCCATCGCCGTCGACACCCACATCTTCCGGGTCGCTAATCGCCTGGGCCTGGCCCCGGGTCGCACGGTGCGCGCAGTCGAGGAGCGCCTGTCGCGGCTCGTGCCCGAACGGTTTCGCCACGACGCCCACCACTGGCTCATCCTGCACGGGCGCTATGTCTGCAAGGCGCGCCGACCTGCCTGCCAGCAATGCGTCCTGTTTGACTTGTGTGCCTATCGCGATAAAGTACCATCATGGACAGCATCAGAGTCGCCACAGGTCTCGGACGCGGCCCGCGGGCCCAGCCGGAGCTTGCCGCGACGGCGGTCACGCGCGGGCTCGCGCGAGCGCACATAAAGAGCGCGCGCTCGGTCATCCTGTTTTTGACTCATCACTTCGCAGGCGACCCCAAGCCGGCGCTGCGCGCCGCGGCGCGTGCTGCGGGCTGCACCCAGATCACCGGGTGCACGGCCGCGGGTCTTCTAACCGACGAGGAGTGGGTGCTGGATGCGCCGGCGGCCGCCGCCATGGTGCTTGCGGGGCCTGCGTTTCTCGATCACGTCCAAAAGAACGATGAAGACGCGGTGTTGAGCCTTGCCGCACCCGGCGACCTCTCGGCCGATTGGCTCGACGCCGGCTACCGGCGCGTGGGCGCGGTGGCCGGCGACATCCTCGGGCGCGGTCCGTTCCGGGTCTGGACCGCAGGCCAGGTCCGGCGCGAGGGGCGCGGCGAGGTCGCTCTCCGCGGCCTGCAGGCAAGCCTTGGTGCCTCCCAAGGGGTACGCGCCCTCACATCGCCGATCGAGGTGGCCGAGGTGCACGGTTATGATGTCCTGAAACTCGGGCACTACCCGGCGCTGAATGTCCTGGTCCAGGCGCTGCCCATAGGGGTGCGCGAAATGGACCGGATTCCCCTGCATCTCATCATGGGGGGCGTGACCTTCGGCGACCCGACCACCGCCATCAAGGAAGGCCGTTATCGCCTGAACCACATCGTGGCCGCCAACATGGGCGACCAATCCATCACCTTCGCACAGCGCCTGACGCGCGGTGAGCGCCTGTTTTGGGCCATGCGCGACACGTTGGCGGCGGAGCGCGACATGCGCGCCACCATGGACCGGACGACACTCGCACTCAATGGGCGGCCGGATTTCGCATTGATGTTCCCGTGCGCCGGGCGCGGCCCGCACTTCTATGGCGACAGCGACCGCGACCTCGATCTTCTGACACATCGCTTTCCCGGACTTCCGGTGATAGGTATTTACGGCAATGGCGAGCTCGGTCCGCTCGACGAGGCCAATCATCTCTACCAGTATTCGACGGTGCTCGGACTCTTCCGCGGGTCGGCGCCGAAGGCGGCCTGATGTGGTCCGCCGACCGCGCGGCATTGCGCGGCGTCTTTTATACCGCATGGCGGCATTTCCGCGAACATGCCCCGCTCGACGGAGTCGAGGCCCTGGTCGTCGAGGCCTTGCTCGCCCATCCGGAGTATCAAGACCTGTTCGTGGACACACCCTCTTTTGCGGCTGCCACGGCGCAGACGACGTCGGATGTGAACCCGTTTCTGCACCTCGGACTCCATATCGCCGTGGCCGAGCAGATTGCCACGGACCGCCCGCCGGGGGTCATAGCCGAATGGCAACGCCTCGAGGGCCTATGGCAGGACGGGCATCGCGCTCGTCACGCCATGATGGAATGTCTCGAGGAGACCTTGTGGGAGGCCCAGCGGCAGGGGGTCGCTCCCGACGATGCCGCGTACATCGAGCGCCTGCGGGCCATCCCGAAAGGGCGGCCGCAGAAATCGTGAGAAGGCCTGTCGCCCCCCTTGCAATATGATCGCCTGACGTGTAGATAAGGGACATGATCGACTGCGCATCAGCGGCAGAAGAGGATCGCGGGACAGAAGGCGTCCGGTCGCGGTCGGCGGCGGGGTGTGGGCCGGCGAGTTCTGATCGATGGATGCCGATGGTGCGCTACCAAAAACAAAATACTGGAAGGGTCATGAGTCGCTTGAACGGCAAGTACAAGCCGAAGCAGGATAGGCATCTGGATACGCGGGGCTCGAGGCCCCGTTTTTTATGGACACAAAACAAACCGCTCATAGCGGGCGTGAGGACGAGACCGTGACACGAGAGAGAGAAAAGACCGACAACGAACCCCCCGAACCTGGCTTCCTCCCCTGCCCGTCACGGACCCGGGAGGAAGCATGTTAAATGCCGTCAACGCGGTGATGGACACGCATTTTCTCACCCCGGCAGGGACCCGCCACCAGCCCCTGGACTCCGACAACCGCCGGCGCCTCGAACCGCAAGGGCGCTACCTGGTCTCGGGGAAGTACCGTCTGTTTCCGTTCGACAAGAGCGCCAAGCCCTACTTCGATGACGCGGCCGGTCGGCTGGGTGTGGCCCTGTCCGACTATAGCTTCGCCAACAACGTCATATGGCTCTACCAGGCGAGCGGCTTCTATCAAATCATCGAGGGCTGCTTTTGCCTCTTTGGCCTGTCCGGTAATGGCCTGACCATGCTCCTGCCGCCTCTTGGCGAACCGCACCGCCAGCGGCGCGCCTTGAAGACCTGCATCCGCATCATGGATCAGTACAATCCCTCGCCCTATCAGGCGCGATTGGACTTCGTGTACAAGGAGTTTCTGCAGATTCTTGACCACGCCGAGGACGGTGCGCCGATGATCGACGGCGAACCCTGGCATGTCGAGGTCACGAATCCAGACTACATCTACCGGACGTCCGACCTGATCGATCTGCGCGGGAACGCCTTCAAGACCAAGCGTAACGAGATCAACCAGTTCCGTCGCGCCTACCCCAACCACAAACTGGTGCCGTTCTGCGCCGAGCATCGCGAGGCGGCGCGCAGCCTCGTCAATACCTGGACCGAGAATCGCATTCGCGCGCTCCCCGAGGGGTCCCTCGAGGACTTTCTGTACAATCTCGAACTGGAACGTAAGGCCATCAACCGCACGATCGCGCTATACGAAGAGCTGGGCCTCGAGGGGCTGTGTCTTTTCATAGACGGCGTCCTGGAAGGCTTTACGTTCGGCGAGCGCCTGACGCCGAATGTCGCCAACGTGCTGATCGAGAAGACCAACTTCCACATTCAGGGGGCGGCGCAATACCTGTTCCGCGAGTTCACCAAGGTGTTCGCGCAATCCACCTATATCAATGTCGGGGACGACCTGGGTTTCGAGAACCTCCGCCGGGTCAAAATGAGCTACCGCCCGGCCATGTTCGGCGAAAAGGTGATCCTCCACCGGCGGGTCCCGATGGATACGCGTTGAGGCGCGCCTCGGCGGCGGACCTCGAGGAGCTGATGGCCCTCGAGGTCCGGTGCTTTTCCGGGGGCGACGGCCTGTTCAATCGCCGGCAGCTGCGCTACCTGCTGACAAGCCCGCGCTGCGCATGGTTCATTGCCGGGCACTTCGAGGGTGCCGTGTGCGTGCTGTTGGCGGCGAACGGCCGCCGGCGGTGGGGCCGCCTCTATTCGCTGGCCGTTGATCCGCAGTATCGCAACCGGGGCGTGGCGCGGCGTCTGCTCGCCACCTCCTTCGCCTGGCTCCGCGAACAGGGCGTCACCATCGTGCGCGCCGAGGTCAAAAGCACCAACGGGGCGGCACGACGCCTATACGCCGATCTGGGATTCACGGAAGACGGCGTGCTGCCCGATTATTACGGTCCTGGAGACCTGGGCATCAGGCTCTGTCGCCCGCTCTAGGCGTCCTTGCGGGCAGGCGTAGGAAAAACAACGAACCGCCGGCCTCGCGCGCCTCGTAACCTACGGTCCCCTGGTGGCTCTCGGCAATGGTGCGTGCGGCCCCGAGACCGTGGGACGCGGCCGCCACGTCCGCGACGCCATCGGCCCGGACGTCGAACAGATGGGCACGGGCCTCCTTCGACAACGCCGTCCCGCAGTCGCGAATCGATACCACGCCAAACCCCATCTCGGATGTGACGGCGACCTCGACGGTCGTGTGTGCAGGCGCGAGATGGATGGCATGGACGATGAGGTGACTTAAGGCGCGCAGCAATAATGCCCGATCACCGTAAACCACCATGGCGCTCGAACACGGATCGAGCGCCAGGCGCACGTCCCGTACCCGCGCATATTCGGTCTCGGCCATGACCGCATCTTCGGTGAGACCAAGGAGCGCAAGCGGCGCCGGTGCGCCCATGGTCAGGGCCAGGGAGGGATGGTCGGCATCGAGGAGGGCGGCGACGGTGCGCGCCAGCCGCTCCATATTGCTGCGCGCGATACGCAGCAACCGGGCGTCATCCCCGCTCAGCGTCGCGGCCCCGGTCTCGGTGAGCAGCCCCAAAGACCCGAGCGCCGAGGTGAGCGGCGTCTTGATCTCATGACCGAGAGTGGCGACCAGATCGCTCTTGAAGCGCTCGGTGCGCTTGCGCGCGCTCACGTCACGGGTCACGGCCACGAAACCACGCCGCGCGCCGACATTCATGACGCTTAACCCAAGCTCCATGGGAAACACCGTACCATCGCGTCTTAGGCCATTGACCTCGAGCCCATACCCGGTAAGGCGCTCGCCGCCCTGCTCCAGGCGACTTTCGAGGAATCGCGCGTACTCGGACCGCTCGGCCGGGGGCACGAGTTGCGAGAAGTGCGATCCGAGCAACTCATCCTGCTCGTAGCCGAAGATCCGCAAGGCCTCGCGATTCAGGGAGCGCAAGCAGCCCTCGTGATCGACCGTGACTATACCCTCCTCGACATGCTCCAGGACCGCGCGAATATAGGTCTCGCGCTCCTGCAGCTCCTCGGCGGCGCGGCTACGCGCGGCGATCTCGCGCCGCAACTCCTCATTCAATCCTTGGATCGCTGTCTTCTCGTCTTGCAGACGCGCAACCAGGGTGCGGTTCTCGAACCGCAGTCTGAGAGAAGTGGCGATGGTGCGTTCGATGCGCCGGGCAGTCAACAGCATGACGGCCATGAATAGCACGGCAACAAGCCCCATGGCGTGATGCCACCGCCCGTCGGCGAGCGAGAGGCGCAAGGCCAGCGGGGCCAGTACCGGTATGACGAAGGCCAGCGCCACCGCAAAGATCGCCGCAAAACTCACCACGGCGGCGGCCGTCATCGCAGTCAGCAGGAAAAACAGGAAGACCTGCGGCAATAGCGCCCGGGGGAACAGCCACAATGCGCTCGCACCCCACACCGAGCCGGCGGCCAGGGTCGCTATCGTATAGTATCGGGCCCAGACCGGGGTGCCATGGGCCTGCGGGGCGGCGCGGTAGTATGCGATCAGCCGGTAGCGCGCGAGCGCCACGATCACCACCGCCAGGAGCCAGGCCGCAAGCCGTGGGGCGGACACCGCCTGCCACTCCATGACCACGAGCAGGCCGGCATTGACGAGCGTGACGAGCAGGCCGGGCGGCAGGCTGGCATACAAAAGATGCACCTGCTCGCGAAAAAGCTCAGCCTCGCCGGTCGGACCGCGCTCCGTCGCCGGTGCGTCGCCTGCCTGTGGTAATGCCACGCCACCCCCCTTGCACACGCCTCCCAGAAACGGTGCAAGGGGTATGCCAAAGCGCGGCTAATGTCCTTTGCGGGCCAGCCGTGCCGCGGTCCGCAATCGCAGGGCGCTTAAGCGGATGAAGCCCGTTGCGTCACCCTGATTGTAGCGCCCGCCGTCATCCTCGAAGGTGGCGATGGCCGGATCGAACAGCGAATCGCTCGCCGATTCCCGCCCGACCACCGTGACCTGTCCCTTAAAGAGCTTGACGCGCACCCGGCCGTTCACCGTTTCCTGCGATTGATCAATAAGTTGCTGCAAAAGCTTACGCTCCGGGCTCCACCAGTAACCGTTATAGATCAGGGCCGCGTAACGGGGCATGAGGTCGTCTTTCAGGTGCGCGACCTCGCGGTCCAGGGTCAGTGACTCCATGGCGCGGTGGGCGCGCAACAGGATGGTCCCGCCGGGTGTCTCGTAACAGCCGCGGGACTTGATGCCCACATAGCGGTTCTCGACCAGATCGAGCCGACCGATACCATGGCGGCCGCCGACGGCATTGAGCGTCGCCAGGACCTGGGCGGGCGTCATGGGGGTGCCGTCGATCGCCGTCACATCCCCGCGCGTATAGGTCAGTTCCAGCCATTGCGGCGCATCCGGGGCATCCTCCGCCGCGCGCGTCCAGCGCCACATCGATGCCTCCGGCTCCTGCCAGGGGTCTTCGAGCCTACCCCCCTCGTACGAGATATGGAGCAGGTTGGCATCCATCGAATAGGGTGAGGCGCCCTGGCGTTTATGCTCAACCGCGATGCCGTGGCTCGCGGCGTAGGCGAGCAGGCGCTCGCGCGAGGTCAGGTCCCACTCCCGCCACGGGGCGATCACCTGGATGTCCGGATTCAGGGCGAAATACCCGAGCTCGAAACGCACTTGGTCGTTGCCTTTGCCGGTGGCGCCGTGGGCCACGGCATCGGCGCCCGTCTCGCGCGCGATCTCGATCTGGCGCTTGGCGATCAATGGCCGCGCAATCGATGTGCCGAGCAGATACTCGCCCTCATAGACGGCATTGGCGCGAAACATCGGGAATACGAAGTCGCGCGCGAATTCCTCCTTCAGGTCATCGATGTAGATCTCGCGCACGCCGGCCTTGCGCGCCTTGTCGCGTGCCGGTTCGAGTTCCTCACCTTGGCCTATGTCGGCGGTGAAGGTCACGACCTCGCAACCATACCGCTCGCTTAGCCACTTTAGGATCACCGAGGTATCGAGCCCCCCCGAATAGGCCAGCACTACCTTGCTCACATGGCTCATTGCTATGTCCTCTTAGCCCGAGACGCGCGCGGTCCTTCTGAGGCGCGCGAGCAGTCGCCGGGCGAGATCTCCAAACAACTCGGTCTGGGTGGGATGCGGATGGATCGCCGAAGCCACCTGATCCAAGGTCAATTCGGCACTGACCATGAGCACCGCGGACCCGATCAGGGTATCGGCGTGGTCGGCCAGGAAATGCACGCCAAGGATTCGCCGTGTCGCCTTGTCGGCCACCATCTTGATAAAACCCGCGGTCTCGCCTGTGATCATGGCCTTGGCATCGATCGAAAACGGGACCTTGATCTCGGCCGGGTCATGGCCCTGGGCGCGGGCCTGTTCGGCCGACAGGCCCACGAACGCCGCCTGGGGGCGCGTGAAGATCACGCCACAGTCCTTGCGTTCGTCATAGGCGGCCTCATGGCCGAGCAGGGTCTGGGCCGCGACCCGCCCCTGGTGGCCGGCGGTATGCGCCAGCATATAACCGCCCACGACATCGCCCACGGCGAAGATATGCGGGACGTTCGTCTGACAGTGCGCGTTGACGACAATCGCCCCGCGCTCCGTCTCAACCCCGGCGCGCTCCAGGGCCAAAGGCCCGGTGACGGGGCGTTTGCCGGTCGCCAGCAGGACATAATCGGCATCCACGGTATGCTCGCTCGTGCCCGCCGCGTAACGCACCACCGCCGCCCCCGGGGGGCCGTCGATGCCGCGCACCGCCGCCGACGTGACGATGGTAAGCCGCTCCTCGCGGGCGAGCAGCGCCGCAAGCTGCGTCGCCACCTCGCCCTCGACCTCGGGCAACACCCGATCGCGCGCCTCCAGGACCGTCACCACGCACCCGAAATCGACGAATATCTGCGCCATCTCAAGCCCGATCGCCCCGGCGCCTACGATCACAAGCCGTGCGGGCGGCGCATCGAGATTCCATACCGTGTCGGACGTCAGCACCGCCTTGCCGTCAGCCCCCGGGATCGGCGGAACGAACGGCGGGGCGCCGGTTGCGATCACAGCACCCGCGAAGGTGATGCGCGTGCCCGCGGCCCCGGGCTTCGGGGCACGGCGCTCGTAGGGACTTCCGCCATCGGCGGGCGCGATCACCACGCTATGATCGGAATCGAAATACGCATAGCCCTCACGGACGTCGATGCGCACCCCCTTGTCGGTCTTCAGGGCCATCTCGCCGCGAGTGGTGAGGACCCGCCGGCGCATGGCATCGAGGCGCCCCCAGTCGAGGGTGGGCTCGGCGGTGTTCAGTACCCCGAGATCGGCATCATGACGACGGTCACGGATGCGGTCGGCGGCCGCGCGCCACGACTTCGAGGGGATGCAGCCGCGCCATAAGCACTCACCCCCGGGCAGAGGCGCATCGTTGACCATGATCACGCGCCGGCCGTGATCGGCGAGCTCCCGCGCACAATCCTCGCCCCCCGGTCCGCCGCCTATGACCAGCACGTCGCAATCATAGCCGCTCGTGTCGGCCGGCAGCGCGCCGGCCCCGGCCGGCTCTGCGCTAGCCGTCGTCTGCCCCCCGAAAGGCTGCGCGCAGCCCCGCTCGCAGACGTCGCAAGCCACTGCGGGTCTTCGACCAGGGCTTTGAATGTGTTCAGGAATTTTGCGGCCTCGGCGCCGTTTACGATCCTGTGATCGGCGGTGATCGTGACCGGCATACCCAGAGGCTGGGTGCTGGCGATCGCAAAGATCGCCGAGGTGCCCGGTACCGGGATGGCGTCGAACTGCGCCACGCCGAGCATGCCCATATTCGAGATCGTAAACGTGGGATTCGAATACTCCTCGGGCTTTAAGCGCTTTAAGCGGGCGCGCGCCACGAGGTCCTTCCATTGCGCGTTCAGGTCCTCGATCGCGCGCTTCAGGACGTTGCGCAACACCGGCACCACAAGCCCCATACCTTCGGTCTCCACCGCCAGACCGACGTCGATCTGGTCGCGCTCGACGATGCGATCCTCGTGTTGGTAGACCGAATTGACGCGTGGGTGGCGCTCGATCGCGCGTGCCGCGGCCGCCGCCAACAGCACCGTGAGCGAGGCCTTGAGGTCCTTGGCGGCGCGGCTTAGGCGCGCCGGATCGATGTATACGGTTACGCGGAACAAGGGCATGGACAGAGAATATTCCATATTCTGACTGACCGCCTTTTCCATGCTGTCCATGGGACGCCCGGCGCCCGGCACCTGAAAGATGCGTTTCGCCTGGACGCGCGGACCGCCGCCGGCGCCGACCACATCGGTCGCGGTGATACACCCCCCGGGGCCGGTCCCAGGGAGGCTATTGATATCGATGCCGTGGGCGCCGGCGAGCTGACGCGCGTACGGCGTGGCCGTGCCCTTGTGTGGGCGGGGCGCGGGGGTCGCGCCGTGGGGCATGGCCGGGGCCCTGGTCTTCGGCTGGGCGCTGCCCGCCGGCACCGGCGCAGGCGTAGCGGTCGCGGCCTTGGGAGGGGCGGCGTTCGGCGCAGCCGCCAGCACGCCGTCTTTGACAGTGCCGGCATCGGCCACCAGAAAGGCGATCGGCGTCCCTACCGGTACCGTGCTGCCGGCTGCCACCCGGGGTCCGGAGAGGTAGCCCTCGCGAAACACCTCGACATCCATGATGGCCTTGTCGGTCTCGACGGTGGCGACCACCGTGCCGCGACTTATGAAGTCGCCGATCGCCTTTTCCCAGGACACCACCGTGCCCTCCGACATAGTGTCGGAGAGCTGCGGCATCAACACCGGCTGCCCCTCGGGGGGCGCGGCTGCTGAGGGCGCGGCTGCCGTCGCAGCCGGGCTCGACACCGCCGCCGTGTGACCCACCTCCGCGGGCTCTGGGACTAAGGTCGCGATCGGCGTCCCCACTGGCACCGTGCTGCCGGCCGCGGCCAGCGGCCCGGACAGATAGCCCTCGCGAAACACCTCGACATCCATGATGGCCTTGTCGGTCTCGACGGTGGCGACCACCGTGCCGCGACTTATGAAGTCGCCGATCGCCTTTTCCCAGGACACGATCGTGCCCTCCGACATGGTGTCCGAGAGCTGCGGCATCTTGATGAGGAACGGCTCCGCCATGATGACTTCCTATACTGAAAAGGGGGTCGGGCCCGGACCGTCAGACGCGGCCCAGGACCTTGAGCGCGGCCGCCAGGACGTCGTCGACATTCGGGATGGCGGCCTTCTCCAGCTGGCGGTTGTAGGGGACGGGGACATCGGCTGCGTGTACGCGCACCGGCTGTGCGTCGAGGGCGAAAAAGCATTCCTCCGTGATGACCGATATGATCTCCGAGCCCACGCCGACGGTCGCCTCGTCTTCCTCGGCGATGACCACCTTATGGGTCTTCTCGACCGAGCGCCTGATGGTGTCGCGGTCGATCGGCCGCAGGGCGCGCAGGTCCAGGACCTCCGCGGATACCCCCATCGCGGCGAGCTTCAAGGCCGCCTCCAGGCACAGGTGAACGCTATAATTATAGCCGATCAGGGTCACGTCCGTGCCCACGCGCACGATCTCCGCACCCTCGAGCGGGCGGAAGGTCTCGGTGTCCGGGACCTCGCCACGCATGTTGTACATGCTCTCATGCTCGATGATGATCACAGGATCATTGCATCGTACCGCCGACTTCAGCATGCCATAGGCATCGAGTGGTCCGCGCGGTGTCACGACACGCAGTCCGGGGGTGCTCATGAACATGCGCGCAAGGCGTGCCGAATGCTGCGCGGCCAGCTGATGCGCAGTCCCCCCGGGTGTGCGCATCACGATCGGACACGAGGCGCGGCCGCCGGACATGTAGCGGATCTTGGCCGCGGCATTGATGAGGGTATCGAGCGCCAGCAACGCAAAGTTGATGGACATGATCTCTATGATGGGGCGCATGCCGGCCATCGATGCGCCAATGCCGATACCGGTATAGGAGTTCTCCGAGATCGGCGTGTCGATGATGCGGTCGGCCCCGTATTTCTGGTACAGCCCGGAGGTCGCCTTGTAGGTCCCGCCGGCGACCCCGATATCCTCGCCCATGGCGATCACCATGCGGTCGTGCGCCAGTTCCTCGTCGTGCGCCCGGCGTATCGCCTCCCAGTATGCGATTTCAGCCATGTTGCTCCCCTTGCGCGAGCGGACCTATCCAGCGCGGGTCTGGTTGGTCGTCGAGGCAGTATTTGTTCAAGTCTTCGATGCGCGGTTCCGGACTTTCCTCGGCAAAGCGCACGATATCGTTTTCGATCTCGTCTAACACCGACTTCTCCATGGCCGCTATGTCCTTGTCGGTGACGATCCCGGCCTTCTTGAGGCGCTCCCCATAGATCTTGAGCGGATCCCGCTCCAGCCACTGGCGCTCCTCGTCTTTCGAGCGGTAGGCGTTCGAATCCGACATCGAATGACCCCTCTGGCGATAGGTCATGAATTCAATGAAATACGGTCCCCGGCCGGCGCGCACATGGGCGATGGCGTCGCCCGCCGCGGCCATCACCACATCGATGTCCTGCCCATCATGCTGGCTGCTCGGGATATTGTAGGCGACGACCCTCTTGTACTGGTCGGTGACTGCCGACGAACGATCTATGCGCGTGCCGATGGCATACAGGTTGTTTTCACACACGAACAACACCGGCAGCTTCCACAGCGATGCCATGTTCAACGTCTCGTGGAATGTACCTTGATTGTTGGCGCCATCCCCGAGAAAACAGATCGCGATCTGATCCGTGCCCTTGTGCTTGCAGGCAAGCGCGAGCCCCGCTGCCAGCGGAAACGGCTGACCGACTAGGGCGTATCCACCCATGAAATTCACACTGGGGTCGAAGATGTGCATTGAGCCCCCGCGGCCGCGGCTCGACCCTGTCTCCTTGCCGTAGAGTTCCGCCATGACCTCGCGCGCCGGGGCCCCCGCCTTGATGGCGTGTATATGGTCGCGGTACCCGGTAATGACATAATCGTGCCCACACCGCGCCGCCTCGAGCACCCCCGTGGCCACCGCCTCTTGCCCCGAATAGAGATGCAAAAAGCCGCCGATCTTGCGCTCCATATAGGCCTCGAACGAGCGCTCCTCGAACCGGCGGTAGAAAATCATCTCGCGCAACAGGCGCTTCTGGTCGCTTGCGTTCATTTTCTTCCTGTTCATGTGAGCATGGGACCCGCCCGGCCCAAGGCACAGACGGCCCGTGCGCCAGGCCCGAGCGCGGTGGTATGATCGGGGTTTTGTGACAGGAGGTCAAGGCAAGGTGTCAGCGTTCAAGCTCCCCCGCGTACGTTACCGGGAAACCGATGACGCGACGGCCGACCTCGCCCGTTATCAGCACATCGCGCTGATCGTCGCCAAGGCCGCCGATCTCGCCCACGCCCCGTTTGGCACCCTCCTCCAAAAACGCCTGAAGGCCCAGGGGGTGGCGATCAAGCCTGGGACGGTATTTCTCAGCGAGGCCCCCGACGAGACCGGAACGACGCTCGCGGTGGGGTTCATCGCGGACACCCGGGAGACCTTCGCGCTTCTCGAACTCGCCCGCAAATTGACCGGGTTCCGCCCCGGGGTCACACACGTCGCCCTGCTCGCCCCGGGGCTTAAGGGCGCCGCGCACAAGGAGGCCTTGCGCGCGCTCGTCCGCTGCCTCTACGCCCAGGTACCGCTACCGTCCCGGCAGACCGGCCAGACCCGGAATCCGCCGATGGCAGTCGACGTCTACGGCGCAAGCGACGGGGACCGCGCACTGCGTGCCGCCGCGCACGGCAATCACCTGGCGCGCGCCCTGTCGGTCCTCCCGGCCAATGAACTCGGTCCCGCGGACTATGTAAAGCGCGTGAAGAAACTGGCCATCGACAACGGCTGGCACTGTCGTTTTCTCGATGAAAAGCGCCTGGCCGCGCTCGGGGCCGGGGCGTTTCTCGCCGTAACGCGCACACGCGCCGCCGGCGCCGGGATCGTGCATCTGCGCTACACCCCGCGCAAGGCCGTGCGACCGCCGGTGGCCTTAGTCGGTAAAGGGATCTGCTTTGACACAGGCGGCGTCAACCTAAAGCCCGCACGCCATATGTATGGGATGCACGAGGACATGCAAGGAAGCGCCGTGGCCCTGGGCGCGCTGCTTGCCCTCACGCAATCCCACGCACCCTTTCGCATCGACTGTTATCTGGCCATTGCTGAGAATGCCATAGGCCCGTTGAGCTATCGCCCTAACGAGGTGGTGCGCGCGGTGGATGGCACCACCATAGAGGTGGTGCACACCGACGCCGAAGGGCGCATGGTGTTGGCCGATACCCTGGCACTCGCCGCGCGCGAGCGGCCGGGGCTCATCATCGATTACGCCACCCTCACCGGCGCCTGCGTCTATGCCCTGGGAACGCGCATGACGGGGGCCTTCACCAACCGCCCGGAACTCTACCTGCGCCTCATCGAGGCCGGGCGCGCCAGCGGCGAACGGGTGTGGCCGTTTCCGCTGGCAGACGACTACGACGCCGACCTCAAAAGCGATATCGCCGATATCAAGCAATGCACCCTCGAAGGCGAGGCCGATCATATCCTCGCCGCCCTGTTCCTCAAGCGCTTCATCGCCCATGACCCCACCTGGATCCACCTGGACCTCTCCGCTGGGCGACATAAAGGGGGTCTCGGCGCGATCCCCACCGATACCACGGGTTTTGGCGTCGACTTCACCCTGGCCTTGCTGGCCGATCCCGCCTTTGCCTGGTAGCGGCGCGTGCCGATCCCAAACCGCCTCTTGTGCCGACCCGCCACGCTCGATGCGAGGCCCATAAGGCCCGCGCTCCCGATGCGGTGTAGGACTTCCCGTACGGGAATGTGGGCCGCCTGTCTGGTACCTACCTGCGAGGCGCACGCCCACGGATAGTCATGATCGGTGCCCCTGGAGAATGGCGGCCTGCCGACACCCGTACTGGATTTTCGGAGGCGAGGGCGGTAATATGCGCGCCTTGATCGGACTGCCTGACGCCGCAGGCGGCCGCGATCCTTAAATCGTTAAGCGCCCCCACCCTAGGGGCGCTTTATATTTTGGGGGCGCGATGCCAACCGAACACTATCTCATGACGACCTACGGGCGACTCCCGGTCGCATTCACGCACGGTGAAGGGGCCTGGCTCTGGGACGAGGGCGGCCGTCGCTATCTGGACGGGCTTGCCGGGGTCGCGGTCAATGGCCTTGGCCACGCCCATCCGGCGATCGTCGAGACGATCTGCGCCCAGGCCCGGCGTCTGATCCATGTCTCCAATTGGTACGAGAACCGCGAGCAGCAGACCCTCGCCGAGCGCCTGTGCGCGGTGGCCGGTATGGATCGGGTGTTCTTCGCAAATTCCGGGGCCGAGGCCAACGAGGCGGCCTTGAAGCTCGCGCGCCTGCATGGGCGTCGCAAGGGGGTCGAGGCGCCCGCTGTGATCGTCATGGAGGGGAGCTTCCACGGTCGCACGCTGGGGACCCTGAGCGCCTCGGGAAGCCGCAAGGTCCAGGCCGGCTTCGAGCCCCTGGTACCGGGCTTTCGGCGCGTGCCGTTCAATGATCTCGATGCCGTGCGCCAGGTCGGCGCGCGCGATCAGACCGTGGTCGCAGTGCTCGTCGAACCGATATTGGGGGAAGGCGGCATCCAGGTCCCGGATGCGGGCTACCTGAAGGGCCTGCGCAAGATCTGCGACGAGGCGGGCTGGCTGCTCATCCTAGACGAGATCCAGACCGGGCTATGTCGCAGCGGCGCATGGTTCGCCTGGCAGCACGAGCAGGCCCGCCCTGACGTCATGACCGTGGCCAAGGCCTTGGGCAACGGCCTGCCGATCGGCGCCTGTCTCGCGCACGGCACGGCCGCCGAGCTCTTCCATCCCGGTCAGCATGGGTCGACCTTCGGCGGCAACCCGCTGGCCGCCGCCGTAGGCCGCACCGTGATCGAGACGCTTGAGGGCATGCGCGCCTGGGAGCGGGCCGCAGCGCTGGGGCAAGGGCTGCTCAATGGCCTGCGCGAGCGATTGCACGACACCGCCGGCGTCAAGGCAGTACGCGGCCGCGGGCTCCTGCTCGGCATAGAACTGGATCGGCCGGCGCACGCCGTCATGCGCCTGGCCTTGAACCGCGGTCTTTTGCTGAATGTCACCGCCGAGCGGGTGGTACGCCTCCTGCCACCACTCATCCTGAGTGACGAAGAGGCCCGCCTCCTGACGTCCGGCACCGCCGACGCCATCCAAGAGTTTCTGGCGTCATGATTCGGCATTTCTTGAGCCTGATGGACTGCACGCCCAAGGAGCTGCGCATGCTCATAGAGCGCGCGATGACGCTCAAGGCCATCCTTCACAGGCGCGAGCCGCACGAGTATCTGCGCGGATCGAGCCTCGCGCTCATCTTCGAGAAATCCTCGACGCGGACCCGCGTGTCGTTCGAGGCCGGCATCACCCAGCTCGGGGGCAACAGCATGTTCCTTGCCCCCGCGGAACTCCAGCTGGGACGGGGTGAGCCGCTCGAGGACACGGCCCGCGTGGTGTCGCGCATGGTCGATGCCATCGTCATCCGCACCCACGAGCACGCCAAGCTCGCGGCCTTCGCCGAGCATTCCCAGGTGCCGGTGATAAACGCCCTGACCGACCGCTTCCATCCCTGCCAGCTGCTCGCCGACATCCAGACGTATTTCGAGCATCGCGGCGACATCGCCGGACGTACGGTGGCATGGATCGGCGACGGCAACAACGTCTGCCAGTCGTGGATCAACGCCGCGCGGCAGTTCGGCTTCACCTTGCGCATCGCGACCCCCGCGGGGTATCGGCCGAACCCGGAGATCCTGGGGGCGGCCGCCGGGTCTGCGCATCTCGTCGAGACCCCGGAGGACGCGGCGCGGGGCGCCGATCTGGTCGTGACCGACACCTGGGCGAGCATGGGGCAGGAATCCGAAAAAGAGGTACGCATGCGCGCCTTCCAGGGATACTGCGTCACAGCATGCCTCATGGACCTGGCCGCTGCGGACGCGCTCTTCATGCATTGCCTCCCCGCCTATCGCGGCGTAGAGGTCGCAGGCGAGGTCATAGACGGGCCGCGCAGCGTCGTCTGGGACGAGGCCGAAAACCGCCTTCATGCGCAAAAGGCGCTGCTCGAGTTTCTGCTCGCCTGAGCGCAAACCTAGTTGTGATAATCGAATAACAATCGAGGATAGGGCGCGCAGCGTCGACAGAGGAAGCGGATCTGCCGGAAGAACGAGCGCGCCTGCCCCCAGATCTCTTGTGCGATCGCGCTGTCGAAATGCCGCCCCGTCGGGTTGGCGGCCGCCGGATCGACGTTGTAATAATGGACAATGAGCGGCTTGCCGTAGAATCGCATGTGCGCCTCGAAGGCCTGAAGCTTGGGCAGCGGCGTGCTCTGCTGGAAGGCGATCAAAAGCACCTTCGACTCGATCCGTTGTATGAGCGCGGCCTTCACCGACACCCCCCATCGCACGCCACCGTACCCGAGACGTCGTGGGGATCGGCAGCACTCGCCTCGAGCGACTGGAGGGCGCCCGCATGCCCCCACCCGAACGTGATAACCTTGCGCCCGGGGGCGCTCAAGTATTCGATGGCCGCCCGCTCCATGGCCGCCCGGCGTCCATGTCCGCGGGCCGCGGCGTGCGCATGCCGGCTTGCATGCCCGAGACCCAGGGTCAGCACCCGGTAGCCCTGCGCCCCGACGCGATCGGCCCAGGCGAGCGTATGCTCATCGAGGCCGGCCTTGCCGGGCAACAGCAAAAGCCCGATGCGCGCCGACGGCGGTCCCGTGCGGTAGACCTCGAAATGATGGCCGCTCTTGGTCGCGAGCTGCACGAATTTCCCGGAAAACGCCCGACAAGACAGATCGGGAAGCTTATGGGCCCATCCCGAGACACTGGTCAGGATCAACACCAGGCCCGCCGCTATTCCACGCCACATCCTCACACCTCGGTTACGCTCGACCCTGCTATGCGCCATGCCGCCGGGCATTATGATGACTTCGCCTACCGACCTCAAGCGAGACATCCGGCGGTGCGGTGGTGCGCACCGGGAGCCTACCCGATTCACCGTCCGATACCGGAGGCGGAGGCGATGAACGGGGTCCTGCGGGTGCCATTCGGGCACACCGACCAGGCGAGAGAAACTTCGCCAAACCCAGTGTATACTGGACGCATGCCGATTCCCTACATATTCACCATGCAGCGGGTGACCAAGGTCGTCCCGCCGTCGCGCGAGATCCTGAAGAACATCTCGCTATCGTTCTACCCGGGCGCCAAGATCGGCGTGCTCGGATTGAATGGCGCTGGAAAATCGACGCTGCTGCGGATCATGGCGGGCGTGGACCGCGATTTCGACGGCGAGGCCAGTCCGGCCGCGCGCACGCGCGTAGGCTACCTCCCCCAGGAACCGGTACTGGACCCGACCAAGGATGTCCGCGGAAACATCGAGGAGGGGGTGGCGGCCACCAAGGCCCTGCTCGAGCGCTTCAATGCCATAAGCCTCCGATTCGGCGAACCGCTATCCGATGAACAGATGAACGCCCTGATCGAGGAGCAGGCCCAGGTTCAAAGCGAGATCGACGCCGTCGGCGCCTGGGAACTGGACCGTAAACTGGAGATTGCCGCCGAGGCCTTGCGCCTACCACCCTTCGACGCCGACGTCACAGTACTGTCCGGGGGCGAGCGTCGCCGTGTGGCGTTGTGCCGGCTATTGCTGTCGGAACCGGACATGCTGTTGCTCGATGAGCCCACCAACCACCTGGATGCCGAGTCGGTCGCCTGGCTCGAACGCTTCCTCAAGGACTACAAGGGGACGGTGGTGGCAGTGACGCATGACCGCTACTTCCTCGACAACGTAGCCGGATGGATCCTGGAACTCGACCGCGGTCAGGGCATTCCCTGGGAAGGCAATTACTCCTCATGGCTCGAACAAAAGGAGAAGCGCCTCGCGATCGAGGAGAAGCAGGAGTCCGCGCGCCAGCGCACCATAAAGCGCGAGCTCGAATGGGTACGCACCGCGCCCAAGGGCCGGCACGCCAAGAGCCGTGCACGACTTGCCGCCTACGAGACGCTCGTGGCACAGGATGTCGAACAGCGCAACGAGACCCAGGACCTGTTCATACCGCCGGGCCCGCGGCTCGGGGATCTGGTCGTGGAGGCCGCGGATCTCACGAAGAGTTTCGGTGATCGCGTACTCATGGAGCACGTGAACTTCAAGCTGCCGCCCGGCGGGATCGTCGGGGTCATAGGGCCGAACGGCGCCGGCAAGACCACACTGTTTCGCATGATCGTGGGCGAGGAGCAGCCGGACGGGGGGTCGCTACGCATCGGACCGTCGGTGGTCCCGGCCTACGTAAGCCAGAGCCGCGACGCCCTGGATGGCAATAAGTCGGTATGGGCGGAGATCTCTGGCGGATCGGATATGATTCTGTTGGGTCGCCGCGAGGTATCCTCGCGCGCCTATGCCGGACGCTTCAATTTCCGGGGCGCCGACCAGCAGAAACTCGTCAAGGATCTGTCCGGGGGCGAACGCAACCGTGTCCATCTGGCGAAGCTTCTGAGGAGCGGCGGCAATCTTCTGCTGCTCGATGAGCCAACCAACGATCTCGACGTCGACACGTTGCGCGCCCTGGAGGAGGCCCTGCTCGAATTCGGCGGCTGCGCCATCGTGATCTCCCATGATCGGTGGTTCCTGGATCGCGTCGCGACCCACATCCTGGCCTTCGAGGGCGATAGCCGCGTCGTGTGGTTCGAGGGCAATTACGCGGACTACGAAGCCGATCGCAAGCGCCGCCTGGGGGTGGAGGCCGACCGGCCTACGCGCATAAAATACAAGCGACTGGCCTAAAGGTCGTGCGCGGCCTGGAAAGGCGGTCCGGTCCGCCCCCCAGCGGGGACCGACGGGATACGCCCATGGCGCGCGGCCTGCTGTGGTCTACGATCAAGAAGCTGCTCCCCTACCTCTGGGAATACCGCATACGAGTGGCGTTGGCGCTGATCTCGCTCACCGTGGCCAAGGCCGCTGGCGTGGGCGTGCCCCTGGTCCTCAAAAACATCGTCAACCGCCTCGATGTCCATGAACCAGCGCTCATCGTGCCGGTGGCGCTCATTGCCGCCTACGGCGCCTTGCGATTCGCCAACGCGCTCTTTGGAGAACTGCGCGACCTCGTGTTTGCACGCGTGAAGCAACGTGCCGTGCGGCGCGCCGCCACCGCCGTGTTTCGTCACCTCCATGCCCTACCTCTGGGCTTTCATCTCGACCGTCAGACCGGGGCTGTGGCGCGCGACATAGAACGCGGTAGCCGCGGCATCGCCTTGCTCCTGAACATCCTTTTGTTTCACATCATCCCGACGATAGTCGAGATCGCGCTCGTGGCCGGCATCCTCATCGCCAAGTTCCGCCTGGAATTCGCCATCATCACGTTTGCGACACTGGCGGCTTATGCCGGCTTTACACTGTTTGTGACGGAATGGCGGACGGTCTTCCGGAGATCGATGAACGAAATGGATTCGCGCGCCAATAACCACGCGGTCGACAGTCTCTTGAACTACGAGACCGTGAAATTCTTCGCAAACGAAGACTATGAATCGAAGCGCTACGATGCCC
The DNA here is from genome assembly GCF_003333315.1 of Acidiferrobacter thiooxydans. Taxonomy (GTDB): domain Bacteria; phylum Pseudomonadota; class Gammaproteobacteria; order Acidiferrobacterales; family Acidiferrobacteraceae; genus Acidiferrobacter; species Acidiferrobacter thiooxydans. The sequence continues at coordinate 1,136,148 of NZ_PSYR01000002.1, forward strand.
ACCTCGCGCAATGGGAGGATGCCGCGGTGCGCAGTCAGTCCTCGCTTGCCCTGCTGAACACCGGCCAATCGGCGATCGTCGCACTCGGGATCGGCGGCCTTATGCTGCTGGCCGCGCGCGGGGTGGCCGAACACCGGATGAATATCGGTGACCTGGTACTGGTCAATGCCTTCCTGATACAGCTGTTCATGCCACTACATTTCCTCGGGGCCGTCTACCGCGAGATCAAGCATTCCCTGGCCGACATGGAGCGCATGTTCGCCCTGCTCGACGTGCCCTCCACCATCACCGATGCGCCGGGGGCCCCTGATCTTGCAGTTACGCACGGTGGGGTGCGGTTCGAGCATGTGAGCTTCTCCTACGGCGGCCAGGCGCTTTTGGATGATGTCGACTTCACCGTGGCGCCCTGCTCGACCACCGCAGTCGTAGGACCAAGCGGGTCCGGGAAATCGACGCTCGTGAGGCTCCTGGCACGCCTCTACGACCCGGATGCCGGCACTATCCGCGTGGATGGCCAGGACATCCGCGCCGTGACGCAAAAAAGCCTGCGGCGGGCCATGGGCGTGGTCCCGCAGGACCCGGTGCTGTTCAACGACACGTTGTATGCCAACATCGCCTACGGGCGCCCGGGGGCGAATCTCGAAGAGGTGCGGGCCGCGGCCGATCTTGCGCATCTCGACGGCTTCATCGCCACCCTGCCGCAGGGTTATGACACACGCGTGGGCGAGCGCGGCCTGAAGCTCTCAGGTGGTGAGAAGCAGCGCGTGGCGATTGCCCGGACCCTGCTGAAAGAACCGCGCATCCTGCTCTTCGACGAGGCGACATCGGCCCTTGATGCGGCATCCGAACGCGCGGTACAGGAGGGCCTGGCACTGCTCGCCCACCAGCGCACGACGATCGTGATCGCCCACAGGCTCGCCACGATACAACACGCCGACCAGATCCTGGTCATGCGCGCCGGACGCATCGTGGAACGCGGACGCCACCGCGAGCTGATTGCGCGCGGCGGTCTCTACGCGCGACTTTGGGCGCTGCAGCAAGATACGACAGAGGGGCCGACCGGCCATCCGTCGCCGACGCTTCCCGGCCCGAGCGCGGCAGACGACGGGCTGCTAGAGGCCCTGGGTCAATAACAGACCAGCGAGCAGGATCGCGACCGACAGCAGGCCTATGGCGCGCCCTACGAGGCGCGTAGCGCCCGGTTTGTGGGTACGCTCGGCGCGCGGGCCCAGTACCGCGTCATGCCAGACCGTGAGCGCCAGGACCAGCGCCACGAGGGCCGCCTTGATAGCGAGGGTCGTCCCGAAGGCGCTCATCCAAAAGCGCGCCTGGGCCAGGGTTCGCGGGCCGATGCCCTGCAGCAGGAGCAGCAAGGGGCCGGTCACGATCAGCGTGCCGAGCGCCACATAGGCGACCGGCCGGAACGCGCGGCCCACGGCCTCGGGGATGCCCGCCGAGGGCGCGGCGCGCGCCGCGGGCACGACCGCGAACACGAAAAACAAGACGCCGCCCACCCAGGTGGTGGCGGCCAACAGATGGAGAGCGATCAGCGCCAGAAACGCGGCCTCACGCACGCATACGTTCCATCAGATATTCGCGCAACACCACGGCGTTATTGTGCGTCTCATCATGCGCGGCATACACGAGCACTAGGGGGCCCGCATGGGCGGCCGCTATAAGCGCGTCGCTCGCCTCGGGGCAGGCGCGCAATTCGGCGAGATAGCGGCGGCGAAATTCCGCAAACCGTTCCGGCTCGTGGCCGAACCATTGGCGCAGGACCGAACTCGGGGCCGCATCCTTCGCCCAGCCGGCAAGCCCCGCGGCGGCCTTCGTAAGCCCACGCGGCCAGATGCGATCCACGAGCCACCGTGGGCCCTCGCCGGGCTCCGGCGATTCGTAGACGCGCCGGATGGTGATCGCCGGGGGGCGCTCGGCCTTCATGCCGCCTGCTGCGCGATCTTCAGGGCGTCTCCCAGGGACTGGAGGCCGACGGCGGTAAGCTTGCCATCCACGACCAGCGCCGGCACGGTCCGTACCCTAAGTTTCGCGACCAGCGCCCGGCCGGCGGGCTCGGCGATGTCCAGGACCTGATAATCGATCGGCTCGCGACGCGCCACCTCACTCCACACCTGCTCGGCCTGTGGGCATACCGGGCACCACTTTGATACCAGCAGTCGTACCTCCATCGTTCCACCTCCGCCTATAGCCTTGACGCCACTCTACGAGCGACAGTCTCCGCCGCTCCTTGACAGCCATCAAGGATGACGAGGCCCCGGTCATATGGTAATGATGGCGTCTTGCATGACAAGCGCCGAGGGGGCCGCCATGAACACTCGACTCATCGATGGCTTCACGCGCCATCACCGTACACTCGATCGCGCCTTCGAAGATGCGCGACAGGCAACCGGAGACGGCGATTTCGTGCGTGCGCGCGCGGCGTTTCAGGGGTTCCGCGATGCCATCGAACGCCATATGGGGGCCGAAGAGACGTGGCTGTTTCCGGCCTATGAGGCGCGATACGGCAATGACAATGCGCTGACCTCCATCCTGCGCAAGGGGCATCGCGACCTGCGCGGGTTCTTCGAGGAGATCGCCGAGGCCCTGGATGAGGGCGACGGCGACGAGGGCGCGGCGCTCATGGATACCGTGGGCCAGATCCTCCACCATCACGACGAAAAGGAGGAGCAGGAGTTCTATCCGGCGGTCGCCACGCTCGTGGATGACCCGACGCCGGCGCTCACGGCCCTGGAATCGTGACGCCCCGGCGGGCGGCCATGGCGCGCCCCAGGACGGTGATCTCGGAGGGCGCAAGCAACGCGCGGGCGCGCGGCAGGAGCATGGTGTTTTCGGCGGCCATGTGCGCGCGCATGAGGCTCACATAAGGCTCGATCGGCACATCGCCGGGGGCGGTCGGCAGCGCCTGCAGCACCAGCTCGAGCGGTGCGTAGGCCTGCTCCAGGACGCGGTGTTCGCTCATGAGGCGCGCCATGAGTGCGGTCACGGCCGGATCGCCGTGATGCGCAAGAAGCGGCGCCAGATCGCGCTCCTCGTCTTCATGGTGCCAGCGCCCGGCCTGCGCGAAATAATGATGCACGCGCCCGGCTGCCACCCGCGCCTCGCTATCCCCGCCATGGACGCGCACATGGGCGGCAAGGCGCACGAGCGTCGCGCAATGACCCTCTATGCGTTCGTGACAGGCGGCCAACAATCCCAAGGGGTCGTCGAAACTCGGGCCACCGCACTCACCCTTCTCACCAATACGCACGATTCACCCCCTATGCCGCGACGACCCGCAGACGATAACAGCAGCTGCGTGCGCCGTCACGGCTCGGCGCAGCGCATGCACTGGACATCGTAGCGATCCAGCCACAGGCGCAAGGCCTCCATCGCCTTGGGCCCGGTCACGAGATCCGTAAAGGCATCCGCCGGCACCACCGGCCGCACCTTGGCAAGCCACGCATCCGTGTAGGGCCCGATGTTGACGAGGTGTGGGGTCTCGAGGACCGCGGCATTGACCGCCTCGACGGTGCCCTCGAAGGGGCACGGCACGCCGCCCGCCCATTTGCCGCTTTCGAGGGTGGCTACATGGCGTCCCTTGTTCAGATGCGTACCGACCTTCTTGATGCGGATCTTCTGAACGCGCCCGGCCATGGTCTGGGCGGCATCGGTGATGCCAAGGACGATGAGGCCGTTGTCATCGGGGCGCGCCCACACATAATCGAGATCGTAGAATAGATCATCCGGCAACTCACATCCGCGGTATTCCGTCATCCTCTACACTCCTTGGCCCGAGTCTAAATATCGAAGCGCCTCACGAGCCTTGACGGCCATCAAGAACCGCTGCCAGGCCCGGCCTGATCCCGCCATCGGACGAGCCGCGCGCGATCGGCGATATGGATGTCGTTGCCTGCGACCGAGATGAGCCCAAGATCCCGCAAGGTCGCGAGCACGCGCGAGAAGGTCTCGGGCTTGACGCCGAGCCGCGAGGCCACGACGTTCTTGTGGACCTGGATATGGATGTCGGCGGCATGGGCATCGACCGGACATTGGTCGAGCAGGTAGCCCGCCACGCGCTGGCCGGCGGTCTCGAGCGTCAGGGCCTGAACATCATTGATGAGCTGGTGCAGACGCATGCTGATGCTGGCCAGCATGCGCAACGCGATCTCGCCGTTGGCCTTCAGGACACGCACGAAGTCGTCGGTCGGTATCTCCACGAGCGCGGCGTCCGAAAGGGCGGCGGCGTATACCGGATAATGGCCGCCCAGGAACACCACGGCCTCGCCGAAGGTCTGGCCGGCCATGAGGATCTCGATCACCTTCTCATCACCCTGCGGCGACAGACGATAGAGCCGCACCGAGCCTTCCACGATGAAATAGAAGGCGCAGGCCTTGTCGCCCTCGGCGAACAACATCTCATGGGCCTTGAGCGACCGACGCCGGGCATGGGCCAACAGGCGCTCGAGTTCCTCCGGGAACAGCCCGGAAAAGAGCGGCGCCTTGTGAACCGCCTTCAGATCCTGATCCATCCTCCCCCTCTCCTGTTAGAATAGGCGCGTTTCGCGTCAGGCGCCCCAGGAAACCTCGTGCAGCTCTTTGAACCCCTCGACAATAGCGCCCTGTTGCCCATCGCCTATTTCCATGCCCTGGCGCGCCTGGGCGCGGAAGGATTGATCCTGATCGAGCCCGCGCAGTCGTTCGTGAGCCTGGGGACATTCGATGACGCCGCCACCACCGTCGACCGCGACTATTGCCGGGATCATGGCATCCCGGTCATGCGCCGCGAGACGGGCGGGGGCATGGTGCTCCTCGGTCCCGGCCAGATATTCTACACCCTGGTCCTGAAACGGCCCCACGCCCTCGTACCCAGTCGCGTCGAGGAGGCCTACCGGTACCTCTCGCAGGCCCCGATCGCGGTCTATCGCCGTTTCGGCGTGGCCACGAGGCTGCGTCCGATCAATGATATTGTCACGCAAACGGGACGCAAAATCGGCGGACAGGGGGCGGGGGACATAGACGGCCACTTCTGCTTCGTAGGCAGCATCCTCATCGATTTCGACATCGATCTCATGCAGCACATCGTGCAACTCCCGGATGAAGGCCTGCGCCCGGCCCTGAAGGCGGCCCTCGAAGAGGGGCTCACCTCGCTCCATACCGAGACGGGGTCACGACCGTCGGCCCAAGCGGTGAAGGCCGCCCTCGCCGAGGCCTTCGCGCCGCTCGTGGGCGGCCTTACACCGCGACCGGTCTCGGCATGTCTTGTGGCCAAGGCCCGCGAGGTGGCCCGAGAACTCAGCTCCGCCGACGTCATCGACGACGGCGAAACGCGGCCGCGGTCGCTTTTCAAGGTCCGCGAGGGCCTGTACCTTTGTCAGCGCGCCATCGCCACACCGGGCGGACCGCTCACCGTGTCACTCGCCATCCGTGATCAACGCATAGCGGCGGCGCGGCTCTATGCGGCACCTGCCGGGGCCACTGGCCTCGATCTGTCGGCGCTCATCGGCCGATCCTTTGACGAGGAGACCCTGGGCCTGGCCCTGCCCGACATCTCCGCGCTCGGCATCGACCGCGAAGACTTCATTGCCGCCCTGCTCTCGCCCGGCCGCTAGCCCACAAACCGCCGCGCATTACGGAAGATCTCGAACCACGGACCATACTCGCCCCAGTCCGGCGGGTGCCAGGAGTTGGTCACCGTGCGGATCACGCGCTCCGGATGCGGCATGAGCACGGTAAAACGGCCATCCGGGGTGGTGAGGCCGGTGATGCCGCCGGTCGAGCCGTTGGGGTTGCGGGGATAGACCTCCGTCGGGCGCCCGTAGTGATCCACGTAACGCGCCGTCACGAGCCGGTCGTGCTCCAGCCGGGCACGGGCCTCTTGCGTCACCGCCACCCGCCCCTCGCCATGGGCGACGGGCGCCGGCAGGCGCGCGCCCGCCATGCCCGCCAGGAGGATCGAGGGATTGTCCGGGATCTCCACCAATACCGTGCGCGCCTCGAACTGTTCCGAGCGATTGCGCTCGAACCGCGGCCAGGAATCGGCCCCCGGGATCAACGGCCGCAGATGGGCCATCATCTGGCAGCCGTTGCAGACCCCCAGGGCGAAGGTCTCGGGGCGCGCAAAGAACGCCGCGAACTGCGCACGCAGCGACTCATGGAATAGGATCGACTTGGCCCACCCCCCGCCCGCCCCAAGGACGTCGCCAAACGAGAATCCGCCGCACGCGGCAAAGCCCGCAAAACCGGCCAGCGCCTCGCGTCCCGCCAAGAGATCGCTCATGGTGACGTCCACGGCCTCGAAACCCGCGGCCATGAAGCCCGCCGCCATCTCGCGATGCCCGTTGACCCCCTGCTCGCGCAGGATGGCGACGCGCGGCTTGGTCAAGAGCAGGTGCGGGGCAAGCGGGCTTGCGACATCGAAGGGCACATGCGCGGTAAGGCCGGGATCGGCCGGATCGGCGAGCAGGGCATAGGATTCGGCAGCGCTCTGCGGCTCGTCGCGCAAGGCCTGCATGCGGAACGACGTCTCCGCCCACAGGCGCTCATAGGCCATACGGTCACCCTCAAGGAACACGCGCCCGCAATAACGTATGACGATGTCGCGTCCCGGGCGTACGGTCCCTATGCGCTTCGTATAGCGCAGCAGGCCCTTCTTCTTCAGGGCCCCCAGAATGCCGTCGCGCGAGGCGCTCGGCACCTGCAAGACCGCCCCTAATTCCTCATTGAACAAGGCCGCGATCGGGTCCAAACCAAGGCCCGTGATATCGATGTCCAGGCCGCACTTTCCGGCGAACGCCATCTCGCACAGGGTGACGAACAGGCCGCCATCGGAACGATCATGATAACTCAACAGGAGACCAAGCTCGTTCAAGGCCTGCACAACCCCGAAAAAGAGCTTCAAGAGCCTTGGGTCATCCACATCGGGAGGGCGCCCGCCCTCAACCCCGTAGACCTGCGCCAAGGCCGAGCCGCCCAGCCGATCCTTGCCATGACCAAAGTCCACCAGCAGCAGATCGGTCTCGATGTCGCTCACACATACCGGGGTCAGGGTCTTGCGCACATCCATGACCGGGGCGAGCGCGGTGGCCACCAAAGATACCGGCGCCTGGACCTCGCACGACCGGCCCGCTACCGTCCATTGCGCGCGCATCGAAAGCGAGTCCTTACCTACCGGTATCGCGATACCAAGGGCCGGACACAACTGCAGGCCCACGGCCTCGACGGCCCGGTAGAGCGCGGCGTCCTCGCCCTCGCCTCCGGCATTGGCCATCCAGTTGGCAGACAGCTTGACGTCGGGCAGGCGGCGGATGCGCGCCGCCGCCAGGTTCGTGAGCGCCTCGCCTATCGCCATGCGCGCCGAGGCCGCCGCATCGATGACCGCGATCGGCGCGCGCTCGCCTATGGCCAGGGCCTCGCCGGTGATATCGTGATAACCGGTCGCCGTCACCCCGACATCGGCGACCGGCACCTGCCAGGGGCCCACCGTCTGATCGCGACACACAAGCCCGGAGATACTGCGATCACCGATCGTGATCAGAAACTCTTTGCTTGCCACCCCCGGCAGCGTCAGCACACGCGCGATGGCGTCATGGAGGTCGAGCGAACGCGTGGCAAGCAGCCGCGCCGGGCGGCGGACCGATCGCGCCTCACGATGCATGCGCGGCGGATCGCGCAGAAACAGCGCCAGCGGGAGATCGACCGGATCGGGGGCCCCGCGATCGGCAAAATAGGCGTCGCGCACCCTGAGCCTCGGCTCCTCGGTCACCCGCCCGACGACCGCAACCGGGCACCGCTCGCGCGCGCATAAGGCCATGAAGTCCGCCAACGCCTCCTCGCGAACCGCAAGCACATAGCGCTCCTGGGCCTCGTTGCACCAGATCTGCATGGGCGACATCTGGGGCTGGCCGTTGGGGATCGCGCGCAGATCGATGTCGGCCCCGCGGCCGGCGCCGTGCACGAGTTCCGGCAGCGCATTGGACAATCCCCCGGCGCCCACGTCGTGGATCGAGAGGATGGGGGTATCTGCGCCCAGCGCTATGCACGCCTCGATGACCTCCTGGGCACGCCGTTGCATCTCGGCGTTGCCACGCTGCACGGATGCGAAATCCCGCTCCTGCTGCGCGCCGCCGGAGGCGGCGCTCGAGGCCGCACCACCGCCGAGACCGATCAAGAGTGCAGGCCCACCCAGCACCAAAAGCGGGGTGCCGGATGGCAGATCCCGTTTGCTCACATGCATGGGGCGCACCGATCCCGCGCCGCCGGCCAGCATGATGGGCTTGCGGTAACCATAGACCGTCCCCCCGCTGTCAAGCTCGAAGGACCGGAAATACCCGAGGATGGCCGGGCGCCCGAATTCATTATTGAAGGCCGCCGCGCCCACCGGCGCCTCGAGCATGATATCGAGGGCGCTCGCCAGATGATGGGGCGCACCGCGCTCGACCTCCCAGGGTCGGGGGGCATCGGGCAGGCGCAGATCGGCTACCGAATAACCCACAAGGCCGGCCTTGGGGTGGCCCCCGAGACCGGTCGCGCCCTCATCACGAATCTCGCCACCGGCGCCAGTCGCGGCCCCCGGATGGGGCGAGATCGCCGTCGGGTGATTGTGAGTCTCGACCTTGAGCAGAATGGGGACCGGCTCCTGCCCCGCGGTATAACACCGCGTCCGCTCGTCGACGAACAGGCGCGAACCCAGGATTGCGCCCTCGACGATGGCGGCGTTGTCGGCGTAGGCGCTGAGGAGCCCACCGGGGCTCGCCTTGGCGGTCTCGCGAATCATCGCAAACAACGTATGTTCGCAAGGCCTGCCGTCGATCACGAAGTCGGCGTTGAAGATCTTGTGTCGGCAGTGCTCGGAGTTTGCCTGGGCAAACATCATGAGCTCGGTATCGGTGGGGTTGCGACCAAGCCTCGTGAAGGCGGCCAGGAGATAGCCCCGCTCCTCCTCGGAGAGCGCAAGGCCCAGGGTCCGATCGGCACGCATCAGGGCGTCGTCCCCTTCGCCCAGGATATCGATCGCGCATCCGCACGCGGGCGCGCGGCTCGACCACAAAGGGGCGTCGTCGTCGGGATCGGCGAGCACCGATTCGGTCATGCGATCATGAATGAGTGATGCGATCCGGTCGCACTCGTCGGCCGTCAACACCCGTTCCGCCATCACCCGCCAGACGACCCCGCGCTCCAGACGCGTTACCGCCTCGAGCCCGCAACGTCGCGCGATGTCCGTGGCCTTGCTCGACCACTCCGAGATCGTCCCGAACCGCGGGACCACCACAAAGGTGCGCGCGTCCGAGGATATCGGCGGCGGCGGCGCACCGTAGTCCAGGAGTGCGGCGAGCACGAGCTCCTCGTCGCTCGAGAGCGCGCGGCCAAGACACACGAAGTGTCGATAGCGGGCCGACAGCCCGGTCACCGGCGCGACCTGCGCCAGGCGCCGAAGCAACCGCTCGGCACGGAACGCTGCCACGGCCCCAGGACCGTCAAGCCTTATGGTGAGATCTGCCATGCACGCCCGTTCCGCGCCCCTGAATTATCCCCGATGTCCGCCTGCGGGTTCCTGTCCCGACCCGCCCCACCGCCCCGATCAGTCGGTAGGCGGTTGCGCGGGGGCCGGCGTAAGCGGCCCCCCGGGCGGCTGCGCCTCGTGGCCATCACCGGGCGCGCGCCGCACGGTGGTCGTCGAAAGCGCGCTATCGTGGATCGCGTAGCGACTATGATTCGGAGGCGCGGACATCCCCGCCGGGATTTTCAGAGGGGGCACCGGTGGGGGTACTACATAAGCGGGCACATGGCACCCGCCCCCCGCAGAGGCGCATCCCGAGAGACCTGCGCCCACCAATACGACTACCCCCAACCATCCATACCTCATAACGTGATCCCCGCCTGCTGTAAAGCGTCTCGAACGGCCGCCCGCCTGGGCTCGGACAATGGCGTCAATGGGAGCCGCAGATGCGGACCGATAAGGCCCATGGCATGCAGCGCCCATTTCACCGGAATCGGATTCGACTCCACGAACAAGGCCCGATGGAGCCCCGCAAGGGCCTCGTCCCGGCGTTGCGCCTCCTCGTAGTCGCCGGCGAACACCGCCTCCCAGACCTCTCTCATGGTACGCGGCGCGACATTGGCGGTCACCGAGATCACCCCCTGGGCGCCCACGCGCGCGAGCGCCACGCCGGTGGCATCATCGCCGCCATAAAGGGCGAAATCCGGGCGACAGCCGGCACGGATGGCGCGCGCGCGATCCACATTGCCGGTGGCCTCCTTGATCCCAACTATGCCTGGCACCTCGGCCAGTCGCGTCACGGTCTCGGGCAGCAGATCGCAGGCCGTGCGACTTGGCACGTTATACAGGATCACCGGCAGATCGACGGCGCGCGCGATCGCCTCGAAATGCTGAAAGAGCCCCTCCTGGGTCGGCTTGTTGTAGTAGGGGGTCACAACCAGACAGGCGCTGGCGCCCGCCTCGGCCGCCGCGCGGCTCAACGCGACAGCCTCGGACGTCGCGTTGGCGCCGGTCCCGGCAACCACCGGGATGCGGCCGGATAACGTCCGTACCACATGGGTGATGACCGCCACGTGCTCGTCGACATCCAGGGTCGAGGCCTCGCCGGTGGTACCGACCGCCACGATGCCGTGCGTCCCGGCCTCGAGATGGAAATCGAGGAGCCGGTCAAGGGCTGCAAAATCGACCGCGCCATCATCACGCATAGGCGTCACGATGGCGACAAGGCTACCGCGCAACATAAATCCGACCTGAATTAAAAGCGCGATACTACTTGCCCGACCGTTGGCAAGCAAGGGAAGGGCTGCGCGCCCAGCCATTGCCAACGTGAGGCCATGAAGCCCGGAACATCCGGTGGCGCTGGGAATTCCCGTATGGGAATCCGGGCCACCTGTCAGACAACTCCCCGCGACAGGCGCTCGCGGATAGTCATGATCCGTGCCCCATCGAGAACGGCTGAGCGCTCCGAGTCCCATGGCGTCACGGTGGGAATGTCGGCGCCCGCCTCGCGCCTTTGCGGGCGCGCGCCGCAGGGGCCGAGCTAGGGCGCTAGAACCTTTTGCACGATCGTGCGCAATTCCTCATTGCGATAGGGCTTCGAGACCGCTTCACAGAATCCGTAGTGGCGGTAATTGGCCATGATCGGGTCGTTCGAGTAACCACTCGAAACAATGGCCCGGGCCTTGGGATCGAACTCCAGAAGCTTGCGCACGGCCTCCCGCCCCCCCATACCGCCGGGGATCACGAGGTCCATGATGACGACATGATAGGGGCGGCCCTCCTCGATGGCGTGCTTATAGGCGGCCAAGGCCTCCGCCCCATCCTTTGCATAGCCGACTTCATAGCCGAAATGCGTAAACAGCCGGCCCAGGACGTCGCGGATGAAGCTTTCGTCATCCATGATCAGGATGCGTCCATGTCCGCGACGCACGCGCCCAACCGGGTCGACCAGCGATGGCAGTCTCATGTCGGACGCCGGCAGCAGGATGCGGAATGCCGCCCCCTGGCCGGGCTCCGACTCCACGGTGATGATGCCGTTATGTTTGCGGACAATGGAGTAGCTGGTCGCAAGTCCGAGCCCGCTGCCCTTCAGCTTGGTGGTGAAATAGGGATCGAAAATACGCGCCTGATTCTCCTTAGTGATCCCCACACCCTCATCGCGGCACACGACCTCGGCGTAGCGCCCGGGCGCAAGCCCGTATCCGTCACAGGCCACGCGCCGCACCTCGTCGATCGACACCCATACCCGCCCGCCCTCCGGCATGGCCTGCTGGGCGTTCAAGACGAGATTGTGCACGACCTGGCGGATCTGCCCTTCGTCGGCCTCGACTATGATGTGCGCGTTCACCGACACCTCACACAGGATATTCGAGCCGCGCGAGGCGAACTCCGCGGAATCGCGCACCACGGAGCCGATCTCGATCGGCCTCTTGACCGGCGCGCCCCCTTTGGAGAAGGTGAGGAGCTGCTGCGTCAGATCCTTGGCCCATAACGCCGCGCGCTCCGCCTCTTCCAGGCGGTCGAAGACCTGTTCTCCCGCGGAGGTATAAAGCTTGGCAAGCGATATATTGCCCATGATGGCGGTAAGAATGTTGTTGAAATCATGAGCGATGGCCCCCGCCAAAAGGCCCACGGACTCGAGCTTACTGGCCTTCTGGCGCTCCTCCTCGAGGCGCTGCGCATCAGTCACGTCCCGAAACACCACGGCTGTACCCTGCACCTGACCATTGGCGTCGCGAATCGGCGCGATACCGGTGGCCACCGCCCATTCGCGCCGGTCGCGCCCGATCAGGACCGCCTGGTGATCCGGTCCGCCACCCGTGGCGGCCGCGCCGTCCATGTTCACGGCCTCCCGAACATACGGCACCTCGCGCACCACGAAGACCTCCGCCAACGGTCGACCTGCGGCCTCCTCCTGCGTCCAGCCGGTGAGCTGTTCGGCGGCGCGATTCAACAGCACCACGCGGCCGGCGGTATCGGTCGTGATGACGCCATCACCTATGGACCGCAAGGTGACCGAAAGCCGCTCCTTTTCCGCCGCCAAGGCCTCCGCCACGCGCCTTTGATCGTCGATATCCGTCGCTACGCCAAGCCAAGCGCGCACCCGCCCGCGCGCATCGTGTTCCGGCTGAATGTGCACGAGGTGCCAACGAAAGCCCCCGTCCCGACCGCGTCGCAGGCGCACCTCCACGGACAGCTCGGCGCCGGCCAGCAGGGCCTCTCGCCACGCGCCCTTCTTGCCGTCGAGGTCCTCATGATGCACGACTTCCTCGAGAATAAGCCCTGCTATACGCTCGCCATCGAGTTGAAAGTAGCTAAGCGTCCGCTGATTCACATACTCGAAGCGCAGATCACGGGTTACGATCCACACGAGCTGCGGAACGAGGTCCGCCAGATTCTGGTAACGGCGCTCACCGCGCCTCTGGACCTCGGCCACCTGTCGCGCGCGTTCACGTCGTTCGCTCTCCTGGATGAGGCGCGCCTGCGCCTTGATCTGCCGGTTTTTGCGGAACAACTCGACGAATACCGCGACCTTTGAGCGCAGAATATCGATATCAAATGGCTTGAACAGGTAATCGACGGCACCGAGCGTATAGCCCTTGTAGACGTACTGATCCTCTTTGTTGATCGCGGTCACGAATATGATCGGAATGGAACGGGACTTGCGCCGCTTACGTATGAGACTTGCGGTCTCGAACCCATCTAGGCCCGGCATCTGGACATCCAGAAGGATCACCGCGAATTCCGCGCGCAGCACCTCCTTCAAGGCCTGCTCTCCCGATAGCGCCGTAATCACCTCGCAATCCGGGTCGTCGAGCGTCTCCGATAGCGCCGTCAGGTTTTCCGGGCGATCGTCGACGACCAGGATCTTGATCTTTTCGTCCCCGTCCACGACTCCCCCTTACGACACCGCCTCAGCGGCCCGGGTCTTCAACCAGCGCTTGACCATATGCAGAAGCGCCGTCGTGTCGACAGGTTTTGTTATATAGTCGGAAAGGCCTGCTTCGAGCGACTTTTCCCGGTCGCCCTTCATAGCCTTGGCGGTGAGCGCTATGATGGGAAGACCCTTGTACCGCTCTAGGCGCCGTATCGCCTGCGTGGTCTCGTAACCGTCCATGTCGGGCATCATGATATCCATGAGCACGACGTCAATATCATCGTTTTCCTCGAGTATCTCGATGGCGGCGCCACCGCTCTCTGCAAACAGCACATTCAGCTTGTGATTTTCAAGGACACTGGAGATCGCGAATATGTTGCGCACGTCATCGTCGACCACCAAAACCTTCTGTCCCGAAAACATGATGGCGTCGTTGCTCTCGAAGTCGCCTTCAGACTCCATGTCGACGGCGTCACCAAGCGTCGCCACCTGCCCTTGACTGCCCTCGTCTTCGATCTCCTGCCCCACATAGATCTGGGGCATATAGAGCGTAAACTCGCTGCCCTCACCCTCGATACTGCGTAGATGGATCTCGCCCCCTAGAAGCCGCGAGATCTCACGGCTTATGGTAAGACCAAGCCCCGTGCCTCCATACTTGCGACTGGTGGTGGCATCGACCTGCTGAAAGGCCTCAAAAATGAGCCGCTGCTTGTTATCGGCGATGCCTATGCCGGTATCGCGAACCGTGAACGCCACCACCACCGCCGACTCGCGCAATGCTTCGGCCTGAAACACCGTCCGGCTGCCATGGTAGCGGCACGCCTCGAGCGTGATAGCGCCCTTTTCAGTGAACTTGAAGGCATTCGACAGGAGATTTTTCAGGACTTGCTGTAAGCGCTGACCGTCGGTAAAAAGCGATTCCGGCAGGTCGTCTGCGGTCTTTATGGCAAAGACGATATCCTTCTGCTGGGAAATCGCCCGGAAATCGCGCACCACATAATCTATGAGATCCGTCACCTTGGTGTCGCTCGCGACTATGCCCATCTTGCCGGCCTCGACCTTCGATAGATCGAGAATCTCGTTTATGAGGTTCAGAAGATCCCGCCCGGACGCATAAATAGTATTCGCGAACTGAACCTGCTTGCTGTTTAGGTTCGACTCGCGATTCTCGGCAAGAAGCTTGGCCATGATAAGGAGACTGTTCAAGGGCGTACGCAGCTCATGCGACATGTTGGCCAGGAACTCGGATTTGTATTTCGAGATCATGGCCAACTGCTCGGCCTTCTCCTCAAGGGATAGGCTTGCCATCTCGACTTCCTGGTTCTTGATCTCGAGCAGCGTCGCCTTCTCTTCGAGCTCCTTGGCCTGGGCCTCGAGCTCCCCGTTGGAGTTCTGGAGCTCCTGGAGAAGCTCCTCCGTACGCATGGACGCACCTATGATGTTAAGCACGACACCCACGCTCACCATGAGCTGATCGAGGAACACGCGATGGATGGAATTGAATGACTGGAAGGAGGCAAGCTCTATGACGGCGAGCACATCGCCCTCGAACAACACCGGGAGCACTAAAATGTTGGCCGGACCGGCGTAGCCAAGGCCCGAGGCGATGCGAATATAGTCGTCCGGCACCGTGCCAAGACTGATCGGCTTTTTTTCGAGGGCACACTGGCCGACGATACCCTCGCCAAATTCAAAGCTCGTCGGCACCGTCGCGCTTTTGTTGTATGCGTAGGAGGCAATGAGGTCCAGGCGGTTTTCCTCGACATTGACGGTATAAAAGGCGCCATGCTGCGCCGATACCAAGGGCGTGAGTTCGCTCATGATCAGCCGCGAGACCGCCGACAGGTTCTTCTGGCCCTGCATCATAGCCGAGAAACGCGCAAGATTGGTCTTAAGCCAATCTTGTTCCATGTTTTTCTCAGTAGTCTCCTTTAGGTTCTTGATCATCTGGTTGATGTTGTCTTTGAGCGCAAGGACCTCGCCTTCGGCCTCCACGGTGATGGAGCGGGTCAGGTCGCCCTTGGTCACGGCCGTGGAGACCTCGGCGATCGCGCGCACCTGCGAGGTCAGGTTGCCCGCCAGCTGATTCACATTCTCCGTGAGGTCCTTCCAGGTCCCCGCCACCCCTGGGACCTTGGCCTGGCCGCCGAGCTTGCCGTCGATGCCCACCTCCTTGGCCACGCGCGTGACCTCGGCGGCGAACGAGCGCAGCTGGTCGACCATGGTGTTGATGGTGCTCTTTAACTCCAGGATCTCGCCGCGGGCATCGACTGTGATCTTCTGCGAGAGGTCGCCGTTGGCCACCGCCGTGGTCACGAGCGCGATGTTGCGCACCTGCGAGGTGAGGTTGCCGGCCAGCTGATTCACATTCTCCGTGAGGTCCTTCCAGGTGCCGGACACGCCCTTCACGCGCGCCTGACCGCCAAGCTTGCCCTCGATGCCCACCTCCTTGGCCACGCGCGTGACCTCGGCAGCGAACGAGCGCAGCTGGTCGACCATGGTGTTGATGGTGCTCTTTAACTCCAGGATCTCGCCGCGGGCATCGACTGTGATCTTCTGCGAGAGGTCGCCGTTGGCCACCGCCGTGGAGACCTCGGCGATGTTGCGCACCTGCGAGGTGAGGTTGCCGGCGAGCCCGTTCACGTTGTCCGTGAGGTCCTTCCAGGTCCCCGCCACCCCTGGGACCTTGGCTTGGCCGCCGAGCTTGCCGTCGATGCCCACCTCCTTGGCCACGCGCGTGACCTCGGCGGCGAACGAGCGCAGCTGGTCGACCATGGTGTTGATGGTGCTCTTTAACTCCAGGATCTCGCCGCGGGCATCGACTGTGATCTTCTGCGAGAGGTCGCCGTTGGCCACCGCCGTGGAGACCTCGGCGATGTTGCGCACCTGCGAGGTGAGGTTGCCGGCCAGCTGATTCACATTCTCCGTGAGGTCCTTCCAGGTGCCGGACACGCCCTTCACGCGCGCCTGACCGCCAAGCTTGCCCTCGATGCCCACCTCCTTGGCCACGCGCGTGACCTCGGCAGCGAACGAGCGCAGCTGGTCGACCATGGTGTTGATGGTGTCTTTCAGCTCCAGGATCTCGCCGCGGGCATCGACTGTGATCTTCTGCGAGAGGTCGCCCTTGGCGACCGCGGTGGTCACGAGCGCGATGTTACGCACCTGCGAGGTGAGGTTACCGGTCAGCTGGTTCACGTTGTCCGTGAGGTCCTTCCAGGTCCCCGCCACCCCTGGGACCTTGGCTTGGCCGCCGAGCTTGCCGTCGATGCCCACCTCCTTGGCCACGCGCGTGACCTCGGCGGCGAACGAGCGCAGCTGGTCGACCATGGTGTTGATGGTGCTCTTTAACTCCAGGATCTCGCCGCGGGCATCGACTGTGATCTTCTGCGAGAGGTCGCCGTTGGCCACCGCCGTGGTCACGAGCGCGATGTTGCGCACCTGCGAGGTGAGGTTGCCGGCCAGCTGATTCACATTCTCCGTGAGGTCCTTCCAGGTGCCGGACACGCCCTTCACGCGCGCCTGACCGCCAAGCTTGCCCTCGATGCCCACCTCCTTGGCCACGCGCGTGACCTCGGCAGCGAACGAGCGCAGCTGGTCGACCATGGTGTTGACCGCCCGTCCGACACGTATCAGATCGCCCTTCACCGGCCGGCCGGCGACATCGAAGGGGACGGATTGGGACAGATCGCCATTGGCGACCGCACGGATCACGCGCGAGATCTCGAGTATCGTGTGCACTAGGTCGTCGACGGCGCTATTTTGGGCCTCGATCATGGTCGCCCATGCGCCCTGCATCCCCTTGAGCGAGGTGCGCTCGGCGATACGGCCCTGGCGGCCGACAAGATTCGCTACCCGCCCGAATTCCCGGGTCAAACGCTGATTATGGCGGGCCAGTGAATTGAAGATCCGGGCGATTTGCTGGGCACGACGACCCTCCCGCAATCGCAATCGCACGCTGAAATCGCCATCATGCAGTCGCTGGAGGCCAACGAGCAGGCGCTGAAGGTCGTCATCCTCGTCTTGAGAGACCCGCGTCCGCGATCGCGCACGCCCCGAACCCTGCGACGGCACACGCCCGTTCTTGCGCTTCAACCCTGTGACCACAAAACTCCTCCTCAATGATCAGCGTTCGATTCATTAAGAGCGAGCGGATGCCAGGGACATGGGGCAGAGGCGGCCGCGACCGGACGCGGCAACACGCCGGGTCCAAGTGACACCCGTTGCTCGTTGCTTCGACTGCGGCCCGGTCTGTATGAGGGAGGTTTTTTGGATGGTCCGGTACCGCCTCCGCCCCGCGCCTATTGTACTGAACGGCGTCCCCTCCCGCAAAGCGCGATACCATCGTGGGCCCCGCGCGATCACCAAGCCCGCGCTGTACATGGGCCCTCAAGATCCGAAGGAGGCCCCGATGCGCGCGTTTTCGTCATCCGCAAGCGGTCTAAGACCAGGCGGGTGGGAAGCGGAGTGCGCGCCTCGCTTCGGCGATGAATTGTGCGGGTCTCTGGCAGGGTGTGAGAAGGCCTGCCGCGAGGCGCCAGCGGATGACATTGGGCCGCCCCAGATCGCGGTGTTGTACCATGCGCGCTTGATAGCATCCTTCCTCATGGCGCTCCACGGGGCGGACTGGGCGCGCCCCTAGGACTTTGCCGATGAATTGCGCCGACCCCATCCCGCGATCGATACCGGGATGCCCGGGGTTGGGGAGCCTACTACCTCAACTATTTGCATTTTATGATTATTTCCGGTACGGCACATCCACCTTGACCGAGCCCGCCTTTCGTCTTGTAGGCGATGGCGAGATACTGAATACTATCGGCGGTGGCGACCCTAACGTAAGCGGCGTCCGCGGGCCCGCCGGAGGGTTGCGGGCCAGCACGGGCCGTTGTCCGGGGAACGCCCGGACGGGACCGATCGTTGGCGCGGCCCGGCGACCGGACCTGCCCGGCCCCTTAAGAACAATCATCGGAGAGTGGACGCGAAATGAGTAAAATCGAAGTCGGCGGACGTATCCCCGATCTCGTGGTGCAAGCGACGGATGAGCAAAGCTTTCGACTGTCGGAGCTGCGCGGCCGTAACGTGGTTTTGTATTTCTATCCGAAAGACAACACCCCCGGCTGCACGACCGAGGGACAGGATTTCCGCGATCACTACGAGGAGTTCGAAAACCTGAACACGGTCATCCTGGGTGTATCACGTGACGACATCAAGTCCCATGAGTCCTTCAAGACCAAGCAGTGCTTTCCGTTCGACCTCATTGCCGACATCGACGAGGAGCTATGCCGCGCGTTTGATGTGATCAAGGAAAAGAACCTCTACGGAAAAAAATCCATGGGGATCGAAAGAAGTACTTTTATTATAGATGAGCATGGGGTCTTGCGCCGGGAATATCGCAAGGTCAAAGTCGACGGTCACGTGCTCGCGGTATTGCGGGACCTGCGCGAGATCGTTGCGCAGTAATGACCGGGCATCGCAAGCTGTTCGTTCTCGACGCCAGCGTGCTGATGCACGATCCGGCGGCCTTGTACCGGTTCGAGGAACATGACGTCTACGTCCCGGTCGCGGTGCTCGAGGAACTAGATGCCCATAAGCAGGGCAGCTCGGAGATCGCCCGCAATGCCCGCCAGGCCAGTCGCTTTCTCGATGAAACCCTGGTGGCGGCACCCGCTGATCTGGCCGCCGGAGCGCCACTACCGCATGCCGAGGGCGCCGCTGGCGGACGCCTTTTCATTCCGCTCGGGGCGGCGCCTCGGGACCACGCCAAGGCGCCGCCGGCACGCGGGGTCGGTGGCGAATTGCTGGCCATAACGCGCCAACTCGCCTGCGACCACCCGGGCCGTGAGGCGGTGCTCGTCAGCAAGGACATCAATCTGCGCATCAAGGCACGCGCCCTGGGCCTTAGGGCCGAGGACTATACCAGCGAGCAGGTTCTGGACGATGCCGACCTTCTGTACCGGGGCATCGGCACGCTGCATCTCACATCCGCGGACGTGCTCGAGCCGCTTGCCGGCGGAGAGTCGCAACGTCCGGCCTTCGAGATCCGCGGCACTGCCCCGGCGGGCTGGTTTGTGGGCCAGTTTCTGCCCGGGGACGAGGCCTCGCTGCCCGATACCGTCGTCCGTGAGACCGGTGTTGGGTACGCGCGCCTGGAGGCCGTGCTCGATTACACGAAAGAGGAACGCGCGGTGTGGGGGGTGCGGGCGCGCAACCGTGAGCAGAACTTCGCCTTAAACCTGCTGATGGATCCGGACATCGACCTCGTAACACTGCTCGGCCACGCCGGGACCGGCAAGACCCTGCTTGCGCTGGCCGCCGGTCTTGAACAGACCATAGAGCAGCAGCGTTACACCGAGATCATCATGACCCGCGTCACTATCCCGGTGGGCGAGGATATCGGCTTCCTGCCCGGGACCGAAGAGGAGAAAATGACCCCCTGGATGGGGGCCCTGGAGGACAACCTCGACATCCTGAACCAAGGCGAGGCCCACGGCCATGGCCGGTCACAATGGGCGCGCGCGGCGGCCGGTGACCTGATTCGCGCACGAATCCGCGTCAAAAGCCTGAACTTCATGCGCGGCCGCACATTTCTGCGCAAGTTCATCATCATCGACGAGGCGCAGAATCTGAGTGCCCGCCAAATGAAGACGCTCATCACCCGCGCGGGACCCGGCAGCAAGGTCGTATGCCTTGGGAATATCGCGCAGATCGACAGCCCCTATCTGACCGAAACGACCTCCGGCCTTACCTATGTGGTGGATCGCTTCAAAGGGTGGGCGCACGGGGGGCATGTCACGCTGGAGCGGGGTGAGCGCTCGCGGCTTGCCGACCACGCCACCGCCACCCTATAGCAACACATTACCCCACTCTCGGATCACCCGGGCCCCAGGGCGCGCAGCCAGAGCGCGAGCGCCGCCAGTGTCGTCAGCAGCACCACCGGCGTCATGATGAGCCCGGCACGCATATAGGTCCGCCACGAAATGGTCTGTCCCTTGCGCGCCAGTACATGCAACCAGAGCAGCGTGGCAAGACTCCCGAGCGGCGTGAACTTCGGCCCAATATCGCAGCCGATCACGTTGGCGTAGATCATTGCCTCACGGGTGGCGGGCGCAATGGCCACGACATCATGGACGGCAAGAGACCCTACGAGCACGGTCGGCATATTGTTCATGATCGCCGACAGGAAGGCGCTCACAAACCCCGTCCCTATGGTCGCCGTCATGAGTCCATGGGCCGCTAACCCTTGAAACAGCCGCGCGAGCCACATCGTAAGCCCGGCATCGCGCAGACCATAGACGACGAGGTACATACCGAGACTGAACACGACGATCTGCCAAGGGGCCTCGCGCAGCACACGCGCGACCGGCACCACGGCCCCCCGCCCCGCCCGCCAAACACGCGCCGCAACCAGCAAAAGGATGAATGCCGCAAGTCCCGTAAGCAGCGATACCGGGACCTGCAGACGCCCGGCCAGGAAATAGCTGACGAGCAGCAAGACGAGCACCGGCCACGACAGGCGAAAGAGCAGCGGGTCCTTGATCGCAGCTACCGGGTCCTCGAGCCGCCCCAGGTCGTAGTCCCGCGGAATGTCGCGCCTATAGTAAATCCAGAGCATGGCGAATGTCGTAAGGCCGGCCACCACGTCCACCGGCGCCATGACCATGGCGTAGCGCCGAAATGGGATATCGAAGAAGTCGGCCGAGACGATATTGACGAGATTGGAGATCACAAACGGCAGCGAGGTGGTGTCGGCGATGAAACCCGTGCCCATCACGAACGCCAGTGCCGCCACCGGGGAAAACCCAAGGGCCACGAGCATGGCAAGCACGATGGGCGTCAATATGAGCGCCGCGCCGTCATTGGCGAAGAACGCGGCGACCAGGGCCCCTAAGAGAATGATGAGGGGAAAGAGCCTACGGCCGTTCCCGCCCCCGGCACGCGCCATATGCAAGGCCGCCCAGTGAAAGAAGCCGGCCTCGTCTAGCAAAAGCGAGATAATGATGAGCCCCACAAAGGTCAATGTCGCGTTCCAGACGATGCCCCACACCGTGGGAATGTTCTGGACGTGCACAACGCCGAGCACCAAGGCCACGAGCGCGCCGAGCGTCGCACCCCAGCCGATACCAAGCCCCTTGGGCTGTACGATCACCAAAAAGAGTGTGAATATAAAAACCGCGACTGCCAATACCATCTCTACCCCTCCCCACTCAGCCCAGTCGCCCGCTATTTCCCGTACGCACCGCTAGCCGGTCGCGGCGGGCCAACCCCGCCCGGGACGCAACCGGTGTGGCGCACACGGGCATCGCAGAATGCCTACGCCTCACTCCTCGTGCGAAACGCCCCCCACGGGATACCCTGGGGATCGTATTCTCGCGAACGAGCCTGCGACTTCAGCCATGGGCCGGTTTAGCGATCGCCGGTGTCGCAGCCGCTCGGCCCGGACTGCCGCCGCACCTCCAGGCGCCGTACATCGTCGACCAATGCGCCCGCGCCCGGGGCCTTACGTAGGGCAACGATGACGGCCGCCACCCACGGCGCAAGGTCGGGATGGCGCCGGTAGTACACCCAGGTGCCGCGCTTGCGCACGGCCACCAGTCCGGCCGTGCGCATCACCGCAAGCTGGCGTGAGACAACCGCCTGTGGCAGACCCAAGGCCGCCGTAAGGTCGCACACGCAAAGCTCTCCCACGGCCTCGAGCAGCACAAGGAGACGCCGCCGGACGGCGTGGCTCAATACCGGAAAAAGGTCGTCCTCGGTGGTCATGCGCCTATTATATTCCATATTCTATATATATGCGCAAGAATATATAGCCCGATCGAGCGTGACCACGGGCCCTACGGTCAGGCCCGCGGTCACGGCGGTCATTACCTCATCCCTCACCCTGGCCCCTGGTCGCCCCACGACCGGGGCCGAGGCTCAGCCGTTCAGGGGCAGCCCCGCGCCGACCGCGCCCCGGGACACGGGGATGTCGTAGCGTTCGGGGTACTCGACGGCCTCGAGATAGAGGCCGTGCGGGGGGCAGTAATGCCGGCCATGGCCCGCTCGCGGGCGGCCAGCACCTCGGCCGCCCATGCCACCGGACGCTCGCCCGCGCCGATCGCCGCCAGCACACCGGCGATGTTGCGGACCATGTGGTGGAGAAAGGCGTCGGCGCAGATCACCATGACGACAAGCGGCCCGCGGCGCTCGATGGTCAGGGAATGAACGGTGCGCACGGGGGTTTTGGCCTGGCACTGCGCAGCCCGAAACGCGCTGAAATCGTGGCGGCCGATCAGCGCCGCGGCGGCCGCCTCCATGCGCGCGGCATCGAGCGGCCGATAATCGAAACTCAGCTGATCGCGAAACAAGGCCGGGCGTGCCCGCCGGTTCAACCAGACGTAGCGGTAGCGGCGGGCGCGCGCCGAGAACCGGGCGTGGAAGTCGTCGGGCACCACGCGCGCCCACAACACCGCGACGTCGCAGCCGAGGTGGGCATTGGTGCCACGCACGAAGGCCTCGGGGCGGCGCTCGGCATCGCTGTCGAAATGCACCACCTGGCCCAGCGCATGCACCCCGGTGTCGGTCCTGCCGGCGGCGACTACCCGTATCGGCGTGCAGGCCACCTTTGCGAGCGCCTGCTCGAGGGTATCCTGCACGGTCGCGACACCGACCTGACTCTGCCAGCCGCAAAACCGCGCGCCGTCGTACTCGACACCGAGCGCCCAGCGGGTCACGGCGTGCAAGACAGATCGATCAGCCCGCGCGCGGCCTCCGGCAGGGCCTTGCCACGCGTCGCGCGCGCCCCCTGGAAACGGCGCCGATCGGCGGGGGTAAGCGTGAGCGACCGACGCGCCCCTATCAGCACGAGCGACTGCGCGGCAGTGCCCGAGGCCACGGCGATCACCTTCTCCCCATGTGCGTCCAGAAGCCTCACGCCACGGCCCTTGGGCATCACCGGAAGATCGGCCTCGGCCAGCACCAACAGGTGGCTTGCCGTGGCGCATGCCACCCAGCCGCCCCTCGCCACCAGCACGGGCCTCAGAAGCGATGCCCCGGCCTCGAGCCGCACGACCGCCTTGCCGGCCTTGGCGCGTGTCTGAAGATCGGCGAGAGGGACCTTGAAACCCTGACCGCTGTCGGCCACCAACAGCGCCTCGTCGCTGTCCTCACCCATCAACACGCCCTGGAACGTCACCCCGGCCCCCGGCTCCAAGGTCTTTGACAGCGGCTCCCCAAAGCCCCGCGCCGAGGGCAGCTTGTGCGCGAGCACCGCATAACTGCGTCCGGCGCTGTCGAGAAAGATCGCCGGTTGTGTGCTGCGGCCGCGCGCCGCCTGACGGAAGCTGTCACCCGTGCGATACGACAGCGCCGCGCCATCGATCTCGTGGCCGCGCGCCTGACGTACCCAGCCATTGGCCGAGAGCACCACGGTCACGGGTTCGGCGGCCAGATCACCCAGCGCGATCGGACGTGCCACAGGCCGCTCCCGCAGCGGCGAACGGCGTTCGTCACCATAGTCCTTGGCGTCGCGCACGATCTCATCTTTCACGAAACGCCTCAATCGCGCCTGCGAGCCGAGCAGGCGCTCTAGGCCGGCGCGCTCCTGAGACAGCCGGTCACGCTCCTCTTTGAGCTTGATCTCCTCGAGTCTCGCGAGCTGACGCAGGCGTATCTCGAGAACTGCGTCGGCCTGGCGCTCGCTCAGGGAGAACCGTGTCATGAGCGCCTCACGGGGCTCGTCCTCAGTGCGAATGAGACGTATGACCTCGTCGAGGTGGTCGAAGATCGTGAGTAATCCCTCGAGGATGTGCAGGCGCTCGTTGATCTTATCGAGGCGAAAGACGAGCCTTTTGCGGACCGTGTCCACACGGAATGCGAGCCACTCCGAGAGCAGTTCCCGCAGGCCATAGACGCGCGGCCGCCCGTCCGACCCTATGAGGTTCAGATTGACGCGATAGCTCTTCTCAAGATCCGTGGTCGCAAACAGATGACCCATGAGCGCCTCGACATCCACGCGATTCGAGCGCGGAACGATGACCAGCCGGGTCGGATTCTCGTGGTCGGATTCATCGCGCAAATCCTCCACCATCGGCAACTTCTTGTTGCGCATCTGCTCGGCGATCTGTTCCAGTATGCGGGACCCCGACGCCTGGTAGGGCAAGGCGGTGACGACGATGGCGCCATCTTCCTGCTCCCAGACGGCACGGGCACGCACGGAACCGCTCCCGCTCCGATAGAAGGCGACGATGTCTTCGCGTGGCGTCACGATCTCGGCGCCGGTCGGGTAATCAGGTCCCAGCACATGCTCGCAAAGCGCCTCGACAGATGCCTTGGGATCCTCCAAAAGCCGTACACAGGCCGCGGCAATCTCGCGCGCATTGTGCGGCGGGATATCGGTGGCCATGCCGACGGCGATACCGGCGGCGCCGTTTAGCAGGACATGCGGCAGGCGCGCGGGCAGGACGCGCGGCTCCTCCAGCGTGCCATCGAAATTCGGTACCCAGTCGACAGTACCCTGACCGAGCTCGGCTAGCAGCATCTCGGCGAACCGCGACAGGCGCGCCTCCGTATAGCGCATCGCCGCGAACGACTTGGGGTCGTCCGGTGACCCCCAGTTGCCCTGGCCATCCACGAGCGGATAGCGGTAACTGAAGGGCTGGGCCATGAGCACCATGGCCTCATAGCAGGCGGTATCGCCGTGGGGATGGAACTTGCCGAGGCAATCGCCGACGGTGCGCGCCGACTTCTTGAATTTGGCACCGGCGGCGAGCGCGAGCTCGGACATCGCATAGATGATGCGCCGCTGCACAGGCTTCAAGCCATCGCCGATATGGGGCAGGGCGCGATCCAGGATGACGTACATCGAGTAGTCGAGGTAGGCCTTCTCGGTGAACGCCACGACCGGCATGTGCTCGCTCAGGAGTTCGGTCTGCGCCATTACGCCACCTCCGCCTTGTTACCGCTGGTCTCGAGCCACCGCCTGCGGTCGGCCGCGCGCTTCTTGCCGAGCAGCATGTCAAACGAGGTATCGGTACCATCGCCGTCGGCCAGCAACAGCCGCACAAGCCGGCGCGTATCGGGGTTCATGGTCGTCTCGCGCAACTGCACCGGATTCATCTCGCCCAGCCCCTTGAACCGCTGCACATTGGGCTTCACGCGCGTGCGGCCGGCGGCAATCTTGTCGAGGATTCCTTGCTTTTCCTTATCGTCCAGGGCGTAGTAGACATCCTTGCCGGCGTCGATCCGGTAGAGCGGCGGCATGGCCACATGCACCCGCCCGGCGGCGACCAGGGGACGGAAGTGGCGCACGAACAGCGCGCACAGCAAGGTGGCGATATGCGCGCCGTCGGAGTCGGCATCGGCCAGGATGCACACCTTTCCGTAGCGCAGTCCCTCAAGGGAATCGACCCCCGGATCGACGCCCAGGGCGACGGCGATGTCATGGACCTCCTGGGAGGCAAGGATCTCTCCCGAATCCACCTCCCAGGTATTCAGGATCTTGCCGCGCAAGGGCATGATGGCCTGGAAGGTACGGTCACGCGCCTGCTTCGCGGACCCCCCCGCGGAATCCCCCTCGACCAGAAAGAGTTCGGTGCGCGCCAGATCCTGGCTCGTGCAATCCGCGAGCTTCCCCGGCAACGCCGGCCCGTTGACCGCCTTCTTGCGCTCGACCCTCTTGGCGCGTCGCTCCCGGGCCTGCGCGCACTCGATGGCGATTCTCGCGATCTCCGTGCCCTCGGCGACATGCGCGTTCAACCACAGCGCAAAACTGTCCTTCACCACCCCCGCCACGAACGATGCCGCCTCGCGCGAGGTGAGCCGCTCCTTGGTCTGACCGGAAAACTGCGGCTCCTGCAATTTCGCGGACAAGACGAACGCGATCTTCTCCCACACATCCTCGCCGGCAAGCCTGAGGCCGCGCGGCAGAAGGCTGCGAAACTCACAGAACTCCCGCAACGCGTCGGTAAGCCCTACCCGAAAACCATTCACATGGGTGCCTTCCTGCGGGGTGGGGATGAGATTCACATAGCTTTCGCGAATCGGCGTCGGGCCGTCCTCGCCCTGCCACACCACCGCCCACTCCACCTGCTCGCCACCGCCGGCCGTTGCCCCGATGAACGGCGCGGCGGGCATCGCCGGACGGTCATCAAGGGCCTCCATCAGATATTGGCCAAGCCCCTCCTCGTAATACCACTCGGCGTCATCGCCGGGATCCTGCTCCGAACGGAATGTCACGCGCAGACCCGGGCACAACACCGCCTTGGCCTTCAGCAGGTGCTTTAGGCGCGCAGGCAGGAATTTGGCGCTATCGAAATACCGGGCCTCCGGCCAGAAACGGATCGTGGTGCCGGTATCCTTGCGCGCGACCGGGCCCACCACCGCCAACTCGTCGACCTTGTCGCCGTGCGCGAAGGTCATGCGATAGAGCTTGCCGGCACGCTTGACCGCGACCTCGAGGCGCTCGGAGAGGGCATTGACCACCGATACCCCGACGCCGTGCAGCCCCCCCGAATACGTGTAGTTCTTTCCCGAGAACTTGCCGCCCGCGTGCAGGCGCGTGAGGATCACCTCCACGCCGCTCACCCCCTCCTCCGGGTGGATGTCGACTGGCATCCCGCGCCCGTCGTCCTCCACCGTAAGCGAATCGTCCTTATGCAAGGTGACCACGATCCTGTGCGCATGCCCGCTGATGGCCTCGTCGACGGCATTGTCGATGACCTCCTGCGCGAGATGATGGGGCCGATCGGTCTGCGTATACATGCCCGGACGGCGCCGGACCGGCTCAAGGCCTGTCAGGACCTCGATGTCGGACGCGTCATAGCGCGCCATCAGGCGAGATCGGCGAGCAGCGCTGTACGCTGTGCCTCCATCAGGATAGTCTCGCCCTGATAGGCGGGGTGATCTATGCCGCAGGCGATCATCGCCCCGCCGCGCGCGGCGGCGACAAGCTCCGGCGTCAGATCGAAGCGCAGAAAATGCACAGATGAGGTCTTGTCGTCGTTCTCGCGCCCCATGTCCTCGTCGGCCAGCGCGTAGACCCGCGGCCGATCGGCGACCCGGACATAGACGCGCGTCGCCACGCCCGACAACCGCGCGAGCGCCGTGCGCCGCTCAGCCACATCCTCATATTCGAGCATGAAGGTCGCCTTCCAGTTGGCGCCGTCGGGGATGAGCGGGTTATAGGCGTTCAGCTCCTCCTCGATGTCGCGGGCCTCGAAGATCTTCTCGATGCGCAGCATCTCCTGGATCTGATACTGGATCGTGAGACGGTCTTCGAAATACAAGGTGGCGTGCGCCCCTATGGCCACCTGCCGGTCGCGCTTGTGGGCCATGACGCGCGCCCGGAATGCCGGCCGCTCCTCGGCGTATTTCTCGAGAGACATCAGGTCTTTGCGTGTCAATGTCTGCATAAAACCCTCGCGTTCAGCCGGTTTAGCCATGCTCCTTGGCGACGATGCTGCCGTCCTTGAAGAGGTACTTGCGCAACTCGCGATCGAATACCGGATCATGACGTCGGATCCACTCGAGTGCCATGGCCGCATGCTCCTTCTCCTCGTCGCGGTTGTGGGCTAGGACCCCGCGCAGCTCCGCATCCCGACAGGCATCCACCCGCTGCTGATACCAGTCGATGGCCTCCAATTCCTCCATGAGCGAAATGATCGCCCTGTGCATCTCGCGGGTCGCTTCCGTAAGCTCCGATGCCGTTTCATGCAAGTCTTCGTGTGCCATACCTTTGCTCTCCTTGCCTTGGGTGGATATTCCTCAATCGATGCCGTAAGCACGGCGCAGCAGCGCGTAACGCGAGACCGGCGCGGCCTGCGCGCCTAGGCCCTGAGCGAGGTGGTGGCCGGCTATCGGGCAATCACTCATGAAGTGATCCGCGCCGGCCGCGCGGATGCGCGTCACCACCGGGCGTCCGATCTTGACCGCGTCCTCGTAGAATTCCGTCTTCACGCCGTAGGTCCCGTCATGCCCCGAACAGCGCTCTATCACTTCGATCGTAGTCCCCGGGACCATCATGAGGAGATCGCGGGTCTTTAGACCGATGTTCTGCACACGCTGATGGCAGGGGACATGATAGGCGATCTTGCCGAGCGGATTGGGAAAATCCGTCCTCATGCGTCCGGCCTTGTGGCGCAGGAGCAGGTACTCGAAGGGATCGAACATGGCCTTTTGGACCTTGGCCACCGCCGCGTCGTCGGGAAACAGAAGCGGGAGCTCCTGCTTGAACATGAGCACGCAAGACGGCACCGGCGCAACGATATCGTAGCCCTCGTCGACCAACGCGGCAAGCCCCGCGATGTTCGCCTCCTTCAGGGCGGCGACGCCTTCGAGGTCGCCCACCTCGAGCTTCGGCATGCCGCAACACCGTTCCGAGGCGTAGAGGTGCACGCCGATCCCATTGTGCTCCAGCACGCGCGCGAGATCGGTGACAAGGTCGGGTTCGTTGTAGTTGCCAAAGCATGTCGCGAAAACGATCACGCGCCCCCGCGTCTCGGGGGTCGGTTCGGGGGTCAAGGACGCGGATTGCCAGCTCTTATGGAAGGTGCGGCTGTGATAGGCCGGCAGCCGCGCGCGCGCGTCCACACCGAGCGCGGACTGCAACAGGGCGCGCGCTGCACCGTTGCGGTTGGCGGCGTTGACCACCTGCGCGACAACCGGGATACCCGCGAGTCTCCCGACCGCATCGGTGCTGGTCAGGACACGATCGCGCAGGCGCGTCTTACCCGCGCGGAACTTCGCGGTCTTGGCGCGCAGCATGAGGTGCGGAAAATCCACATTCCAGGGATGCGGCGGCACGTACGGACATTTCGTCATGTAGCACATGTCGCACAGATAACACTGATCGACGACCTTTGCGTAATCGGCATGGTCGACGCCCTTAATCTCCATGTCCGCGGAGTTGTCTATGAGGTCAAAGAGCGTAGGGAACGCCTGACAGAGATTGAAGCATCGGCGGCAACCGTGACAGATATCAAAAACCCGGGTCAATTCGGCGTCGAGGGCGGTGGGATCGGTAAAGAGCGGATCACGCCAGGCAATGGGGTGGCGTGTCGGGGCCTCGAGATTCCCCTCACGATTGACCACGGCCTTGTCCGATTCTTTTTCCATCTCCCTCCTCCTCCCAGAAAGAAGACGGGCCGACAATGCCGGCCCGCTTCGCGCATAGCCTATTGTAAGGGCCTACTTACCGAGGCCGTCGAGCGCCTTTTGGAACCGGTTGGCGTGCGAGCGCTCGGCCTTGGCGAGCGTCTCGAACCAGTCAGCGATCTCGTCGAAACCCTCGCTACGCGCGGTCTTGGCCATACCCGGATACATGTCCGTGTACTCGTGGGTCTCGCCGGCAATGGCCGCCTTCAGGTTGTTGGCGGTGCTGCCGATCGGCAGATCGGTGGCCGGATCGCCGACCGCCTCCATGTACTCGAGATGGCCGTGGGCATGACCCGTTTCCCCTTCTGCGGTGGAACGAAACACCGCCGATACGTCATTGTAGCCCTCAACGTCGGCCTTGGCGGCGAAATAGAGATAGCGGCGGTTGGCCTGCGACTCGCCGGCGAACGCGGCCTTGAGATTATCGTGGGTTTTGGTACCTTTCAGGTTCATCGTCGTACTCCGTGTGGGTGTGGATTTAGAATTAGTCTAAATTATACCAGGCGTCCGGTCAAGGGCGGCCGGTCCGATAAACAGGACTGGCTAAGTACGCCAAGTTGACTACTATAGATAGCCATCTCCATATGATACCGGGCAAGGTCGAATCTGTATCCATGGCGACAGTCCATCCGATGGTAAATGACGGCGTGTTGTTGACAGGGCTTGCGGCGCGCCTCGTGCGCGACCAGCTGTTGACGCCGGCTGAGGTCGAGCGCCTGAATGCCGAATCGCAGACCAATAAGGTCTCATTCGTGACGCGGCTCGTGGAGAGCAAGAAGCTCGACGCCCTGACCATCGCCAAGGCCGCCTCCGAGGAATTCGGTATCCCGCTACTTGACATCAGCGCCTTCGACAGCGAGACCTTTCCGATCAAGCTCGTCGACGCCAAACTCATAAGGCGCCACCGCGTGCTGCCGATCTTCAAGCGCGGGAATCGCCTGTTCGTGGCCGTGGCCGATCCCACCAATCTGACGGCCTTAGACGAGATCAAGTTCAACACAGGACTGCTCCCCGAGCCCCTGCTCGTCGAAGAAGGTAAGCTCGGACAACTCATAGACCGCAATCTCAGCGACCCCGGCGATTCACTGGCCGACATGGCGGTAAGCGAATCCCTGGAGGGCATCGATGCGGGCGGGGACGGCGCCGAACCCGCCGATGCCGTCGCCGAAAGTGACATCAATGACAAGCCCATCGTCCGCTTCGTCAACAAGATCCTGCTCGACGCCATCAACCGTGGGGCCTCGGACATCCACATAGAGCCCTACGAGCGGACTTACCGGGTCCGGTTCCGGACCGACGGTGTCTTGCAGGAGGTCGCCGCCCCGCCGATCGCGCTCGCGGCGCGCATCGCCGCGCGCGTCAAAATTCTGGCGCGACTCGACATATCCGAGCGCCGCATTCCGCAGGACGGACGCATGAAGATCCGTGTATCAAAGACGCGCGCGATCGATTTCCGGGTGAGTACCCTGCCGACGCTGTTTGGCGAAAAGGTCGTGATGCGTCTGCTCGATCCGGCATCGGCCTCGCTGGGCGTCGACAAGCTCGGGTTCGAGTCCGACCAGAAGGCCATCTACCTGGAGGCAATCGAGCGGCCCTATGGCATGGTCCTTGTCACCGGACCGACCGGCAGCGGCAAGACCGTAACCCTGTATACCGCACTCAATATCCTAAACACCCCGGATCGCAATATTTCGACCGCCGAAGACCCGGTCGAGATCAATCTTGCCGGCATCAATCAGGTCAACATCAACGAACGCGCCAAGCTGACCTTCGCCACCGCACTGCGCGCCTTTCTGCGCCAGGACCCCGATATCATCATGGTCGGCGAGATCCGCGATCTCGAGACCGCAGAGATCGCGATCAAGGCCGCGCAGACCGGACATATGGTGATCTCGACTTTGCATACGAATGATGCGCCCCAGACCCTCGGGCGGCTCGTGAACATGGGCGTGCCCCCCTTCAATATCGCCTCGGCGGTCAATCTCATCATCGCCCAGCGCCTGGCGCGGCGACTGTGCGTGCACTGTCGCAAACCCCTGGAACTCCCGGAACCAGTCCTGCGCCGGGCGGGCTTTCGCGCGGAAGACATCCTCGGCCTGAAGATCTTCGGCCCAGGGGGCTGCGACCAATGCAACGGCGGCTACAAGGGGCGCGTCGGCATCTATCAGGTCATGCCGGTAAGCCCGGCGATCGGCCAGATCATCATGAACGGCGGCAACGCCAATGACATCGCCGAGCAGGCGCAAAAAGACGGGGTCTCGGACCTGCGTCAATCGGGCCTGAAAAAGGTGCGCGACGGCATCACGAGCCTCGAGGAAGTGGAGCGCGTGACCAACGAATGACAAGACACGGGCCACCCATGACCCGGCATGTCTGAAGCGGACTCAGGGATTGCCGGCGCGCCCCGGGCCATGCGCGGTAACCGTTCGTCGACATCCTCCCCCTGAAGACCAGGGGATTTCTGGCCTTACGATCGCGATTCCCGCTTCACGGAGACTCATCCATGCGGCCTCACGGTAATATAGGAAGTACGGTGTCTCCAAAGGCCGGTCCGGCGGTTAAAAAGTGGCGCGCCGCATGCGCTTACCGAGCAAGGGCGGTGCGCCACCCATGAATGGTATCCCGCTCGCCTCCGACCCTGTCGCAGGCTATCTGTTCGTGGCCGTCACGGGCGCTGTTATTGGAAGCTTTCTCAGCATGCTCGTCTATCGCCTGCCGATCATCCTCAAGCGCGAGTGGGAACGCGACTGTCGCGAGGCCCTGGCGCTGCCGGCGACCGACGTCGCCGAGACCTTCAACATCGCCTGGCCCGCGTCCCACTGTCCGCAATGCCATGCGCCCCTCAAGATCCGGGACAACATCCCGCTCTTTGGATACCTGCTGCTGCGCGGACGCTGCCGCCATTGCCGGGCACCCATCCCGCGCCAATACATCCTGATAGAGGTCCTGACGACGCTCGCCGCCATCGTATCTGTCGCGCACTTTGGGATGACGCCACGTGGCGGGTTCGCCTTTGCGCTCACCGCCGCACTCATCGCATTGACCTTCATCGACATGCGCGAGCAGATCTTGCCCGACACCATCACCCTGCCGTTCCTCTGGCTCGGACTGCTCGTCAATCGCGCCGGCCTTTATGCATCGCTCGACTCGGCGGTCGTTGGCGCTGCCGGTGCCTATGTGTTTCTCTGGCTGGTCTTTCATATATTCCGTCTGATCACCGGCAAGGAAGGCATGGGCCGCGGCGACTTCAAGCTGTTTGCCCTCGGCGGGGCGTGGCTTGGCTGGCCGATGCTGCCGCTCGTGCTGCTGTTCGCCTCCCTGACCGGCGCCCTCTACGGGGGCGCGTTGATCGTGAGCGGGCGCCAGACACGCGCCACCCCCATGCCCTTCGGTCCGTTTCTGTGTGCCGCCATCTGGCTTGCCCTCTTCTATGGCTGGCCGCTCACGACCCTGTACCTGCGCAGCGTCCATGGCTAGTTACCGTGTTGCGCTGACCGGCGGCGCAGGTGCCGGCAAGTCGGCCGCCGCGCAGGTCTTCGCCGAATGCGGTGCGGTGGTCGTAGATGCCGATCAGATCGCCCATGAACTTCTGGAGCCGGGGCAAGCCGCCAATGCCGCCGTGCGCACGGCCTTCGGGGACGACCAGATCGCCGATAGCGAGGGACGCATCTTGCGCCCGCGACTGCGTGAGCGCGTGTTCTCCGACCCCCGCGCACGTAAGACCCTGGAGGCCATCCTGCATCCCCCGATCCAGGAACTCATGAGGGGCAGGTCCAGAGGCGCGCGGCCCTATGCCGTGCTCGTGATCCCGCTGCTTGCCGAGACCGGGCGCCCCCCGTGGATCGATCGCGTCCTCGTCATCGACGCCGAGCCTTCGGTACAGCGGCGCAGGCTGCAGGAGCGGGGGCTCGATGCGATCAGTATAGAGCGGCTGCTGGCCATCCAGGCATCGCCCGCCGTGCGGCGCGCGCTCGCGGACGATATCCTCGAAAACGCCGGATCGCTGCAAGCCTTGGCGGAGGGTGTGCGTACCCTCCATGCACGCTATCAGGCGCGCGCGACGACACCTTGAGCGGTTCTGGAACCCATCAGGCGATTGCGATCACACACTCCAGTCGAGAGAGCATACGTACGATCGCGATCCGGCGCGCGGGTTCGGCCTGGAAGCGGAGGGTGATGTCCATGGTCCCCGAGTCGGGGGCGGCCGGAGGGATCTGAATCGCATCGATAGACAGGCCGCGCGTCGAGAAGATCGCCGAAATGACATGCAGGGTCCCGGGCTGGTTGACTACGCGCAGGCGTAGCTCGTGACGCTCAACACCGTCGTTCAAATCCTCGTCCATGTCTGAATCTTCTCCTGCACGCGCACCGCCGCCGCCAGGAACAGCTGGCGTTCGCCATCCGTCATGGAGAGCGGATAGGCCGATTCCCAACCCTTGGTATTGACGATGATCGGCACGCCGATGGAGGTATGCACCCCCTCGAACTCGCCACGCAACTGCACCTGTGCAGCCACCACGCTGTCGCGGCCACCGACAATGGTGCACACGAGATCGACAGTCGCGTTCGCGGTCGCGACGTCGGTCTTGGCCCCGGAAAAAAGCGTCAGGAAGGGCCCGATTACGACCCGGACATCCGGGGCCAGGGTATCGAAGAGGGCAAAGGCCTCGCGTATGCGGCCTTCTCGGACGATCTGGATGACCTGCGCGCGCGCCGCACCGACCGAACCGGGATAGTCCGTGCTGACACGCCCGCCACGCACGGCATGAATCGCCCGGCGCGTCTCACTGTCGGAAAATCCCTGAACGATGACACTGCTCCACAAGGGCACCAGGCCATCCCCGTGCTCGCCTATCGCCATGGCGCGCACCGCCTGCCGGGAGACATTGATGGAGCGCGCCACTTCACGCCGAAAACGCAGGCTGTCCTGATAGGCCCCTATGCCGATGACCCGCTTACGGTCATAGCGCGCCGAGAAGATGTCTACCAGAAACTCCACCGGATTCGTAACCACGACCACGATCTCATGTCCATGGCCATAACGGCACAGGGCGTCGGCATAACGGATAGCGAGCGCGCGATTGACGATCGCCAGGTCATCGCGGCTCGGCATGGCCGCCTTCGTGTCCTGATCGGAATGGATGGTCGCGCCGGCCGCCATGATGACGATGTCGGCCACCACATCCTCCGGCTCCAGGGCTACATCGAGCAACGGACAGTTTTCGGAAAAGGCGTCTTTCAGGTCTTGGCAAAAGCCATAAAGCGCCGCGGCGCTACGTCCATCACGTCGGCCCACGAGCTGCAACCGGTCCGTGGCGCCAAGGAGTCTTTCCATGATGATGCGTATGGCAATCTGCCGCCCTATGGAGCCATTTGCACCTATGATTGCGATATCCATGTCGCCGTCCCATTGTCCCATGCTGGCCATCAGGGCACGCCGTCGGCGGGCCCACCGGCTTTATGATACGCCCCCGGGATGGGTATCGGCAGACATCCGCCGCTGCCGAGTCAAGCGCGATCCCCTTCTCAAGGAGACTGATCGAGTAGCCCACGAATGCGCGCCGCGACCTTGGTGGCCTCGAGAAACACCATGCCGAGATTGACGGTTTGCCGCGCCGCGACCGCAAGAACACCATCGCAGCCGGCCTGAACGAGCAGCATCGTGCCATGTTCACCCTCGATCATGACGCGCTTTAGTCGCCCGCGGTGTACCTCTTGCGCAGCCCGCTCGGCCAGCGCCAAAAGCGAGGCACACATGGCGGCGTAACGATCGGCGGCGATATGCGGATCGAGCATCGACGCAAGCATGAGCCCGTCGCCGGATATGACGGCCGACGCCTCGATATCGGCGGATAAGGCGTTTAGCCCCCGGAGCGCAGACCTCAGCTGGCTTGCCCGATTCAGAGGGGATTTCTGCATTACTTGAGCCAACATGACAACCTCCTTGGTAATCGATTGGACAGCGGTTCTACGCCGGCGCGTGATAGCGTTCTTACACGACCGACTCGATATCCGGCAACGCCGTACGGGCCTTCATGATCGCCATCCCCAGATTGGCGGAACGACGGCACACGAAAACGACCACATGATCGGTATGTGTCTTACCCCTTAGGAAGAGATGCAGGAGGTTATCGCTCGTAATGATCATCTCCTGGAAATAATGATAGCCGCCGTCAGCCGGGAGACCGCGGGCCTTCTTGAAGAGGTTTTCTATGGTCACCACGTTGGTCCCCTGGAAGAGATCCGACGTGGCCGCCGAGAGCAGCTCCAGGACCTCCTGGGGATGCGAATCCACGGTCCGGATGCCAAGCAGCATGCCGGTACTGAGATCCACATAGCCCGCCGCCACGCACTCCGGGATCGACACAATGGCCTTCTGAAGATGACCTTCGAGATCGGACATACCGTTACCTCTCCTGTGGGGAATGATCGGGTATCGAATGCGAGGAACGGGCGACCGACACCGCAAACTCCTCGAGGAATCGCGCCTGCGACTCCGACTGGATCCAGCGCGCCTCGATACGCCGCGCGCCCTCCACGGCATCGAGGGCGCTCGCGCCCTTCCATATGAGATAGGCAGCGAGCACAGTCCCCGTTCTGCCAAGGCCGGCCCGGCAGTGCACGGCGATGACATCGCCGCAGGCCAAGAGTCGGTCGAGCGCCCGGCAGATCTCATAGGCCTGATCCGCTGTGGGAGGCTCCCTATCCGGTATCGGGAACCACAGCGCGCGCAGGTCGTGGGCATCCAACGCCGCGGCCTCGATCGGCGTCTCGGTCAACGATACAAGCACCGTGATACCGACGCGGCGCAAGGCCCGCAGGTCATGATCGATGTCGAAAAACACCCCGGGCTGAGGCGTGCCGGCGAGCCGACCCTTGTACAGCCATAGAAAACCGCGCGGGCCGCGGGCGGGCCCCGCCTGGCGCTGGCCCGCCTGCGGTATCGCGGCCGGCAAGGGGGCCGCCAGGTCCAGGTCGTCCGGCGGCGCGCCGGGCGCGGGCATAGCGCACGTCCCGGTGCGCACATAGGCCTGCCCGGCGGCAGTCAGCGGCGTGGAAAAAAGGCCTGCGTGGCGCGGGCCTCCTGGACGACGCCTCCGGCCAGTAACACGGCCCGATCGGCCACGAAGCGCAC
This sequence comes from Acidiferrobacter thiooxydans, assembly GCF_003333315.1. Classification (GTDB taxonomy): domain Bacteria; phylum Pseudomonadota; class Gammaproteobacteria; order Acidiferrobacterales; family Acidiferrobacteraceae; genus Acidiferrobacter; species Acidiferrobacter thiooxydans. The sequence goes on from NZ_PSYR01000002.1 coordinate 1,172,778, forward strand.
ATGACGCTGATTGTGGAGGGCTATAAGCACCGCGCGCCGCTGCGCCTCCTCCTTGAGTAAGGCCAATAGACGCAGCGCATCATCCTCGTCGAGACCGGTGGTCGGTTCACCGACAAAAAGCACGCGGGGGTCACCGTTCAGTACCCGCAACACCGCCAGCATCCGCTGCCAGACCAAAGACAGACCGGCAGCCGGCTCGTGCAAGCGGCCCACGAGTTCCGCAAGCCCCGACCGGTGAAGGCCCTCCCGGGCCCACACGCACTGCTCCTCGCAGGTCATCCGCGCGCGACGCCAAGCCGTGCACGAGGTTGTCGAGCACACTGGCTGTGATCATGCGCGCGCTCTGACATACCAGGGCAGGCCTTGCCGTCGCGCCCACCGCAAGGCCCGCAAGGCGCGCCTCACCCCAGGTGCGCAGGGAGGGGTTGGCATCGTTGAATCCCGCGAGCGTCCTTTGCAGCGTCGACTTACCGGTCCCGGCGGGCCCCAAAAGCGCGGTCACGCCCATTTTCGGCAATACCATATCCACGGAACTCAAGACCACACGTTCACCAAACGCAACCCCGTAGCCTTGCAAGTCAAGGGCCCGGTCAGGCGCATCGGTATGGCCCAACGCCGCGATCATCGGCGCAGGCTCGGATCAAGCATGGCGAGCAGAACCTTGAGGAGCATCGCGATGTCCTCGCGCGATCGCGCATCCACTGTGAGAATCGGGATCCGCAGGCCGTGCGCCAAGGCCCACGTCTGATAGGCGGCAATGGAAGGCCGCGGCTGCATGTCGGTGCGCGTGACACCAACAACCACCGCCGTCCCGGCGACCAAATCCTGGAAGGCGTCCAGATAAAAGCGCAGATCCGCAAGAGGGTCGGGGCGCGCATTATCCATGAGCAGGACAACGCCCAGACTCCCCGTCGCCAGGATGTCCCACATGAAACGAAACCGCTCCTGACCCGGCGTCCCGTAGAGGTGCAGTTTGCCTCCGCCATCCAACATGATGACACCGTAATCCATGGCCACCGTGGTGCGGCTCTTGCACATCGCCACATCGTCGGTGGCGCGCGCCTCGGTAGTCACCACCGGGATGTCGCTGATGGCGCCGATGGCGGTGGTCTTCCCGGCGCCGACCGGCCCGGCAAACATGATCTTGTGTTCTGCATCCGCCATCTAGCGCCCCGCCAGCCGTTGCAGAATCAGCCCGAAAACGCCGCGCTTGGCATGGGGACGCAGCGCCGGAGGCTCGGGTTCGCGATTCAGGAGGCGCGTGAGGCCCGCGCAGTGTGCCGCCGAATACAGCCGATAAATGTCCGGGGCATCGATGTCGAGCACGCGGCTTGCGAAAAGAATGGAGGTCGGATGCCGGCTCAAGAGTGCCGCCAGCCGGATGGCCTGTTCGCCGCCGGGCAGGCGCGTGACGTTCGGCCAGCGCACGAGCTCCACCACATCATAGTGGTAGCAACCCCTGACGAGCCGACCTTGCGAGGCATGATAGGCGGCCTGCCATAACAACTCGGCGACATCGTGACGACCGCCGCCCCGGTCGTCTACGGACACCACCTCGACCCGAAAATACGAGGCCGGGAGCGTACAAAGCGTCGCCATATCGTAAATGTCGGCGGTGAATGTCCCTTCGCCCCCGAACACCTTGAGTGTGCCGTCCCCGTCGAGTGCGATCTCGATCGTCTGCCGGTTGGCGACAGCGCGCTGAATATGATGCAGGACGTAGTCCTCAGGATGGAAATGCGACGTCTCGCGACGCGCGTCGATGCCCGCGTCCGCACCATGTACCGGATCCATAGCCCCCCGATAGGCCTCGCGCCCTGCCACAACTCCCGCTCCCGGGTCACGAGCCCCTCGATGGATACGCTACAGCAAGGAACATGGCACCGGGCCCGGGGCCGCCGTAGACGCCACCGCGCGCCCCCGTCCGCGGCACGCGCACGACACGTCCTGCCGCTGGCCTTTTCGGCGCACGCGTACTCGGCTTTGGTGCATGGCGGCATGCCACGGGGTCGCAACGGGGGCTTTGCGGCGGCGGGCGTAAGGCGCCGGGATGAGGTCGGCCTGATCCTGCGATCGGCCACGACGCGGTGTTCTGTCGGGTAACCGACAATGCGCGCACGATTCGCGCAGAGACAAGGGTAGGATCGGGCGGCTATCGACGGCGGGCTGTGCGCCCGTCGCCCCGATAGGCGGCCGCCGCCAGGGCATAGCGCTTGAGCTTCTGATGGATGGCGCGGCGCGTGATCCCCATCTCGCGCGCCATGGCCGTCACATTGCCATGGTGGCGCTCGAGCGCATCCTGAAGCACGCGGGTCTCGATAGTCTGGGTCGCCCGGCGTCTGGCCGCATGCAGCATTCCGCCGGTGCCCGGCGACTGCGCGTAAGGAACGGCGATACCGCTCCCATCATGTAAATCGACATCATCGATCACACGGCCGGGGGTAAACAAAAACGCCCGCTCCAGGACGTTTTCGAGTTCGCGGACGTTACCGGGCCACGTATGGGCCATCACCTGCCCCCAGGCACGATCACTCAAGGACTTTGACGGACCACCATGGCGTTGTGCCAGCGCCGTGAGCAGGTGATGAACGAGGCCGGCCACATCCTCCGGGCGCTCCCTAAGCGGCGGGATGCATACCGGTACGACATTCAACCGGTAATAGAGATCCCCGCGGAATTGGCCGGCGGCGACCAGCGATTCGAGCGGTCGATTGGCAGCCGCCACCACGCGTACGTCGACATGGCGCGCCTGCCCGCCACCGACCCGTTCGAACTCGCCTTCCTGCAAGACGCGCAGCAGATTGGCCTGCGAGAATAACGGCAGGCTGTCGATCTCATCTAAGAACAACGTCCCTCGATCGGCGCGCTCGAACAGGCCATGATGAAGGCTGTGGGCCCCCGTAAAGGCGCCCTTTTCATGGCCAAATAGCGTCGTCTCTATGAGATTGGAAGGAACAGCGCCGCAGTTGACGGCCAGGAACGGGCCGGCACTGCGGGAACTTAAGGCATGGATGGCACGGGCTACGATCTCCTTGCCGACCCCAGTCTCTCCGCTTATGAGGACACTGGCCCGCGTCGGTGCCACCTGCTCCACGGCCCTCAGTATCTCGCGCATGGCGCGGGATTCGGCCACGATCAGAGGCCGGTAATGCGCGCCATGCGCGCGTCCGGACGGGCACAGGGCGTGCGCCATCTTGTCGGCAACACGCACGCTGATATCCGCCAGGGCCTGCCGCGAAACGACCGTCTCGCCTTCGCTCACATACTCGTCACCCGCCTGCCCCTTGGCCGCTTCCCGATCTGTATAGATGCACACCTCGCAACGATCATCGCGCAGTGCGATGCGCCTCTTCAGCTCGACCTTCGCATAGCCGAAATTGCGCGCGGCGATCCCGCCGAAGACCGAGGCCGTGGTGCGGCACAACTCCGGGGCATCCCGTACGCGCGCGCCGAACGGACAGCGATGATTCTCGACGTGCACGACCCCCTCGGCGCCCGACACGGCCTCGAATTCGCCGCCGATCGCGTTTTTGATGTACAAGATGAGTCGCTGATAGTGTTCGCGATCGATCTTTTCGGGCAGATTCATCTGCTGGCGCGCGTAGAGTTCGAGACAGCTGCTGGCTGTAAGGCCGAGGTATTCGATGGCGTCGTGGCGCGGAGCGCCGGGGGCCAGGCCGGAGAGCTTGACGCTTTGCGTCACGAACATCTGCAGAAACGACAGCGGACTCAAGTCCGCGAGCGGGTCCTTGTTCGTCATGGCGTAAATCCTCGCGCATCAGCCCCGTGCGTGGCGCAATGCCAGGCCAGGTGCCGGACGATGGCCCACCAGTATAGGGCGATCACGCCGGGATCGAAAGCGTGCCTAGTGGTGCCGGCAGGACGTGCCGCACGTCTGGCAGGGCACCGAACGGGACGACTCGAGCACGCGCACCGCGTCCTCGCGACCGTGGGCCATGCGCGCATGTATGGCGGGCGCCGCCGATATCACCGGTCGTAACGGGCCTTGGCAATGCGGGCAGCATGGCCGAGGCGCGCCGATCCGGTGGCGGATCGTGAGATGATTGTCACATCGCAGGCAGTGGTAATCATAGGTGGGTGCCATAGTCGCTCCAGAAATCCATGAGAAAAATCGAAGAGAGGCAGGGGCGCCGCATGGGCGCCCCTGCAGGGCCTAGGTCCAGCGCGGCGGCTGCCGACCGGTCAGTCCGAAGTCCGCGGGGGTGACATCGGTGCCCTCGCGTCCGCCCTTGTCGCGACGCGGGGCACGCAAGCGCCGGGTCTCGACCTCCCAGATCCAACCGCTGATCGTCACGTCTTTGGGAATCAGCGGGTGCGCGCGGAAGGTCTCGATGGTCTTAAGGCATGTGTCGTCCACGTCATCCATCATGCCGATCCACTTGGCGAACGCGCCCTTTGCCAAGGTGAGCTCCGGCAAGGTCGGGTCGAGCGTCACCGCATCGGGGTCCACGCCCCGCTCACGCAGGGTCTTCTCGAGATCACGCGCGTTGGCCGACAGCATCCCGCATTGGGTATGCTGAACGATCACGATCTCGCGGGTCCCGAAGAACTGGCAGGTCAGCATGGCCGAGCGGATGGCATCATCGGTCACGATCCCGCCGGCATTGCGGAAACAGTGGGCATCGCCGCCGCCGGCGGGCGTATCGACATGGATGCCGAGCGCCTCGTCGACGGGGAGGCGCTCATCCATGCACGCCAGCACCCACAGCCGGCGATTGTTGGGGCCGTTGGCCCCATAGCGACGCCGCTTGGCCCATGCGCCATAGGCGGCGACGCGCGCCGTCAGTTCCTCGTTCAATGTCGTCATGTCGTGATACTCCTTGTCTTGGGAAGGATAAGGTGCCGGGCCCGTAAAAAACCTGGAGCGCCGGGTACCGAGACCTTAGGGCAAGGACCGTGCCGGGTCGGGGCCCTGGAAAAACCTGGCCTCGGGCAAATCTCGTGGGAAGCGGCGCTACACCATTTCCGGATGCGTGGCGGTTATAGACGGATAATAATGGCTGATTCGGTTGAGAAGCGGCAGTTCTCAGGGGGAAGCGGGCCAGCACATGGGCGAGGCCCCTACCACTTGATGGACAACGACCCATATAGAGACTGACAGACCCGTTATGGCCGCATGAGAGAAAGTGCGGGGGGAACCCCAAGGCCCGGCTGCCAGACCGTGCAGCGCAGGGGGGAGGTGGGGATGCGGCCGCTGCTGGCGGCGTAGCCGCCGGGCCAAACGGTGGCGGTTCAGGCCGAGCGGCGCGGTAGCGGTATGGCGCGCCAGGCGCGCACAGCCGGCACCGAACAAGGGCGGAGCGGGATCGGCGACACGCCCGTTTGACAGCGTGCCGTTTCCCAAGGTGCGACTGTCATCAGCGCGGTCACGACACAGGTTCGCGTTGGCCGGGCCACCGCACGGGCGTGTGCGCCTGCTCCGCCCCCCAAGACCCCTATATCGGGGAATATCACGACCGTCTGATGCGCCTGGCTTCGTGTGGTGGCGTCCGCCTTGGCGGCGCCGGGATCGAACACACGGCATCTGCCGAGTGGAACCAGGCGCGGCACCGGGCCTACTCCCATCGATTCTTCGCGCTGGAAGGCGGGAACGAAACAACCGGCCATCAGACCTGCCAGGTTCGCACGGCGTGCTTCCGGGCCGGGGTCCAGGGGATCGCGCTCAACGCAGCCTACACATCCGTGATCGGGGCCGTAAACGAGGCCCCACATCAGGACATCAGCGTTCACAAGGGTGAGGCCAAGACCTCGCCCGCCAAGGAGTGGGCTTCTCCGAACGCCCGGCCGTGCGCAATGGCGGCCCGCCATCTTCGATCTACGCGCGAGGAATCGGTCGAGGCCCGTGTGGTCGTTCTGGTCGGCGGTGCACACGAGGCTCGAAGCGGCGCAGGCCGCGCATTATCGGTCGGGCGCAGCGCAGCGCCCCTGAGCTTGACAACGCGGCCTATGGCCCTCCCGATCCGCATCGGCGCAATCCCGGTACGCGCACCGCTCTCCACACTATGCGGCATCTTGGGCGATGCTCCATGGCCAATGGACCGATCGTCTATGGATTCAGGGACGGTGTCCACTTCGAGCCTTGCACAGAGACGTTCACGACCTCGGGGTGATCCGGTCTCGCCCAATAGTCGCCGGCGATCAGGACCGATACAATAGCGAGACACGAAATACAGGGATTCGGCGCCAATACGCCGCCGCATGAGCGCACACCGGAGATTTGTATCGATGCGTGATCAGGAAGCAAGCGACACCGGGCCGAGGCAATCGGAGGCGAGGCCCCACATCCGGCTCCTGGCCGAGAGCGAACTGACGACGATCCTGCCGCTCATCCAGATACTGAATCCGGATGTACCGCCGGCCACGCTTGCCCTGCGGTTGGAGGCCATGCGCAAGGAGGGTTATCGCTGCGCCGGGGCATTTGCCGGTGAGCGCTGCATTGCCATCGCCGGTCTGTGGTTTGGGACGCGCTTTTGGTGCGGGCGCTATGTCGACATCGACAACGTGATCGTCGAGGAATCATGGCGCCGCCAGGGTATCGGGCAGGCGCTCATTGCCTGGATCGAGGATTACGCGCGGCGGCAGGGCTGCGAGAAGGCCGTCCTCGACGCCTACGTGACCAACGAGGGGGCGCACCGCTTCTATATGGGCTATGGTTACCGCATCGTCGGCTTCCACTTTGATCGAAACCTGAAAGGACCCGACGACCAGGACCGCCCCGACATCCCGCGTTAGTCGACGGCAGAGACCGGGCGACGGCGCTCCTTCAGCGCGCCACGGGCGTGCTTACCCTGGAGGCGGCGGCGATGCGACGCCAGACTCGGACGGGTCGCGATACGCCGCTCCGGGACCGCGAGGGCCCGGCTTATCCAGTGGACCAGGCGCTCGCGGGCCTCGCGGCGGTTGCGCTCGCGCGTCCGGAAGGTGTGCGCACGAATCACAAGGTATCCCTCGTGCGTGATACGCCCGCGCGCAAGATGCCGCAGACGCTCCCGCGCATCGGGCGGTAGCGCCGCGCAGCCTGCGACATGAAAGCGCAATTGCACGGCGGTAGCGACCTTGTTCACATTCTGTCCGCCGGGCCCCGGCGAACGCATGAATCGCTCCTCGATGTCATTCTCGGAAAGCGAGATATGGGGGGTGATGGCAATCATGCCCGCCACGATACGCGCCGCGGCCCACCCCTTCAATAAGGACGGCCGCGCACCGGCTGTAACGCGGCCTCCCCGGGACCAAAGCGACCCCGGACAAAGAACCATCGGGTCTCCGAGGGCCGGCCGTCTTGCGATCGGCGCCCGATTGGTGTCCGGGAAGGCGCTTGCGGATGCCATGTCCGCCATCCGGGGATCGCCGGCGTTGCGAGTCAGGGTACGGGTAAATCGGCGTCTTTGCCGAACACCCCGCTACGTAGCGCCACCCCCTGGGCAAGATGGGTCTCGGCCGATACCCGGTCGGCGATGGTCATGCCCCCCAACGCATAGACCGGCAGCAGGACCTCGGCGGCCAGTTCCCGAAAGCGCGCCCAGCCAAGCGGCGCCGCATCCGGATGGCTGGGCGTCAGCTTCACGGGCGAAAGCACCGCGAAATCGCAGCCGATGGCCGCCGCGCGCCGCAGTTCCCCGGCATCGTGGCAGGAGGCCCCGACCAGCGTCGCCGCCGGTCGGGCGTCGATGCGCGCCAGGTGCGAGGCCGGCAAATGGATGCCGTCGGCGCAACCCATGAGCTCGTTCGGGTCACCATTGACGATACAGCGTCCGCCGTAAGGGGCGAGAAGCGCCCGCAGATGCTGGGCATAGGCGCGCAGGCGCGAGGCCGGCCAGGGCTCGCGTAACTGCAACAGCAGGGCATCGCGGGCCGCGGCTTGCGCGAGCCGCTCCTCGAACAAGGCCTCGCCGAGATGGTCGACATCGCTGATGAGATAGAAAGATGGCAGGCGCAGGCGCGCGAGAATCGGACGATCGGCCGGCAAAAACGGCAGATCCGGCAGCGTATCCGGCGGGCACCAGCGGATCTCCTGGCCCTCGCGTCCCCGCGCCACACCTTCATAGGCATCCACCCGCCAGAACGCGAGATCGATCCCCGGCGGCGTGGCCGCGCGATAATGCGGCAGAAACGTGCAGGCCCCGACCGCGATATCGAGCTCCTCATGGAGCTCGCGCCTTAGGGCCTCGCTCTGCGACTCTCCCGGATCGACCTTTCCACCAGGAAACTCCCAGAACCCGGCACCCACCTTGCCTTCAGGCCTGCGCGCCACCAGCACCCGTCCGTCGCCATCCCGGATGATCGCGGCGACGACGCGCTCAGGTCCGGTAGGATCCGTTGATGCGGACATAGTCGTAGGAGAAATCGCAGGTATGCACAACCGCCCGCCCATGACCTTGGCCGAGGTCGACGCCGACTGTGATATCCGCGGCTGCCAAGGCCTTTTGGCCGGCCTCTTCGCGATAATCCGGATCGACCATGCCGTGACGGAATACCCGCACACCGTTTAGGCTCACCGTCACCCGGTCCGGATCGTCGAGGGCGATGGGCGCGCGCCCCACGGCCATGAGGATACGGCCCCAGTTGGGGTCGCTCGCGAACAGGGCGGTCTTCACGAGCGGCGAGGTGGCGACGGTGTCGGCCACGATGCGCGCCTGGTCATCGGACCGCGCGCCGGAAATCTCCACGCGCACGAACTTGGTCGCGCCCTCGCCGTCGCGGACGATGGCCTGCGCTAGCTCCGCGCAGACCTGCTCCAAGGCCTCGCAAAACTGCGTAAACGCCGGCCCTTCAGCGGCCGTCAGGCGCACGCCCGACCGGCCCGTGGCCAGTACCACCAAGGCGTCGTTTGTCGAGGTATCTCCATCCACGGAGATGGCATTGAAGGTGGTCTTCACGGCCCGCGCGAGCGCCGCTTGCAGGACAGGGCGCTCAGATCCGATATCGGTCGCCACGAACGCGAGCATGGTCGCCATATTGGGATGGATCATGCCCGATCCCTTGGCGATGCCGGTGATCCGTACCGGCTTGCCGTCCATGACCATCTCGCACGTCGCGCCCTTGGGCACCGTGTCGGTCGTCATGATGCCGTGCGCCGCGTCCATCCACCCATCCTCAGAGGCCGTGCCTACGGCCGGCGGGATACCGGCAATCACTGCGGAGACCGGCAGGCGCTCGCCTATGACCCCCGTCGAGAACGGCAGGACCTCATCCGGCCGGCAGCTGAGCACCTGCGCAAGGGCCTGGCAGCAGGCCCGCGCGTCGGCGAGGCCGGGCTCGCCGGTCGCGGCATTGGCGTAGCCGGTGTTGATGATGAGGGCGCGCGGTTCGCTCTGTCGCCAATGGGCCTTGGCCACGATCACCGGCGCGGCCGCGAAATGGCTCTGAGTAAAGACCGCCGCGGCCGTAGTCCCGGAATCACACTGAATGACCACGAGGTCTTGCCGAGCCGCCTTGCGGATACCGGCGGCCACGGTACCGAGCCGCACACCGGCAATGGCACCAAGCGGCGGCATAGCCTTGACTCCCACAGCCATAATCGCTCCTTAGACGAGACGCCCGTGACACTGTTTGTATTTCTTTCCCGATCCGCAGGGACATGGGTCGTTGCGCCCCACCTTGGGCCCCGCGCGCACCACGGTCTGCACCATGGTATCCGTATCCGTGTCCGCCTGAGCGGCATCGAGGCTCGGATGATCATAGAACGTGACCCCCTGCTGGCGCCGCTGCTCATCGATCAGGTCGATATCGCTATCGTCCTGGATCTCGACCTGGACGATGGTAGTAATCACCTCGCGCTTGATGCGGTCGAGCATCTGCGAGAACAGCTCGAAGGCCTCGCGCTTGTACTCCTGTTGTGGGCTCTTTTGCGCGTAGCCGCGCAGCTGTATACCCTGGCGCAGATGATCCATGGCCGCAAGGTGGTCCTTCCATTGCAGATCGAGGACCTGGAGCATGATGGCCTTCTCCAGATGCCGCATGGTTTCCTCACCGATCTGCGCGGACTTCTCCCGATAGCGCTCCTCGGCCTCCTTCTGGATGCGCGCGCGCAGGCCGTCCTCGTCTAGGCTGGCGTCTTCCTTGAGCCACTGATCGACAGAGAGATCCAAGCGCAGCTCGCGGTCGAGCGTCGCCTTCAGCCCATCGATATCCCATTGCTCCTCGAAGCTGCCCGGCGGCACGTGTTCGCTTATGAAGGCGTCGACGACATCACGGTGGATGGCCGAGACACTCGCGCTGACATCCTCGGCTACGAGCAGTTTGTTGCGCTGCTCATATATCACCTTGCGCTGATCGTTCGCGACATCGTCGTATTCCAGCAACTGCTTGCGGATATCGAAGTTATGCGCCTCCACCTTGCGTTGCGCGTTCTCGATGGCCTTCGTCACCCACGGATGCTCGATGGCATCACCCGCTTCCATGCCGAGTTTTTCCATGAGCCCGGCTACCCGATCCGACCCAAAGATGCGCATCAGGTTGTCTTCAAGGGAGAGATAAAAGCGGGTCTCGCCCGGATCGCCCTGACGGCCGGAGCGGCCACGCAACTGATTGTCGATTCGCCGCGACTCGTGCCGCTCGGTGCCGATCACCTTGAGACCGCCCGCCGCGATCACGCGATCATGCCGCGCCAGCCACTCGGCGCGGACCTCTTCGCGCGCGGCCTCGTCGGGATCGGCCCCCGGTGCGGTATTGGGATTACCTCCGAGCACGATGTCGGTGCCGCGCCCGGCCATATTCGTGGCAATCGTTACGGCACCCTCGCGACCCGCCTGGGCAATGATTTGCGCCTCACGCTCATGATGCTTGGCGTTCAATACCTCATGGGGGATGTTCGCCTTCTTCAGGAGCGCGGAAAGACTCTCCGAACTCTCTATGGAGGCCGTGCCGACCAGCACCGGCTGCCCCTTCTTGTGGGCCTCCCCAACATCGGCGACGATCGCCGCATGCTTTTCGGCCGTAGTCCGATAGACCTGATCACCATGGTCCTTGCGGATTGCCGGCCGGTGCGTCGGTATCACCGTCACCTCGAGGTTGTAGATCTCCTGAAATTCGAAGGCCTCGGTATCCGCCGTACCAGTCATACCGGCCAATTTGTCGTAGAGCCGGAAATAATTCTGAAAGGTGATCGAGGCGAGCGTCTGGTTTTCGTTCTGAATCTCGACCCGCTCCTTGGCCTCGACCGCCTGGTGGAGGCCATCCGACCAGCGCCGCCCCGGCATCATGCGCCCGGTGAATTCATCGACGATCACGATCTGGCCGTCGGTCACGATATAATCGACCTCGCGGTGATAGATGGCGTGCGCCCGCAAGGCGGCGTTCAGATGATGTAGAAGGCCCATATTCCCCAGATCATAAAGGCCCTCACCCTCTGCGAGCAGGCCGGCTGCGGCCAACAGGCGCTCGGCAGTCTCGTGCCCCTCCTCCGTCAGGTAGACCTGCTTGGCCTTCTCGTCGACCGTGTAATCTCCGGGCGCACCCTCGGCCTCCTGCCTCTTCAACCGCGGGATGATGGCGTCGATCTTGACGTAGAGATCGGTATTCTCCTCGGTGGGGCCGGATATGATGAGTGGCGTACGCGCCTCGTCTATGAGAATGGAGTCGACCTCGTCTACGATCGCGTAGTGCAACCGGCGCTGCACGCGCTCATCGGCGCTGAACGCCATGTTGTCGCGCAGGTAATCGAAACCGAACTCGTTGTTCGTCCCGTAAGTGATGTCGGCGTTATAGGCCTCGCGGCGCGCCGGCCCATCGAGCGTCGACACGATGGTCCCAACCGAAAGGCCCAGGAAACGATAGAGACGCCCCATCCACTCGGCATCGCGGGAGGCGAGGTAATCATTCACCGTCACCACATGCACGCCCGAACCCGGTAGCGCATTCAGGTAGGCCGCGAGCGTGGCCACCAGGGTCTTGCCTTCCCCGGTGCGCATCTCGGCGATTTTGCCTTCGTGCAGGACCATCCCGCCTATCAGCTGGACGTCGAAGTGACGCATACCGAGCACCCGGCGCGAGCCTTCGCGCACGACCGCGAAGGCCTCGGGGAGTAGCGCCTCCAAGGGTTCGCCGTTTTCCAGGCGTTGCCGGAACGTCGCTGTCTGGCCGCGCAGTTCGTCGTCCGACAAGGCCGTATAGCGGGACTCGAGGCCGTTGATCGCCGCTACCTTCTGGCGCATGCGCCGCACTATGCGATCATTGCGGCTACCGAAAAATCTACTCAGAACGTTGGCGGCCATAGCCCTCTGAACCGATCAGAAAAAGTCGCATTATGGCCGAAAAGGGGGTTTACTTGAACACTTTTCCGCTCAGCGCCGATCTGCGAGCCGCAGGAAGCCGATGGGGTTGATGGGTACACCGTGGAGCATGACCTCGAAATGCAGGTGCGGGCCCGTGGAATAGCCGGTGTCCCCGACTCGTCCCAGCAGTTCGTGTTTGGAGACGACCTGCCCGACGTGCACATAGCGCGCGCTCAAATGGGCATACATGGTGATCTCGCCGTGACCGTCTTCGACCTTCACGAGCCGCCCAAAGCCGCCGTCGCCGCCAGCAAAGATGACGATCCCAGCCGCCATGGCCCGCACCGGCGTCCCGATGGGCGCGGCGATGTCGACGCCGGGATGGAAACCGGGGCGGCCAGTGAAGGGGTCGGGACGCGGGCCGAAGGGCGAGGAGATCCAGCCGCCACGTACCGGCCAACCCCCGGGGGTGGTCAGCGCCATGACCTGGCGCGCGGCCAGCACCGATGCCAGCACGGTCATCTCGGCCGAACGCCGCATGAAATCCGCCTTCAGGCGTTGCGCCATGGCCTTGAGACCGGCCACGGTCCAGTCCGTGCCGGATATCGGCACCGCCGGGGTGGTGGTGAACGTCGCACGCGTCGTCATCGGTCGGGCGGGCAGCCGGGCCAGGGCCCCGAGACGCGCCGACAAGGCGTCGAGTCGGCTCGCGCGCGCGCGCAGCCGTCCTACCATGGCCGCGAGTCGCGACAGATCAGCATGACTGATCCGGGCAAGCCGACGGGCCTGACCCAATGCCGCCGCCGGGACGCCCGCGCCCGTTGCGGGCGCCCCCGGGGTATGGGCCGCGGCCAGCCAAAACGCGAGCGCCCCCAGGGTAAGCGGCAAAAGGCCGAACAGGAGTAGGGCCCCGGCCACCATCGTGCGCAGGTTCACATGTACGGGACGGGAACGCGCGTCGCCTTCGCGTAGAATGATAATGTTCATAATGCCCGACGCTTGGAGGCTGCGGGTGCGAGCCGGTGCGCCAAGACACGGAGCTTTGTGATAAGGCGCGAGGAATCAGGCGAGGACACCGGCACGGTGCGCATCGGTGCAGAACGCATCTGGGCACGCGGCAACGCGATGCCGGTCGAATGGGCCAGCCGGCGCTCCAGGCGCGCGAGCCGCACGGCGTTGGCATTGAGCGCACCAAGCTCGATGGCCATGACATCGAGACCGGCCGCGGTATCACGCGCAAGAGACGCCACCTCGGCATGTGCCGCCGCGATTGGCGCAACACCCACCCCGCCACCGATCGAATCGGGGACAAAGAGACGCAAGAGCCCATAGACACCAAACGCCAGCAACAGCGGGATCACGCCGCCGCCCACGCCGATAGCGATGCGCCATTGGCGCGGACCCAATCGCCACTGGCGATTCACGCGGCTTCTATGACCCACGATCCGTAATGTCACATCCGCCGACTTGCGTTCTTTCACACCGCTACCCTATAGAGGTCGTAACGCCGCCCACAGACCTGGTTAAACTGCGGGCACCGTCCTGGCAAACGATATGGCCGGCCTATCGGTCTCCTCGAACGAGACGATCTCCCAGGCATCCCTATCCGCCACCAATACCCGCAACAGGCGGTTATTTAAGGCATGTCCGGATTTACAGGCACTGAAGGCCCCGATCAGCGGATGGCCCAGCAGATAGAGGTCGCCTATCGCATCCAGGATCTTATGTTTGACGAATTCATCCTCGTAACGCAATCCGTCTTCGTTCAGGATGCGGAAATCGTCCATCACCACGGCATTGTCGAGGCCGCCTCCCCGGGCCAGGCCATTCTGCCGTAGGGCCTCAAGCTGGCGCATGAAGCCGAAAGTGCGCGCGCGGCTGATCTCCTTCACAAAGGAGGTCGTGGAGAAGTCGATACAGGCCACCTGGGTAGAGTTGCGGAAGATGGGGTGATCGAAGTCTATCGTAAACGACACCTTGAATCCGTCCCAAGGCTCGAACCGGACCCATTTGTCGCCGTCCTCGATCTCGATGGTCTTGCGAAGCCGGATGAAGCGCTTGTGGGCCGACTGCTCTTCGACGCCTGCCGACTGGATCAGGAAAACGAATGGGCCCGCGCTGCCATCCATGATCGGGACCTCGGGCGCGGTGAGATCGACATAGGCATTGTCGATTCCAAGACCGGCGAACGCCGACATCAGGTGCTCGACCGTCGAAACCCGTGCGCCATTATGCTCAAGCGTAGTCGAGAGCCGTGTATCGCTCACGTTCTCTGGGCATGCCCGTATTTCCACGAGCTGCGGCATATCCACGCGCCGAAAGATGATGCCGCTATCGACCGGGGCCGGACGCAGGGTCAGATAAACCTTCTCTCCGGTGTGTAATCCGACGCCCGTGGCCCGAATCACGTTCTTTAACGTACGTTGCTTTATCATGAGACTTCCGCGCTATGAAGCACAATAGCACCCTGCTGACCACGCCGGACCTCCCTGTACGGCCGCCGGGCCAAGTTCCGGCATTGTCTTAAACAATAAAGACAAAATGCCATTCTGTCCAGGTCGGTGGCGGCCTGCGGCCGCAGTCGGCACCTCTCTCCCGATAAACGGGCCTAATCGGCCTGACGGCGCAAGAACGCCGGGATATCCAGATAGTCGGCGGCATGGACATCGTGCTTCTCGCCGACCCGGCGATTACGGATCACGGTCGGGGTATCGAGATCATCATAATTCGGGGCCGGCGCGCCTGCCCCCGCCGAGGCACCCCCCTTGGCGACCTTGAGGGCCACCGCCGCGCGCTTTTGGCCCCCGCCGAGACCGGTGGCGACCACTGTGACACGCATCTCGTCGTCCATGCTCGGGTCGATGGCAGTCCCTATGACCACGGTGGCATCCTCCGAAGCGAACTCCTTGATGGTGTCGCCGACCTCGGCGAACTCGCCAAGAGACATGCTGGCGCCGGCAGTTATGTTGACTAGCATACCGCGTGCGCCAGCAATATCCACGTCCTCCAAAAGCGGGCTCGAGATTGCCGCGCGCGCCGCCTCGCGCGCCCGGTCCGAACCGCGCGCGACCGCAGACCCCATCATGGCCATGCCCATCTCGGACATGACCGTGCGCACATCCGCGAAGTCGACATTGATGTGGCCGGGGCGCGTTATGAGCTCGGCGATGCCCTGTACCGCCCCCTGCAAGACCTGATTGGCCTTGCCGAAGGCATCGAGCAGCGTCATGTCCCGACCCACGACCGCCAACAGCTTCTCGTTCGGGATGGTGATGATAGAGTCCACGTACTCACCGAGATCACGGATCCCCTGCTCGGCGATGCTCATGCGCTTCTTGCCCTCGAAAGGAAACGGCTTTGTGATCACCGCCACCGTGAGGATGCCCTGATCCTTGGCCACTTGCGCCACGATGGGCGCCGCACCAGTGCCAGTGCCGCCACCCATCCCGGCGGTGATGAACACCATGTCCGCGCCCGCCAGGGCCTCGGCGATACGCTCCCTGTCTTCCATCGCCGCCTGCCGGCCGATACCGGGATCCGCGCCGGCCCCAAGCCCCTTCGTCAGATTGCTTCCGAGCTGTAAAACGACGTTGGCGGAAGACTTCTTGATGGCCTGGGCATCGGTATTGGCGACGATGAACTCCACGCCGTCGATATTGGAACTCATCATATACTCGATGGCGTTACCGCCTCCGCCGCCGACCCCTATGACCTTGATCACGGCCTGTTGGCCGCTTGCCTCTACGATTTCAAACATGGCCTGCTCTCCTGTCCTGTATGTGACGTCCGCACTGACTTTCCATGGTCAAAAATTTCCTTGAAACCAACTTTTCATGCGATTCAATATTTCTGTAAACCGTCCAGAGCCCTGACGACCGGCAACAGGCGCCATGGTCGGGCCTGCGGTGTGTTTGTGCCCGTACAAGACGAGACCCACGCCGGTCGCGAAAATGGGGTTGTGGACGACACCGCTCAAGCCTCCCACATACTGCGGGACCCCCAGGCGGACCGGCATGTGGAACACCTCTTCCGCTAACTCCACCATGCCTTCCATCTTCGCGCTGCCTCCAGTAAGCACGATGCCCGACCCCAGAAGGTCCATGAACCCGCTCTTGCGCAAATCGTCTGCGATCAGTTCATAGAGTTCCGTTATGCGCGGCTCGACGACCTCCGCGAGCGTCTGCCGCGACAGCTTGCGTGGTGGTCGGTCGCCGACCCCAGGAACCTCCACCACGCCATCCTCCACGCCCTGACCGGACGCGCAGGCCCATTGCTTCTTGATGTCCTCTGCGTATTGCGTCGGCGTGCGCAGCGCTACCGCGATATCATTAGTCACCTGATCACCGGCGATCGGGATCACGGAGGTATGACGGATCGCACCCTGCGTGAATACCGATATATCGGTAGTGCCGCCACCGATATCGACCAGACATACGCCAAGTTCCTTCTCGTCTTCCGTCAACACCGATAGGCTCGAGGCCAGCTGCTCTAGGATGATGTCGTCGACCTCAAGCCCGCAGCGGCGCACGCACTTCACGATGTTCTGGGCGGCACTCACCGCGCCGGTCACGATGTGTACCTTGGCCTCCAGGCGCACGCCGGACATACCGATGGGCTCGCGCACACCCTCCTGGCGATCGATGATGTACTCCTGCGGCAGGATATGGAGGATCTTCTGGTCGGCGGGAATGGGCAGGGCGCGCGCTGCCTCGAGCACGCGATCCACATCACCTTGCCCGACCTCCTTGGTCTTGATGGCCACGATTCCATGCGAGTTGACGGAATTGATGTGGCTGCCGGCGATCCCGGCGTAGACCGAATGGATCTGGCAGCCGGCCATGAGTTCGGCCTCTTCGACGGCACGTTGAATCGACTGCACGGTCGACTCGATATTGACGACCACGCCCTTTTTGAGGCCCCGCGACGGTTGATGACCGACCCCTATGATTTCGATCATGCCGTCGCGCCCGATCTCGCCTACGATCGCAAGGACCTTGGACGTCCCTATATCCAGCCCCACCACGAGCCGAGCGTCACCCTTTCTTGTCATTTCTTATCCCCCGAGCCCGTCTTCCAGCCTATGGCAAAGCCGTTCGTGTACCGTAAATCGACCTGCTGCATCATGCGCCGCCTGGCGGCGAGTTGGGGGTACACCGTCAAAAATCGGGCCAGCCGCGCGCATGCCTTGCGCCCCAAAACGAGCTGTGGTCCACCGCGCAGGGCCACCCGCCAGGTGCCGCGATTGGACAGATCCACGGCCGTGACGACAAGCCCCGCGGGCTTCAAAAGCGCCTGAAGCCGTCCATAGTGAGCCCACATCTCCTGCTCGCTGCCGACCGGCCCCTGGAAGACTGGGAGCCCCGCCGGCGGCTCGTAGCCTTGCACATGGACATGTCCACCGCTGGTATCGACCCACCCGCCATGCGCCCAGCGCGCGGCAAGACGCAGGCGCCCCACATAAATCACAAGGGCGCGCGGGAAGCGCCGTTCGACGCGCACCGATCCCACCCACGGCACACCGGCCACAGCGGTGCGCACGGCATCAAGCGGCAAGGTGTAGAAATTTTGGTAGAGAAATGGCCGCACGGCCGCCACGAGCAGCGGTTGCGGTATGTGCCCGAGATGACCGATGACGCGCACCGAGCGCACCGGGAACCGGTTGGGGGCAAGCACTGCGTGCACGCCCAGGGCCGCCGCCAGCCCCGCGAAGACCACAAGCGCGATGCGCGCGTGTCGCCGGTCGAGGCGGCCCAGCGGACGGGCGGCGCGCGAACCCCGGCGATCATGCGCCAGTCGCGTCCTGATATCCGCCCCGATCCTCATGGCGCCTCCAGGGTTTCGGATAGGATGGCGAGGACCAGGTCCTCGAAGGACAGGCCGGCGGCGCGCGACGCCATCGGGACCAGGCTGTGGTCGGTCATGCCCGGGATGGTATTGAGCTCGAGCACATGCGGTGCGCCGTCGCCATCGGCCATGATGTCGACGCGTCCCCAGCCGCGCGCGCCGAGCGCCTGAAAGGTCGCCCAGGCCAGTGCCTGCATGGCACGCTCTTCTGCGACCGACAGACCGGACGGGCAATGATAACGCGTGGTGTTCAGGAGGTACTTGGCCTCGTAATCGTAGAATGCCTGCGGGGTCTCGAGTCTTATGATCGGCAAGGTCCGGTCGCCGAGGATGGCGCAGGTGTATTCGGGGCCTGTCATGCACGCCTCGGCAAGGACTGGGCCATAGGCGCGTGCCTTGCGAAAGGCCAAGCCGAGATCGGCCGACGACAGCACCTTGCTGACCCCGATGCTCGAACCCTCGGATACCGGTTTCAGGATGAGCGGGAACCCAAGCGAGGCGGCGGTCGCAAGATCCGCCTCGTGGTGGAGTAGGCGAAAGTCGGGCGTGGGCAGGGATGCGGCGCGTAATACCGCCTTGGTCAACATCTTGTCCATGGCCACTGCCGAGGCCGCCACCCCGCTTCCCGTATAAGGCATGCCCATCACCTCGAGCAGACCTTGCACGCAACCGTCCTCGCCGAAACGGCCGTGAAGCGCGATGAAGGCGCGATCATAACCTTCGGCGAGACGCGCCGCGAGGTCGTGCCCCACGTCGATCCCATGGGCATCGATACCACGCGCCTGCAGGGCCGCCAGCACCGCCTGACCGCTCTTCAGGGACACGGCGCGTTCCGCAGACATCCCTCCATGGAGGACCGCGACCTTCCCGTAACGACTCATCCGACCTCCCCCACAATCTTGACCTCGGGGCTCAACACGATGCCGGTGCGCTCCTGGACCAGCGCCTGTACCCGACCGATCAGGCATTCGATATCGGCGGCGCACGCGGTGCCGTCATTGATGATGAAATTGGCGTGGCGCGGCGAGACCATCGCGCCCCCTTCGCGCAGCCCCTTCAGACCGGCGGCCTCGATCAATCGGCCGGCGTGGTCGCCCGGCGGGTTACGGAACACCGATCCGGCATTGGCGGTATGCATGGGCTGGGTGCAATTACGAATCGCCAGATGCTCCCGGATACGCGCCATGCCCACCTCGGGCTCAGCCGCCGGTAATGCGAACGACGCGCTCACAAACCACTCCTCGCGGGGCGATATGGCACGTCGATAGGCGATGTCGAAATCGGCGCGCGTACGCCGGTCGATCTGGCCGTGCCGGTCGATGGTCTCGACGGCGGCGACATACTCCCAGATCTCGTGTCCGCCAGCCCCGGCATTCATCGCCAATGCCCCGCCCACCGTGCCGGGTATCCCCGCCAGAAACTCGAGGCCCGCGTAGCCGGACTGGGCGCAAAAGCGCGCCAATTTGGCGAGCGGCACACCGGCCTCGGCGCGCACGGTCGCGCCTACGATCCCAAGATCGCCAAGCCCGCCTGCGGTGACCAGGACCGCGCCCCTGAACCCGCCGTCACGCACGAGCGTGTTGCTGCCAAGACCGAGCCACAGCAGAGGGCTGTCGCGATGCGCGGATAGAAACGCGGCGAGTGCCGTGACCGTCGGTGGCACATAGAAAAGATCGGCCGGCCCGCCGACGCGCCAGGTGGTCCGTCCCGCGAGACGCTCGCCGTAACGCACAGCGGTGTCGACCTTAGGAGTCAAGGCGCTCACTGTTCCCTCCGAAACGCATCCGGCAGGGTCAAGGCCGCCTGACCGATATTGCCGGCGCCGAGTGTCAATACGAGGTCATTGGCCGCCACTACCGGGGCCAGGATCCGCGGCAGGTCGGCCAGGCTTTCGACAAATACCGGATGGCGCCCGCGGGCCCGCAGCGAGCGGCACAAGGCACGGCCATCGGCGCCACTGATAGGGGCCTCGCCGGCCCCGTAGACCTCGGTCACGAACAGGTTGTCGATATCCGCCAGGGCGGACGCGAAATCCTCGAGCAGGTCGTGCGTACGCGTGTAACGATGCGGCTGGAAAACCACCACGAGCCGGCGATCGGGCCACCCACCACGCGCGGCGGCGAGCGTTGCCCGGATCTCGCGCGGGTGGTGGGCATAGTCATCGACGAAAAGGACATCGCCGCCCGCGAGCTCCGAAAGGGCATTGATCTGAAAGCGCCGGCCTATACCCGAGAAGGTCCTAAGGCCCCTGGCAATGTCTTCACGCTTGGCGCCCAGTTCATGGCCGGCGGCGATGGCAGCGAGCGCGTTCAGGACATTGTGGCGTCCCGGATGGCGCAGCGATGCGGTAAGCCAGGCCTCCTCGCCCTGGTAAGCGACCGTGAAATGCATATTCTGTCCTTCCTGGACGATGGCATGGGCGCGCATCTCGGCGTCATCGCTCACTCCGTAGGTGAGCACGGGCTTATGGATATCGGGCAACAGTTCACGAATCACAGGATCATCGACGCATACGATGGCGAGCCCATAGAAGGGCAAATTATGCAGGAACGCCAGAAATGCCTGCTTCAGCCGCTGAAAGTCTCCGCCGTATGTGGCCATGTGGTCGGAATCGATATTCGTGACGATCGCGATCAAGGGCTGGAGATGCAGGAATGAGGCATCGCTCTCGTCGGCCTCCGCCACGAGATAGCGGCCGCGCCCGAGCCGCGCATGACTACCTATACTGTTCAAGCGGCCGCCGATGACAAATGTAGGATCGAGCCCGGCCTGCCCGAGGACGCTTGCCACAAGGCTCGTGGTCGTGGTCTTACCGTGGGTCCCGGCGACCGCCACCCCTTGCTGTAAGCGCATAAGCTCGCCCAGCATCTCGGCGCGCGGGATCACCGGGATCTTGGCCGCGCGCGCAGCCAGGACCTCAGGGTTCTCGGGCGAGATCGCCGACGACACGACCACCACATCCTGCGCGCACACAAGGCCCTGGTCATGGCCGATGTGGACCTTGATTCCAAGACCTGCAAGCCGCCGGGTAGTAGCGCTCTCGGCGGCATCCGATCCCGATACCTCGAACTTGAGATTATGGAGGACCTCGGCGATACCGCACATGCCGGCCCCGCCTATGCCCACGAAATGAATGCGATGGACATTATGCATGAGCGGCCTCCAGGCATGCGGCCACGATGCGTTCGGTGGCGTCGGGCATGGCGCACGCGCGGCTACGCTCGGCCATGCGCATACCCACCTCCGGCGAGCGCGCAAGCCCCTCGATGAGCTCCGCGACATGGGACGGGGAGAACTCCACCTGCGGGACACACAAGGCCGCCTCGCGGTCCACCAGGAAGCGGGCATTGGCGGTTTGGTGGTCGTCGGTAGCATGCGGAAACGGGACGAGCACGGCGGCGATTCCCACCGCGCACAATTCCGCGATCGTCATCGCGCCGGCGCGGCATACGACCACATCCGCCCACTCGTATTCAGCGGCCATGTCGTCCAAAAATGCCGTTACCCGGGCCTCGATCCCACGCGCCGCATAGGCCTCCGTGGTGGCGCTAAGCTCGCGGTTCCCGGTCTGGTGATGGACAGCAGGCCGCCACGCCGGATCGATCAAGGCCACGGCCTGCGGCACGACGCTATTCAATATCGACGCCCCCTGGCTGCCCCCCACGACGAGCACGCGCAAGGGCGGGACGCGGCCTTTGAGGCGGATCTCGGGGTGCGCGACGTTCAATATCTCCGAACGCACCGGGTTGCCGGTGTGCACGGCCCCAGGTAGCGAGCGGAACGCCTCCGGAAACCCGCACAACACGCGATCGGCGAACAGTGCAAGCCAGCGGTTGGTGAGGCCCGCCAGCGCGTTTTGCTCATGCACGACAAGCGGGGTGCGTGTAAGCCAGGCTATGATGCCGCCGGGGCCGGCGACAAACCCGCCGAGCGCAAGCACGACATCCGGTCGCCGCCGCCGGAAGATCCGGTAGGTCTGCCAGAGCGCGATGGTAAGACGCCCCGGGAGAAAGGCCAGATCACGCAGCGATCCGCGTCGCAGCCCCTGGATCGTGATCCAATCCACGCAGAAGCCGGCGGCGGGCACCACGCGCGCCTCGAGACCGCGCTCCGTACCGATCCAGGCCACCGCCACCCCCTGGGCGCGCAAGGCGCGGGCCACGGCCAGGGCCGGGAATACGTGCCCGCCCGTACCGCCGGCGGCGATCAGGACGGTCTTCATCGCGAGGCCCCCTGGGCCTTGCGCTCGCGATCGATGCGCAGCAAAAGCCCGAGCGCGGTGCAGCTCATCAAGGTACTCGAACCACCATAACTCAACAGCGGCAATGCCAGCCCCTTGGTCGGCAAAACCCCCATGTCGACCCCCATATTGATGATCGCCTCTAGGCCGATCAGGATGGCGACCCCCTGGGCGACATAACAGGAGTAGAGATCGCCGTCCCGGCGTGCGGCCTCGGCAATCTGGAAGGCGCGGACCACGAGGATGGCGAAGAGCCCGATCACAAACAGTACGCCGGCCAGCCCGAACTCCTCGGCTATGATCGCAAACAGGAAATCGGTATGCGAGGCCGGCAAATAATAAAGTTTCTGGATACTGAGACCGAGACCGCGGCCGAACCATCCCCCACGCCCGAAGGCCATGAGCGACTGGACCAGCTGATAACCGTCACCCTTGGCGCGCGCGAAGGGGTGCAGGAAACCTATCACACGATCCTCCCGATAGCGGGACGCCAGGATCAGCAGGACGCCGGCCCCCGCCGCCGAGAGGACCACGGCCAGGAAGTGGCTCAGGCGCACACCTCCCACGAACAACATCCCGAAGGCCACCGCCCACAAAATCACCTCGCTGCCCATATCCGGCTCGAGCAGCAAGAGGACCCCGGTCACCATGAGCAGCGTGGCGACCGTCAGGATGCCGTGCGTGAATTCGCTCAGGCGATCCTGGCGGCGCACGAGATAACCGGCGAGATAGAGGACCAGGAACAATTTCAGGAACTCGGAGGGCTGGATGTTGATCACGCCCAATGATAACCAGCGCGCCGAACCATTGACGCGCACGCCCACATGCGGGATCAGAACCAACACCAGCGCGGCGAGCCCCCCCATCAGGAGGTAGGGGGACATCCGACGCCACACCACGGTCGGAATCCGCACCACCACGACCAGCGTGATGATGCTGATGGCGGTATTCACGGCGTCATGCCAAAGATAATAGGTGCTGTAGCCCACCTCGTGGACCGCCACGAAAGCCGATGCCGAGTACACCATGACAAGTCCAAACCCGAGCAACGTAAGCAGGGTATACAAGAGGACGGAGTCCAGGGGCGGCGGGCGGCGCATGACCGCGGCGTCTTTGGTGTCAGCCATGGACACCCCCCGAGCCTTGCACAACGAGCCGCTGAACCGCGTCCACGAACACCTCACCGCGGTGGGCATAATTCCGGAACATGTCGAAGCTCGCGCACGCCGGAGACAGCAATACCTGGTCCCCGGCTTGCGCCTGTTCGCGCGCCATGAGCACCGCCTCGTCCATGTCGCGCGCATGAACGATCGGGCAACAACCATGCAAGGCCTCTTCAATGCGCGCGGCGTCGCGTCCGATCAACACAACCGCCCGCGCCTTGGCACGCACGGCCGCGGCGAGCGGCGCGAAGTCCGCCCCCTTGCCATCACCTCCCGCGATCAGTACCACCGGACCGCTAAGGCCGGCCATGGCCGCGGCGGTCGCGCCCACGTTCGTACCCTTGGAGTCATCTATCCAGTCGATGCCATCACAGCGCCCGACGATCTGGGTCCTATGGGCTAAGCCCTGGAAGGTCTGGACCGCCTCCGTCATCGCCGCAAGATCGCGGGTCGCCGCGGTCGCCAGCGCGAATGCGGCCAGGACATTGGCGACGTTATGACGCCCAGGGATGGGCACGGCGGCCTCCGGCATCAAGGGTTGACGCCCATAGGCCAGCCACGATGCGCCGGCATGGTCGATCAATCCGAAATCATGTCCTATCGGGCGCCCCAGCCCGAAGGTGACGACCTCTCGATCTTCATGCGCCATGGCGATCACCCACGGATCGTCGCGATTGACGACCATGCGCCCGACCCCGCCGAAAATGCGCGCCTTGGCATGCGCGTATTCGGACAGATCGTCGTACCGATCCATGTGATCGGGGCTTATGTTCAAAACCGTCGCCGCCTGGGCATTCAGGCTCTCGGTCGTTTCGAGCTGGAAGCTCGAAAGCTCGAGCACATAGACATCGGGCACGGGCTGATCCAGAAGCGACAACGCGGGGATGCCGATGTTGCCACCGACGGCGACCTTGAGACCGGCGCGCGCCAGCATGGCGCCGACCAGCGTCGTGACCGTACTCTTGCCGTTCGAACCGGTTATGGCGATGACCGGCGCGAGACAGGCGCGCGCAAACAGTTCGATGTCGCCGACTACGGCTACGCCCATGCGCCGTGCCGCGGCGATGGCCGGCTCCTTTAGCGACAGGCCGGGGCTCACCACCAAAAGATCGGTGCCGATCAGAATATCTTTGCGGAAATCCCCGAGCAGCACCGGCACCTGCGGGTGGCGCGCGCGCAGCGATGGGAGGAGCAGCGGGGCCGGGCGCGTGTCACATACCGTGACCTCATAACCCTGGGCACGCAAATAGTCCACGCATGACAGACCGGTCTCGCCCAGCCCTAGAACGACGGCCCGCCGCGTCATGGCCGCCCCCCGAGCGTCGAGAGTCCAATCAGCACGAGGATGATGGTGGTAATCCAAAAGCGCACGATCACGCGCGGCTCCGGCCATCCCTTGAGTTCGAAATGGTGGTGCAAGGGGGCCATCCTGAACACCCGCCGCCCTGTCAATTTGAACGACCCGACCTGCAACATGACCGAGAGGGTCTCGGCTACGAACACGCCCCCCATAATAAAGAGCAGGAGCTCCTGGCGAATCACCACCGCCACGATACCCAGGGCGGCGCCCAGCGCCAGGGCGCCGACGTCGCCCATGAATACCTGCGCGGGATAGGCGTTGAACCATAGGAACGCCAGCGTCGCCCCTATAATGGCGCAGCAAAAGACCAGCAGATCACGCGCCCCAGGCACAAAAGGGTGGCCGACCTGCGCGGCTAGATGCGGAGAACCGGCGACATAGGCCAGCACACCCAGGGCACCTGCCACGAGGGCGGTCGGGAAGGCGGCAAGCCCATCCAAGCCGTCGGTGAGATTGACGGCATTACTGGCACCGGTGATCACCAGAAACCCGAGAATCACGAACGGGAACGCCCCGAGGCGGACGAGCGGATGGGCCATCCACGGGAGATAGAATGCGGTATCTGCCCCCTTGCGCGCCGCGACATAGACTGCGGCCGCGGCCGCGATCGAGACCAGGGTCTGGGAAGCGAACTTTGCGCGCGCCCCTATCCCGCGGGGATTTTTGTGCAAAAGCTTTACATAGTCGTCCGCCCAGCCGATGGCCCCAAACAGCAGCAGGGTCGCGAGCGCGATCCACGTGGTGCGGTTGTCAGGACGCATCCAGAGGATCGTCGAGGCCGCGATCGCAAACAGCATGAGCAAGCCACCCATGGTCGGCGTGCCGGCCTTCTGATAGTGGCTTTGCGGGCCATCCTTGCGAACCGTCTGACCGATGAGCCTCACGGTCAGTCTGCGGATCATGGCGGGACCCACGGCGATGCCTAGGGCGAAGGCCGTCAGAAACGCAAACAGGGCGCGCCAGGCCAGCAGATCGGCGGTCGGGGTGGTAGCAAATGCCTTCATGATGAGCAGAAACATCCAGCCCTCAGCTCACGCGCAAGGCGGATACGATGCGCTCCATGCGCATGCTCCGCGACCCTTTGATCAACACCACGGCATCCTCATGGAGTGCCTCCCTCAGATCCTGTGAAAGTGTCTCGTGATCCTCATAGTGCCGTCCGCCGGCACCGAAGGCGCGGCTGGCCTCGCCGGACAACGCGCCCAACGTCCACAGGTGCTCTATGCCGGCCGCGGCCGCGGCCTCGCCGAACGACCGGTGCAGTGCCGCGCCGCTCTCGCCCAGTTCGCCCATGTCGCCTAAAACGAACCAGCGCTCGCCGGGCAGATCGGCCAACACGGCCAGCGCGGCATGCGCCGAATCCGGGTTGGCATTGTAACTGTCGTCGATGAGGCGCGAGCCGGCGCATCCCGCCGCCCCCTCCAGACGTCCGGCAACCGGGACTGCCTGGGCGAGACCCGCGGCAATGGCGTCGCGCGACGCCCCGGCGGTCAGGGCCAGGGCGGTGGCCGCCAGGGCATTGGCCACGTTATGGCGCCCGAGCATGGCAAGCCGCACTGGCAACCCGCTTGCCCAACCGCGCGCGGCTATGAGCAGCTCCGCGCCATCCGCCGTCGGCGTAAAGCGCGCCGATACATCCGCAGGCGCGCGCAGACCATAAGTCAGCACGGGTCCGCGGGCGAGGCTCCGCCAATACGAGGCATGGGCATCATCGGCATTGATGACCGCGACGCCCGCATCACCGAGCGCCGGGTACAGGGAGCCCTTCTCCCGGGCCACGGCCTCGATAGTCCCAAGACCGGCGAGATGCGCGCGCCCGGCGTTGGTGACCAAGGCCACGTCTGGGGCGGCGATGGCCGCCAATGCCGCGATCTCGCCGGGCCGGTTCATGCCCATCTCTATGACGGCATAGCGATGCTCGGGCCGCAGCCGCAGGAGCGTGAGCGGCACGCCGATGTCGTTGTTGAGATTGCCCTGCGTCGCAATGCCCGGGTGCTCGAGCGCCAGGATGCGCGATGCCATCTCCTTGACGCTGGTCTTGCCGTTGCTGCCGGTCACCGCAAGCACTTGGGCCTTCATCTTGCGCCGCCAATGGGCGGCCAACCGCCCCAAGGCCAGACGCGTATCTGCCACCGCAAGACAGGGCGGCCAGCCCGCCTCGCAAGGACGGTCGGTGATTGCCGCAACCGCCCCGCGGGCGGCCGCCTCGCGCAAAAAGGCATGGCCATCGAAACGCGCGCCCCGCAAGGCGATAAAGAGGCAACCGGGCACCATGGTGCGGGTGTCGGTCGCCACCCCCTCGATGCGTCCCGAGACAGCCACGGGCCTGGCCCCGACGGCCATGGCGACCTCGTCTACGGTCATCATGGCGACCCCAGTAACTGGCGGGCGGTGAGGCGATCGCTGTATGGGACTCGCCGATCGCCGAACTGCTGATATTCCTCATGCCCCTTGCCGGCAATCACCACGACATCACCCGCGGACCCCTCGCGTAGTGCGCGCGCGATCGCCGCCTGGCGATCGCCCATGACCACCAGATGCGCGCGGGCCTCGTCGGGAACCCCTTTCAGGATGTCGGCAATAATGCGCTCCGGGTCCTCGTGGCGAGGGTTGTCGTGGGTCACGATGGCGAGATCACTGTAACGGCTAGCGCACGCCCCCATGAGCGCACGCTTACCGCGATCACGATCCCCACCGCATCCGAAGACACAGATGACCCGCCCCGCGGCATGGGCACGCGCCCCGGCCAGGGCCTTCTCCAAGGCATCGGGGGTGTGGGCATAATCGACCACCACGAACGGCTGATCGGCGCGCCCCGGTACGGGCTCCATGCGTCCGGGGATGGGGGTGACGACCGCCAGGGCGTCGGCGGCATCGCGCGCCCGCCAGCCCAACGCCACAAGCACGGTCAGCGCCGCGGCCAGATTGTAGACATTGAAATGGCCGATCAAGGGGCTCTTTAGGGTCACGGGACCTTCCGGGGCGAGCAACACGATCTCGAGACCTCGCGCGGTCGCCCGGACGTCCTGAACGCGCACGTCCCCCGTACCCCCATAGCGCCACGCCCGCACTCCAGGCGGTAACCGGTCCTTCAAGACCTCGCTGAACGCATCGTCGCCATTGAGGACCGCAAATGCCAGGTCAGGCAGCGTGAACAGCCGCGCCTTGGCCTCCCCGTAGCGCCCCATGTCCCCATGATAATCCAGATGGTCGCGCGTGAGGTTCGTAAAAACCGCGCCCAGGAAATGCGCCCCCGCGACCCGGCCCTGATCGAGCGCATGCGAGGACACTTCCATCGATACCGCGCTCGCCCCCTCGCGCCGGAAGCGGTCCAGCCAGCGATGCAGAGATATCGCATCCGGCGTGGTGTGCTCGGCCGGCAACAGGGCTCCGGGGAATCCGTTACCGAGCGTCCCGATCAGGGCACAGGGACTGCGCATGTTCATGGCATAGGCTATGAGATGACTGGTCGTGGTCTTACCGTTGGTCCCGGTCACTCCAATGACCGACAGCGCCCGTGATGGGCTTCCATAGAAACGGTCGGCCATGACGCCGACCTTATGGCGCAGGCCAGGGCAGGCGATGACCGGGACCGTGCCTAACCGGGCATCGTCCAGACTTTCGGTCACGACCGCGGCCGCGCCGCGCGCCACCGCATCACTGATGAAACGGCGCCCATCCTGACTCGTACCGGCCAGGGCCATGAACAAGGCACCCGGCACCACCGTACGACTGTCGAGGCTCAAGGCCGCGATCGGCCGATCGACGCCCGGCGGAAGTTCGCGGATGCCCTGCAAAAGTGTGGCCAGCATGGCGGTCATGGCCACCTCGTTTGCGCGCGCGCCATGGTGGTGACCGGGTTATCGGGCGGAATGTTCAGGATCCGTAGCGCGCCGGTCATGACCTTACGGAACACCGGGGCCGCGCACTGCGCACCATAATACCCGTGCTTGCGGGGATCGCGGATGTCGACGAAAATCACAAGCCGCGGATCGGAGGCCGGCGCAAATCCCCCAAAGGACGCGACATAGCGATGCTTATGATACCCCTTGGCGTCCGCAATGTGCGCAGTCCCGGTCTTGCCGGCCACACGATAATTCACCACGTCGGCATTGGCCCCGGTACCGACCGGGCTTGCTGCGAGCTCCAGCATATGGCGCATCTCGCTCACCACCGTCCGCGAAAACACCCGCCGCCCCGGCGACCGCGGCGGCGCCTTCAGGATACTGATGGGCCGTAATACCCCGCCGTCTGCGAATACGGTATAGGCACGGGCCATCTGCATCGGCGTCACCGAGATACCATAACCAAACGACAAAGTCGCCTTCTGAATCGGCTCCCAAGTCTCCGGCGGACTCAGATATCCGCTCGACTCCCCGGGCAGGCCGCTGTGCGTCGAATGGGCGAATCCCAGGCGCAGGAAATTGCGGTACATGGCGCGGCGCGTCAGGGTCGTGAGCGTGATCTTGGAGGCCCCGACATTACTCGATTCGGCAATGACGTGCGACACATCGATGAGCCCGAAATCCCCGACGTCACTGATCTTGTCGGGCCCCACCCAGTAGCTGCCGGGAGACGTGCTGATCAAGGTGTGGGGGACGATGCGCCCGGACTGCAGCGCGAGCGCGATCGTAAACGGCTTGAGGGACGACCCGGGCTCCAGCACATCGGTCACGGCACGGTCGCGATAATAGCTGCTATCGAGGTCGCTGCGGGTGTTGGGGTTGAAGCTCGGGACATTGGCCAAGGCCAGGATCTCGCCGGTGTGCGCATCGAGAACGATCACCGAGCCACTGCTCGCGTCATGGTAGCGTACCGCCTTCAAGAGCTCGCGGTAGGCCAGATACTGGATACGCTCATCGATACTCAACACCAGGGTACGACCCGGACGCGGCGGCTTTCTCCCCCGCCGCACGGCGATCGGCTCGCCTAGGCCGTCACGAACCACGATGGCGCGCCCGCGACGGGGACTTAAGAAGGAGTTGTAGGCCAACTCCACCCCGTCCTGGCCCTGATCATTGATATTGGTGAAACCGATCACGGTCGCCGCCACCGCCCCTGCCGGGTAGTAGCGACGATATTCCCGCTGCGAGGCCACCCCGGGTATGCGCAAGGCGAGCACGCCCTGCGCGTAACGCGGGTCTACCTGACGGCGCAGGTACATGAATTGCTCGTGCCTTTGGGCGTCGATGGCCTTCTCGAGCGTGGTCGTGCGCCATCCGATGGCGTGCGCCAAGCGTGGCCACACCGCTGGCTCTTTCAAGAGAATGTGGGGATTCGCCCATAGCGAATCCACGGGCGTGCTGATCGCAAGCGGCTGGCCGTGACGATCCACGATCATGCCTCTATGCCCCTCTTGCTGTACGGTCTCGATCGCCTGGCGCCTGGCCTCGTGGCGCAGAAAAGGGGCGTCCAGGACCTGCAGATAGAAGGCGCGTACCGCCATGAGGGCGAGCGCTATCAGCATGAGCGTCATCACGAATCCCGAACGCCCGAAACCGGCCTGACCGGTGACCACGAAGTAATGGCTGGGCCCGGTCATGGGATATTCGACGGCTGGGTATAGATGAGTACGATGCGCCGCGGATCAGGCATCGTCATATCGAGACGATGCCGCGCAATACGATCGATGCGCCCATGCGCGGCCAGCGTCCCCTGCTCCAGCAAGAGTCGCCCCCACTCCACGTGCAAGGCATCCTTTTGACCGACCAAGTGCTCCTCGTGGTCGAAAAGCAGCAAATAACGATTGCGAACGTCGACGAGCGCCAGGGCCGACACGATCAGGGCAACCAGCCAGAATATCGTGGCACGACCGGTCATGAAGGATCTCCCAGGCGCTGTGCGACGCGCAACACGGCGCTTCGCGACCGGGGGTTTGCGGCCCGTTCCGCAGCGCCCGCCCGCAGCGCCCGGCCCAGAACCCGCAAACGGGGCGCAAGCCATGCCTGCGGGATCGGCAGGCGCGATGGATAGGTGTCCCCACGCGACTCACGCACGAAAAACTGTTTGACGATGCGGTCCTCGAGCGAATGGAAGCTGATCACCGCGAGCCGCCCGCCCGGCCGCAATAGGGCGCACGCCGCCGGCAGGGCGCGTGTCAATTCGCCGAGTTCGTCATTGATCCGTATGCGCACGGCCTGAAAGGCGCGTGTCGCCGGATCTTGCCCAGGCTCCCGGCGCGGGATCTCGCGGGCCACGAGCGCCGCGAACTGTGTGGTCGTGGCAAGCGGGGCTATGGCGCGCGCAGCGACCACCGCGCGCGCGATACGCCGCGCGTAGCGCTCCTCGCCGAAATCGCGCAGGACCTCGGCAATCTCGGCCTCGGGGGCCGCGTTCAGCCACTCCGCCGCTGACGGGTGCGCGTGCCGGTCCATACGCATGTCGAGCGGTCCTTCGCGCCGAAAACTAAAACCGCGGGCGGCATCGTCCAACTGGGGTGACGAGACCCCCAAATCGAATAAAATGCCATCGAAGCCTCCTTGCCATGGCGCCTCCTCTCGATACCGTTCGATCACGGAGAAACGCCCTTTTACTATCGTCATACGCGGGTCCTCCCCGAAACACCGCGTGGCCACCTCGATCGCCTGATCGTCGCAATCCATCGCGACCAGCCGCCCGTTCGGCGCAAGCCGCGCCAATATCTCCGCACTATGCCCGCCACGGCCGAAGGTCGCGTCGAGATAACGCCCCTCCGGCTGCACCGCAAGCGCCTCCAGGGTCTCGGCCAGAAGAACCGGCGCGTGACCCCCGGTCACAGCGACAGGGACTGCAGCTCGGCGGGCAGCTCTTCGCCGTCAGTCTGCGCCAGCCATTCGGCGCGGCGCGCATCCCATGTCGCGGCATCCCATAGTTCGAACTTGTTTCCCTGTCCGATCAACATGATATCCTTATCCAGTGTCGCAAAGGCGCGCAGCGGTGCGGGCAACAAGATGCGCCCCGCCCCATCCATGTCGCACTCCGTCGCATGCCCGATCAAGAGGCGCTGCAGGCGCCGCGTATGCGGGTTGAAACTCGACAGAGCGACGAGTTTGGCCTCTATGACCTCCCATTCCGGAAGCGGGTAAAGCAGCAGGCAATGGTCGCGGTCGACCGTCATGATAAGCCGGCCTTGGCAGTGGCTGCGCAGACCCTCCCGATAGCGCGTGGGGATGGCGATTCGCCCCTTGCTGTCGAGACTCACGCTGTTTACGCCGCGGAACATGTGTCTTCGCACCCCTATCCCACAAATACCCACTTTCACCCACTTAATGACACTATAGAGACGCACGAAAAGCGAAGTCAAGCGCGGGCGATGAAATGCGGACGGCGGGCGATCACGGGCGGTGTCCGACGATGGCGCGCATGGCCATTACCGGCCGCGGCGGTTGTGACACCCCCAACCCGCTTTAACGGGTTGGGGGTGTCATGGGGTGTACAATGGGTTCCCCGAACGGCGTGGACAGTCCTGGCTGCCCAGGGCGGGATCGCCGGGGCGGATACCGTTGGCCGATGCCTGTAGGTCCCGAAGTGCCCACGCCGGTGTCAGAGCGCGCCGGCGACCCGATCGATGTTGGCACGCCCTCTTTGCCGCCAGACTCAAACACCCTATATAGTCCGGCCGCCGGCCGCTGCCCATGGCATCCTGCCCGCCCCTCACGGATCGCCATCACACGGCGGTAAGGGCGCGAGGTCGGCCGGGCAGAGCTCCGCTCAGAAACGGTCCTTGCGCACCACCTCATCTCGCGTGAGCGCCCCCGCCCGCGGCCGAGGTTCGCGAACACCCCGGCCGATGGCGACAAAGAGCCCGATCACATGGTCTTCGGGGAGACCTATCAGGCGGCCCACCTCGCCGAAGTCGGCCAGATCCATGGGGCAGGAGTCGTACCCCAGGGCCTGGGCCGCGAGCATAAGGGTCTGGGCCGCGATCCCGCAGGAGCGCATGGCCTCATCACGCTGTACGGTCTCGCGGCCACGGTAATAGGCATCGATCGCCGCGAGGATACCTTCACGCACGTCGGCCGGGGCATTGCGCCAGTAACGTTCCGGTTGTTTTTCCCAGGCCTTCAGGTCCGCGCACATGACGATCAGAAGCGAGGCGTCCGTGATCTGCGACTGCATCCATGAGGCCGCGCGGATGGCATCGCGCAGCTGCGGATCCTGTACCAGGACGAAGCGCCAGTGCTGGATATTAAAGGCGGTCGGCGAGAGCATGGCGAGCGACAAAAGCGTGTCGACCTCGCTCTCGGTGAGCCGGTGGCTAGGATCAAACTGCTTGACGGCGCGGCGGGCCTTGATGGCGGTCACGATATCCATGGGTTCTCCGTATTGTTTCGAAGGTAGTCAAGCCAATGGGCTTGCGGCTATGCTAGGAGAAGCCGACCATATTTGTAAGAATGCACATATTTGTTGGGTACTTACACGCGGTATACCGATGGGGGTCCTATGCGTCCGAGCCGCTATACCCGCTACGATTGCGATTTTGGTTGTCCGGTCGAGGCCTGCCTGGAGGTGATCGGCGGCAAATGGAAAGGCGTGATCCTCTTTCATTTGTTAGGCGGCACGAAGCGCTTCGGGGAACTCGCCCGCCTGATGCCGGCCGTGACCCAGAGGATGCTCACGCGCCAGTTGCGAGAGCTGGAGGCAGACGGCGTGGTCGCGCGCACCGTATATCCCGAGGTCCCGCCCAAGGTGGAATATTCGCTCACCGCCTCCGGGAAGACCTTGGCGCCGGTCCTCGAGGTCCTGCGGGGCTGGGGGAGCGACTATCTCGACGAGATCGTGCGCATCCGACACGACCGGTACCAGGCGACCTGATCCCACAATAGACTGCCGCAGGCGGGCCGGGGCGCGGATAGATGGTTGGCCCACCGGCGACCGCCGCGTTCAGAAATCCGAGGGTTGGCGTGACGGGCAGATGGGTGCGACGGGGGGAACCGGGCCCGTACATGGTCTGCGGTCATGGCCATGGACGCGGCCGTATCGATGAGGTCGCGGCAGATCGTCCCGACAACACGGCTTTATGCGCAATCTCCGAGGCCAGGGAACGGAAGGTCTGAACGCGACAGGGACCTGTCGGAATACGCAGATTTTGTGGAGCATGGAATGGGCGATCCTGGGAGACCGGGAGATCTTGGGGCAGATGAACCGCAAGCGCCGATCGGCCATGGGCCATCCCGGGAGAGCAGGGCACAGAGGCGTGGCGGGGTAACCGAGTGAATCATGGATATCGAAGCGTGAATCCCAAGCGCCGATTCCGCGCCATCAGGGAAGCGGATCGGGGCGTCTGGGAGGGGCTTGCCCAGAGGGCGCGCTACGGGGGAAATCCCGACCACAAGAAGAATCCGGGGGATTTTGGACTTACACCGCCGAGCGGCGCGCGCCTGGGCAAATCCCTATGCGACGATGCGGATATCGTGTCGCGGGCCGAGGCCCTCGAGTATCTCCAAAAGGGGTTGCGTCGAGGATTTGTCAGCGAACGCTTGTGCGGCGAGTGGCCGCAGAATGTCTGGGCGGTGAGTGACGCCGGCGTGCCTTTGGAGGCCCAGCTTGAGAATCGGGAGACGGGCACCTGTCATGGATATCCGCTTTGCGGGAGCGATCCGCTTGCCAAAGAGATTCTGAGCCGTTGGGAGGCCTTGTGAGCGCGTTTCATTGGACGTGGGAGTGGGCGACGGAGGGCTGCGACGGCGATGCGGAGGTCGCAGACACCACGGCGCGCCTCGCGCTCCATGTGGGACCTCACAATCTCATGCGCAACGAGGATGTCTGGACACGATGTCCGCAAGACGCGGTCCTGGCGTCCGCCTACCCGCTGGCCTTGTGGCTGGCTTCGTCGTGGTGGCGCCTTCTTTGGGAGCCGTTACCGGCCGACGGCATGCCATTTAGCGTAGAGTGGCGCATGGCCCACGAGCTAGCCGCCGCCGGGTACGGTTTCGTATGGCCGCAGGTGTTGTTTGCCACCGATGGGAACCAGATACGGGTATGGGCGCTTGCGTCCCGGCCGGATTCCCGGCAGTCCGTACGCTATCTCACCGGCCTTGAGCAGGCGACGTCTGTGTCCCCGGACGAGTTTAGCCGCGAGGCCGAGACCTTGATAACGGCGACCTTGGATCGTTTGGCCGTGCGGGGGCATCACAGGAGTGATTTGCGGGTCCTGTGGGATCTTGTGTGCGCAGACCGCGCCGATGGTAAGCAAACCGCATATCGGCGATTGGAGGCGGAGTTCGGATTCGAGCCGGACGAGGCGCCCGAGCCATTCATGGAGAGGGCATTGCGGTTACTCCAGACCATGGGCCCTGCCCTGTCGGAGGTCGCGCCCGCGTACGGAAAGGGGAGCCAAGGCCCGGCGGCGATCGAGGCGATCATCCGAGCCCCGAGTCTTGCGGGCCAGCCCTCCGATCCCCGCCCATCGGGCTCACCTCCGGTGTCCGGCCGCGGATCGCTGAGGCCTTGGGAAAAGGCCGTGCAGGCGGCGCGCGGCGTGCGGGCCGCTTTGGGTCACAGAGAGGGCCCGCTGGACGACGCGGTATTGTACGAGCTATTGGGCATCGCGGCCCATGACGCAAAATCGTGGTCGCCGCCCGCGCAACGGACAAAGGCGGTGCTCGCGGAACCGCTGGGCGGCGGCCGCTACCGGCTCGTCCCGCGCAGAGGTCATCCGACCTCGCGGCGTTTCGATCTGGCGCGTCTTTTCAGTGACTACCTGTGGATGGAGGGGACGGGGAGCTCCTGGCTTGCCAGCAGCGACCTGGGGACCGCTCGCCAACAGTATCAAAAGGCATTTGCCGCGGAGCTCCTGTGCCCGATCGACGCCCTGACCGCGTTCCTCGAGGATGACTATTCGGACGTCGCGATCGACGAGGCCGCAGGGCATTTCGGGGTGGGCCCGATGGCCGTGAACGCCTTGCTGACCAATAACAATATCCTTGTGCGAGGGGTCGGCGGTGATTGTGGGCACCGGAATGCCTTGTATCCCGTGTAATCCTCGTAAACGAACGCCGACCAACGTTTCCGCCCGAATGGCAGGGGCTGACAGCGATCGATGAGCCCGACCGGGCATCAATAAGATTTTGTGTGAGCCTGGAACCCCGGCCCGCAGCTTTCCGTAGCGATATGCTCGCTTCTTTAAGACCGCCCTAAGCGGGCTCGGGCCTGGAGTCGGGGACGCGAGCGCGGCTACACCGGACCCGGTCTTGGGGGCTTATGGACAAAAAGTGGGAGTCGGCCGATAAGCCGGGTTCTGTCGTGGACAGTCATTCCTCTGGGACGCCCGTCACCGGACGCCTCTAGCAACCTACCCGGGGACAACGCGGGCCACGCCATGGTCCCCCTATTCGGTCTTGCTCCAGGTGGGGTTTGCCCTGCCACCGATGTTGCCACCGGCGCGGTGCGCTCTTACCGCACCATTTCACCCTTACCCGTCACACGACGGGCGGTATATTTTCTGTGGCACTTTCCGTAGGCTCGCGCCTCCCAGGCGTTACCTGGCACCTTGCCCTGTGGAGCCCGGACTTTCCTCTGCCTTGCAGCAGCGACTGTCTGGCCGACTCCCGCCAGCAGTATACCCGCTTCCGGGGGACACTGGGCTTATATCGTCAGGGTGCTCTTTTTGTGGGCGAGGCGTGCGGTCAATGCCTGATAGGACCGCAGAAACGAGGCGAGCCCTTCGTCCAGGAGGGTGTCGAGTATCTGCGGCAGGTCTATCCCCTCGCGCCGCAGGCCGTCATGCACAGCCAACGACTGCGCGATCTCGGCCTCCAGCAACGCCTTTGGCTTGTGCGTGAGCAGCGCCTGAAAGGTCTGCGGCGGAACCGTATTAATGGTGTCCGGGGCAATCAGGCGATCGATGTACCAGGTGGCCGAATAAGCGGGATTCTTGCTGCT
Source organism: Acidiferrobacter thiooxydans (assembly GCF_003333315.1). Classification (GTDB taxonomy): domain Bacteria; phylum Pseudomonadota; class Gammaproteobacteria; order Acidiferrobacterales; family Acidiferrobacteraceae; genus Acidiferrobacter; species Acidiferrobacter thiooxydans. The sequence goes on from NZ_PSYR01000002.1 coordinate 1,209,480, forward strand.
TGTGCTCGCCCACAATGGCCATTGGGGCCGAGCCCCGCGAGCCCTTAGGCGCGCGAAGTCCTTGCCGCGGAAAAGTTCTTTATAACGCTGGTAGATCCGCTGCGCATTGGCGATGCCGGCGCGCCCGAGAAGGCTCTTTAGGCGCTTGGCCTCGGCCGCCGGGGCGTTCTGCAGCCTCTCTTGCAGCTGCGCATCGACGACCGTGTCCACTCGGCTCACAAATACACTCGCCACCGATGCCACGCGGTCGATGGACAAACCCTGAGTCAACCGATCCTCGAGCGCCGCGCAATACGCGGCCGCGACCCGCTCATACGATTGCGGGGAGAAGATCAGGGTCACGTTGACGTTGATCCCCTGCGCCAGAACCTCGCGCATGGCCTGATAGCCGGCCTCAGTCGCCGGGATCTTGATCATGACATTGGGTCTGGCGATGGTACTCCACAGGGTCTTTGCCTCAGCCACGGTGGCATCGACGTCCTGCGCCTCGTCCGGGGCCACCTCGATACTCACATAGCCGTCCACCGCGAGGCTCGCATCAAAGACCGGACGCAAGATATCCGCGGCGCGTCGCACGTCACTGATCATGAGCTCGCGCACCATGGCCTCGGGGCTCATACCCTGCGCCTCCAGGGCGCGGATATCGGCATCGTAATGAGTCCCCTCGCCGATGGCCTTCTCGAAAATCGTGGGATTGGTCGTGACACCACGCACACCCTGGGCCACGAGCGCGCGCAAACCGCCGCTTTCGAGCAGATCGCGGCTGATGTTGTCGTACCATATACGCTGCCCCAAGGCGGTTATTCTTTCGACACCTTTCATAAATCCCTCGCACACACCCGCGACCGCGATCACGGAAGAAGTTGCCGCATACCGGCCCTGTACCGCAGCCCGCGACAGCGACCACGCGGCCCATTACCCAATGGGTCGGGGCGCCACAAAGCCGGGCCGCAAAGACGGTTCGACCGATTCTGCGACGATCCCCTCGAGGATAGTCGTGATATCGGCGCCGCGGGTGCCGTGCTCTGGGCGATCAGAGCCGGCGTCAGCGGTGACAAGCAACCATCAAACCGCCAGGAGACGGTAACCGCCCCGCCTCCTCGACCGACCAGGTCCGCGGCACCCGGCGCAGGCCTTGCCGCCCGGCGAACACGTTCGCGCCGCCCGCATACCGCCGCTGCGCGCCATCGCCCCTGATTGCGAATATCCCCGATCCTATCGCGTGGCGCAAGGTTCGCGAGTCGAGCGCCGAACGCGATGACGCCCCGGACCACAGTCCCGATCGCTGAGGCGCGCCCTATTCAGCCCCGCACGCCCGCCATCTGCCGCGGATCGTCGCATCCACTGACGGTGCGCGCGCCCTGGGGCCGATTGCGCGGCGCACACCTGCGAGAATATGGCGGCCGCGACCTCATTTGCGCTGGTATGCCCTTTGCAAGGAAACGGGGCCATCAACAACGGTCGGCCGTGGCGGCCGCCACGAGGCTCGTCTTAGCGTTCGGGGCCAGACGAGGGTATCGCATGCCGCACGGGCTTTCATCTCCCTCCGCGTCCCCCCATAGGAAGCCGGGGAAGGCCACCTGTCTAAGCGCCATCCGGGCGCGCACGCGCCTCGTGACAATCGCCTTCGCGGGCTTCGGGCTCATTCTGGTTGCCCTCGGCCTGTGGCGCGCGCTAAACGCCTTTCACGATATCAAGCGCGAAGAGCGCCTGCGCGCGGAGGCCGTGGCCTCGCGCGTCGCCAGTCACATGGCCCTGGTCCTCAACGAGCGGTTCGCCGACCTGCGCTTTCTGGGGCGGTCATTACTCGACTCGCAACCCGCTGCTACCACGGTGAGCATGTCGGTCAAGGACACGCTGCGCGCCATTCTCGCCACCCATACGACGCTCCACGACATTAATATACTGAATGCCCGCGGCACCCGGATCCTATGGTCAGCGCGGCCACAGCCGGCGCAACCCATCCTGTCGGCCCGGCGCTTTCATGCCGTGCGCGACGACCCCCACCTCGAGATCGGCGATGCGCTCTACGCGCGGCGCTTCCAGGCGGTGGTCATTCCGCTGCGATACCGTGTGGCCGCGCATCGCGGCCCAACCCGGTTTCTCATCGGCGCCCCTGTGGCCCTAGGCCGGATACCGATCCCGATCTCGCGTTCGCACTTAGCCATCCGCCTGGCCACGCGCTCGGGTGGCTCATTTGCGGTAGCCACCGGCAATCTCTGGCACGCGGCGTCCGCACGCACGCCGCGTGCCGACCGCATGGTACACGCCAATGTCCCAGGCTATCCCTGGCAGGTGGAGGTGCTCTGGCCTCGCAACCGCCTATGGGCGCTCTGGTGGCACCACACCGCGCGCTGGCTGCCGCTCTTTCTGCTGTTGCTATGGGGCAGCCAGTACACGGGCCTCCTGCTTTCCAATCTCCTCTCGCAAGAGATGCGGTTACGCTTGTGGCATGAGGGCCTCTACCGCCTGAATCAGGCCGTCCTCAATGGATTGTCCCCACAGCAGCTCTTTGGCGACGCCGCGCACATGATTCAAGACAACCTCGATGCGTCGTTCGTGTTCGTCGGTTGGCGCGAGCATTGCGCCGTAGCCGGAGCGGGCGATCCCCAGGCGTTCACTGAGATCGTCGCCGCGGCCTTCGAGAGCGCGGTCGACGTCGGTTGGACGCCGGTCACGCAGAAGTCCTTCCGTTCGTGCGTGACGCTCGCCCTGGGCACGACCGGGGCGATCATCGTCATCTGTCTGTCACGCCCGGCACAGACGGTCATATGGTACGGCATGGTCCGCGAACTGGCCGGACATTTGACCGCCGCCATAGATCAAAGACGCCAACGCCTCGAGATCGAGCGTCTGCAGAGCTACCAGAGCGCGGTGCGCGCCATGCAGCTTGAGTTGCTTCGCCAACCAACGCCCGATGAGGCGCAGGCGCTACTGGTACGCATCCTGACCGAACAGACCGACATCATGGGGGCCTGCATTGCAGTGCCGGAAACGACCGGCCCGCGGTTGCGCATCCAGACTGCCGCCGCGCGGGATCCCGAACTGTGCGACGCCCTGCTGCGCCTGACGCCGTCCCGCGACGCCGCCGATTACCCATTCGGTCAAATGCTGGCAGGGCGCGCCTTCCGTACCGGCACGCCCCACGGACCGATCGATCCGCGCGACGATGCGGCGCTCGCCGCGATGATGGCGGGACACGACGCCCTGGGCGCGATCCGCGCCATCCTCGCCTACCCGATTATCGAAGACGGCCGCGAACACCCGACCGCGGTGCTGGTCGTCTACGGGACCGATCCCCAATACTTTACTCCGGCCCTGCGCGCGCTCCTCGAACACCTCGTCACCAGTGTGCGCTTGGCGTTGAACGCCTGGCGTACCCGCCGCCAGAGCGATCGCTATCGCGCCCTCTACAAGGCGTTGGCGCGCGCAAGCCAGGCCATTGCCCGTGCAAGCGAAGGGCCACAGCTGTTCCGCAACATTTGCCATATCCTCGCCGAATGCACAGACGTCCCGCTCACCTTCATCTCGTTGCTGGGGGCCAAGGGGGCGGAGATCGCCGCGAGCGCCGGGTCGGGCCAGGCCTTTTTATCCACGGTCGCCGAGGGCGCCCCCGGCCGCGCCCTGGCGATCCTCCACGAGCGCGTGCAGCACGCCGACACCCCCCGCCTTTTCGAAAACATCGATCAATGGCTGGACGATGAGGCACTACAAGGCAGCGCCAGGATGCTCGGCCTTACGTCGGCCCTCACCGTCCCATGGACACACGAAGGCCGGGTCGCGGGCATCCTTGGGATAATCGCCGGAGAACGCGAGTTTTTTGACGAAGACATGAGGCGGCTCATGGAGACCCTCGGCAACGATATCGGCTTTGCCGTGGACAACTACGAGCGCCGCCAGGAACTCATGCGCCGATCTCTCCATGACCCGCTGACCACGCTGCCCAATCGCGCCTATTTCGAGCGCTCGACCCTTTCTGCCATGGCACGCGCAGCGCGTTCCGGACACATGATGGCGCTCGGGGTCATGGATCTGGATGGCTTCAAGGAGTGGAACGACCTTCAGGGACACGTCGCCGGCGACGATCTGCTCAAGGCCGTTGCGCAAAGGTTGCGCGAGGTTGTGCGCGAAGGCGAGGACGTGGCGCGTCTTGGCGGTGATGAATTTGGACTGGCTGTCAGTATCGCTAATGCCGAGGCCCTGGCGCCGTTGTCCGCACGGCTGCTGTCGGCCATCGCCCTGGCCGATCCGCAGGCGCGTATCACGGCAAGCGTCGGTTGGGCCCTCCCCACATCCGGTGCCACGAGCTATGAAACACTGCTCATACAGGCTGACGAAGCCTTGTATGCCGCCAAGGCCGCGGGCCGCAATACCTATCGTGTCTTTGGAGGCGACATCGCCGAGCGTCTCGCGCGCCGATTGGCCGTCCATAGGCACTTTCCGGAGGCGCTGACAGACGGCCGCATCACGTTTGCCGTGCAGCCTCAGGCGCACTGCGCGACCGGTCACATCGAAAGCATCGAGCTTCTGGCTCGCTGGCGTGACGGTGACAACTTGCTTGCGGCGGAATGTTTCATGCCGGATGTGGAAAAGGAACCGCACCTCATCCGCGCCCTGGGGCGACAGACGGTGAGCGAGGCCATCGCTGTGCGCGACCGCTTGCGGGCTGCCGGGCACGGGCTGCGCGTAAGCTTCAACATAGGCGCCCATCACTTCCTTCATCCGGCCTTTCTCGAAGACATCGCCGCCCGCCTGGACGGGTCCAGCGCAACCGGTCTGTGCATGGAGGTGCCGCTTGGCATGGCCCTGACCAACATGCGCCGCGCAGCCGGCATCATAGACAGGCTCAGGGACCTCGGGTTTGCGGTGGCACTCGACGATTTCGGGACTGGCTACGCGCCCCTGAACGAGGCCGTCCAGCTGCCCGCCGACGAACTCAAGCTCGATCGGGGGCTTATCGGGCGATTTCGCCGTGACCCCAACGCCTTCGCGGTTGCCGGCGCGGCCTTGGTGCTTGCGAACCTATCGGGCCGCCGATTGGTGGCCGAGGGCATCGAGACACCGGATGATCTCCGGCTATGGCGGCACATGGGTGGCGAACACTATCAGGGCTACCTTCTTGCCAACCCGCTCGCCTTGGACGATCTCATGGCATGGCTTACCCGGGCGCCGCTCTTGCCGGTAACGGCCGTGCCGGTCCTGTCGGCGCGTGACCTTGTCCTGGCCGGCTACGCCTTCCTCGAAGTGGACGACTGCCCCGACGGCGTCCTGCAGACCGGCTGCGAGCGCCTGCGGACATGGATGCGCAGCCGCGACCTGCGCTATCGCGAACTCTCCCAGTGGGCGCCCCTGGCAATGGCCCTGGGCGCGGACCTACGCGAGAATCCACACAACATGCGCGCGTTCTGGCGTGACGCGCTACGGCCGGCGATTCTGGGCCTTTTTGCCGAGATAGAGGCCCGTCTCAATGAACAACAATTCTATAGACGATAACCTATATCGGACGGCCGAAACGCACATGCGCCGACGCAAGGCGAGCGCGGGCCGGGCGTTGTCATACGCATGCGCGCCTGGGCCCATGCTCGCGGGCAGGTCCTCGATACGGATCTGATCAATCCAGCGCGCCGCCGCGCGTTCAGCGATCGGGCGGCGAATTCGACTGCAGGTTTTGGGTCGCCGATGACAGAAAGGGAGGGCGCCCCAATCGCAGCGCGATCTCGGTATCGGTACACAATACCGCCACATAGAGCATCTTGCCGTGCCAATACCGATCCTCCTGAAGAAGTAGCGCGCACAGCCTCACCCAGCCCGGACGACCACGGGCGGCGCGCAGAATCTGGCGTTCCTGGGCGGGTGTCAGGTCGGACGCCACCGTCGGACCGGCGGCGTGCAGATACGTCCGAAGTTGCCTTGCGGAAGACCGCGGCATGGCGACCAAGGACAGGGCCGGATAACACGCGCGCAGTGCCTCCCGCGCACGCGGCCCGTCGACATCCACGGCCAGGATGATCCCCGCCAAGCCACCGCGCAAACCATGCAGGAAACCCGTCATGGCGGTATTGAGGCGGTGCACGTGATCAAAGAGCAACACGCCTGCGCGCAATTCGGCGGCAGCTGCCAGCCGCGCTCGCGTGCGCCGCTGTGTGAGGCCGGCGATGTCGACCTCGGGGTAGGCGCGTGCGAAGGCCTGCGTCATGTCGCCAAGACGGATCGTGGCATCGGCGATCGCACACGGCCTTCCCTCACGCCGAAGGCGCGCATGCAAGGTGCACAAGAACGTGGATTTGCCGCTCCCCAGGGGACCATACAAAACGAGGTGCTCGCCGCGCGCAAGGCGCTCGGTGATGTCCGCCCGAAAAGGCCGCGCACGCCGCTTCGTGGCCTCCGCACCCGCACCGCGCAAAGAACAGGGCGCCGTACCAGCGATAAGGCGGCCGCGTGAAAGGTGCGCGGGACTCATGGTCGCGAGCGCGGCCGGCGGGCCAACAGACCCGCGCCCAGAGTGGCCAGGACCGCGGCATAAATGAAGCCGCTGGCAAGCGACACGTGCGCCCACAAGAGGCCCACGACGAGACTGCTCATCAAATCGCCGATACCGCTGACCGTCCCCAGAAGGCCAAACCCGGTGGCGCGGACGTGATCGGGAAGGAGTTCCGCCGCCAGGGCGCCTTCGATCGTATCGACGATGGCGATATAGACGCCACCCAGCACGAATAAGGGGGCCAGGGCGGCCACATGGCGCACCGACGCCAGGAACCCGACACACATGAGCGCGAACAACAGATAGCCCAACACCAAAAGCGGCCGCTTGCCGATGCGCTCGCTCAAGAGGCCGGCAGGATAAGAACAGGCGGCATAGGCGATATTGAAAAGGATATAGAGCCCGATGGCCCAGCTGTCGGCCTGATGCACGCCTTGCCGCGCGATCAGAGACTGACGCGCATAAAAGATGAGCAGCATGGGGCCGAAATTCCCGAGCCCGAACACCCCGGCGGCGGCGACGAATCGCCGGAAGTCGCGCGGCAGCGCGATGAGACTCTGGCGAAAGCCGATACCGTGCCCGGGACGCCGCGCGGGCTCGCGCACCATGAAGAGCACGATGAGGACGGTCAGACCGCCCGGGATCAGCGACACCAGCAAGATCCCGCGATACCCCCAATGGACGGCCAGCAGACCCAGGGCGATCAGTGGTCCCAGGACCGCTCCCAGGGTGTCGGCGGCACGATGCAGGCCGAAGGCGCGCCCTAAATAGGCGGCGGGGACACTGTCGGCGAGCATCGCATCACGCACCGGACCCCGCGCCCCGCGCCCGACCCACGCGATCACGCGCACCGCGAGCACCTGCACCCAGCTCGTTGCAAAGGCCATGACGCCCTTGAGCGCGGTCAGCAGATATCCCGCTATCAGCAACGGCTTGCGGCGACGCGTGCGCTCGCTGTAATGCGGCAGCCAGATTTTTGCCAGGCTCGCGAAAAGATCGCTCACCCCCTCTATGAGCCCGACAGCGCCCGGACCCCCACCAAGGGCCATCACGAAAAATGGCATGACCGACGTCACCATTTCGTGGCCCATGTCGGAAAACAGGCTCAAAAGGGCAATGGCCGCGACATTTCTCGTCAACCAGCGCCTGCCGGTCGCGCCCACCGGATTCGCCCCATCCCCCATCGGTGCCCTCCCTCATGTGCCACCCCAGCACATCCAAGAGTTTTACGGTAATGACGTGCGCCGGGATCCTGCTGATCGGTGCCGCATACGGGACGGACTGGCGCCCGTCCGATATCCGGGCACAACATCGAGGACAATCCACGCCCCGCACGAGCATCCCCTCGCTCACCCGGCGCCGTTGACCGCTCCACGATACCGCCGCCCAGGCGGATTCGTGGGCCGGCCGGCGGCTGGGGCCTGCGCGCCGCATAAGCCGCCCTACCACGATCTGACGAGCCGCTGTCGGATCTTGCGGCGGCCTCGATACCCGGCGCCGGTCTCAAGGGCCAAACTGGGCACCCCTGCCAAGCTCGCGCTCGATCTCGAGAAGGCGATTATATTTGGCGACCCGCTCGGAGCGACACACCGAGCCGGTCTTGATCTGGCCGCCGCCCATGGCAACCGCAAAATCCGCGATGAAGTCATCCTCGGTGTCGCCGGAACGGTGGGAGACGACGAACGCCCACCCCGCCTTGCGGCACAGCTGGATGGCCGCGATCGTCTCGCTGACGGTGCCGATCTGATTGGGCTTGATCAAGGCGGCATTGCCGGCCTTTTCCGCGATGGCACGCGCGATAAGCTCTGGGTTCGTGACGAGGATATCATCCCCCACGATCTGGACCTTATCCCCGAGGCGCGCGGTCAGATCCTGGAAACCCTGCCAATCGTCCTCGGCGAGGCCATCCTCGATGGAGAGGATCGGGTACTTCCCGACCCACCTTTCATATAATGCTACGAGTGCGCGGGAATCGCTGACCCCGTGACCGTTGTGCGCAAGATGGTAGGTGCCGTCCTTGCAAAAGGCGCTGGCCGCGGGATCGAGTGCCAAGGCGATGTCCACACCCGGCTCGTAGCCGGCCGCCGCTATCGCCTCCACGATCACCGCGCAGGCCTCCTCATTGTCATCGAAGGACACGGCAAATCCGCCCTCGTCACCGACGCGGGTCGCATAGCCCCGCGCCTTCAACAGCTGTCTTAGCGCGGCAAAGGTCTCCGCGCCATAACGCAAGGCCTCCCTGAAACTGTCGGCACCCACGGGCACGATCATGAACTCCTGGAAATCCAGGGTGAAATCGCTGTGGAGGCCGCCGTTTAGGATGTTGATCATGGGCCTGGGAAGCCGGTTGGCGCCGGTGCCCCCCAAATAGGCATACAGCGGCGTATCCAAGGCCCGCGCCGCAGCGCGCGCCACCGCCTGCGACACCCCGAGGATGGCGTTGGCACCGAGACGCCCCTTGCCGGGCGAGCCGTCGAGATCGATCAGGAACTGATCGATCTCCGCTTGCCCGCGAGGATCCATGCCCCGGATCGCCGGGCCCATGATGGTCTCCACATGAGCGACCGCCTTTTGGACACCCTTGCCGCCATAACGCCCGACATCCCCATCCCGAAGCTCCAGGGCCTCGCGTTTTCCCGTGGAGGCCCCGGACGGAACGGAGGCCGTGCCGACCACACCATTATCTAGTACCACGTACACCCGGACGGTGGGCTGGCCACGGGAATCGAGAATCTCCAGGGCACGGACCGATTCGATACGAAGAGTCACAATTGGACCTCCTGGCTACGCCAATGGCGCTCACATCATGGACGGCGTCGGACTCCGACAGGCCGTGCGTACCGATCGCGCGGCGCAAACGGCCGCCCCCGGCGGCACGCGCTGCGGCTCACCCCGTCGACTCGCCATACATGTAATCACGCGTCAACGGGAGCGGGCTTGCAATCCCGGCACGGTCCCTGACGACCAGCACCTGGTAAATGGAAAGCCAGTTATGCGCGAAGCCGTGGGCACAACCGGCCAGATAGGCGCGCCAGATCCGCCAGCGCTTTTCACCGGCGAGTATCCGGCACTCCTGCGCCGCAGCCTCGAAACGTTCGACCCAGTGATGCAAGGTGAGCGCGTAATGCCGACGTAGATTCTCCACGTCGACGATCTCCAGGCCGGCGCGGCTCATATTCGTGAGAACGAGCCCGATATGGGCCAATTCGCCATGCGGAAAGACATAATTTTCGATAAACCGGCCGCCGCCAAACGGCGTCTCGCGGGAATCCGGGTCGGTCGATGTAATGCCGTGGTTCATGGCGACGCCATCGGTGTCAAGCAAAATGCGCATACGGGAGAAGTAGTCACGCATGTTCTTTAGCCCGACATGCTCGAACATGCCCACGCTCGTTATGCGATCGAACCGCCCCGTTACATCCCGGTAGTCTTCGAGAACCACCTCGCAACGGTCCTTCAGGCCCTCGCGCGCGATCCGCTCACAAGCGTACTCATACTGTCTTTGGGACAACGTGATGCCGAGAACCCGAGCCCCATACACCCCGGCCGCGCGCCGCGCTAATGCCCCCCAACCGCAACCGATGTCCAGCAGCCGGTCCCCGCGTCGGATCCTGAGCTTGCGCAGGATATGGTCGATCTTCCGGGTCTGGGCCACATCCAGACTGTCCGTCGGCTCATGAAAATAGCCGCACGAGTAGACCATGTCTCGGTCCAACCAAAGACTATAGAATTCGTTCGAGAGATCGTAATGGTAGGCGATGGCCTGGGCGTCCATTTTTTTGTCATGCCAGGCAAGCCGCGGCTTGCGGCGGAACGGGTGCCGGGCATTATCGGGATGCGCGGCCAGTTCGGCGGCAATCGCCACGATATCCATCATGCGCCCTTCTATATCAATGCGGCCTTCCACATAACCCTTCCCGAGATTATCGAGCGTGGAATCGAGGAGGCAGCGAAGACCGGCCATGGATGTCACATGGACGGTAACGGTGGGGGTAGCGCCGAGATCGACGACAATGCCGTTCCATAGCCGAATCCTCAAAGGGATAGGCTTTGTTCTCCAGCGTGATTTCAGGTGATCTATGAGTGTCTGCCGGATCATGATGCCCTCAGCGGATGCAACGCCGTTGGGGCATCATGGAGCGCGCGGCGCTTCCCTTGCCTGCCGGACCATGTACGAACTCCCCTTCGACGGTTTATAAAATCCGGACACAGGGGGCGCTTGGTCTTTGCGATAAGGCCGACGCGGTCCCACATCTTCCTGTGTTCCAGGACTATGTAGGCATCATCAGCCGGTAGGGCGGTTATGAGGAGGAATGCCATCTCCTGTTCTCGTCGTGGAGTCTACAGGAGGGATTGCCGGTTACGCAACACTTGCTTGTTGACGGCCTTCCGGCAGCGCGCAAGGCCCTACGGCACGGCGCGCCTGTGCGCCCGTAACAATGGAAACTTCGATCGAAAGGGTGCCCTGATGGGGCGGTCACGAGAAATCTGTGGACAATCGCTGGCCGGATGCCGGCAACAGCCCAGGCGTGGCGGCCGTGGCCGCCACGCCTGGTGGTACTTAGCTCTTCGTTACTGGTTTCGGTGACTTGCCCTTGGCGACGTCACTACTCTTGGGGGCGCTTTCATCGTGATCCTTCTCATGAATATCCCGCCAATAATCCTTCTTCAGGAGGTAGGCGAGGATCGAGAGGATGACGAACACCCCGATCACGTAGCGGCCGAGGGCACGGCGCTCGAACACCGAGGGATCGGAGGCGTAGCGCAGGAACGCCACGACCTCGGCCACCTGGCGGTGATAGACGGCCGGCGACTCGCGCCCCGGGACCAGGAGCTTGCCGGTCTTTGTGTAGATGCCGCCCCACGGCGCCAGGATGTTGGGCATGGCGACGTTCGGGAACACATGGTTGTTCCAGCCCGAGGGGCGCTTCGGATCCCAGTAGAAGGACGTGAGATAGGTGTAGAGGAAGCGCGGGCCGAGGGCACGGGCCATGTGGCTCAAGTTCGGCGGCGGCAGCCCCAGCCACTTCTTGGCCTGGGCCTGGGTCATGGCCGGCTTCATGCCCTTCAGGTAGTTGGCCCCACCCGGGAACATGATGGTCTTTTGGATCTCGGCCTTGGTCATGCCCAGGTCCGTGGCCAGGCGGTTATAACGCAGGTTGCTCACCGCATGGCAGGCGCTGCAATGATCGGCAAAGAACTGCGCACCGGCGATGACCGTGGCCTTGGTGAACGGCAGCGCGGGCGGGGCCGGCGGGGCCACCGGGGCGACCGCGGCATACGCCGCCGTGGTCAGGGCCAGGAGCGGGCCTAAGACGGCCAGGCGTAGGGGGGTTTTCATGAGCGCACCCTTTCCGGCACCGGCCGGGTCGGTTCAAAACGGCTGATGATCGGCAGCAGGACATAAAAGCCGACGTAGATAATCGCCCCCAGGCGTTCGATCAGGAAGTACTTGGGGAGCGGCGGCTGTTCGCCCACCCAGGCGAGCGTGAAGAAGGTCACGGCCATGATGAGGATCATGATCCGATAGACCGGCCGATAGCGGCTCGAGCGCACCTTGCAGCGATCGAGCCACGGCAGGAAGAACGGCAGGACGATGGCCACGACCATGAGCGTGATGCCCTCGTACTTGTTTGGCACCGCGCGCAGCATGGCGTAATAGGGCGCGAGATACCAAGGCGGGGTCACATCCGGCAGGCTCACCATGGGGTTGGCACGAAAGAACGTGGTGCGCTCCAGGAACACGCCGTGCATGGTCGGGGCGTAGAAGATGATGGCCGCGAAGATCGTGAGAAACACCGCCACCCCGAAGATGTCCTTCACCGTGTAGTACGGATGGAAGGGGATGCCGTCCACGGGCACGCCGTCTGGGCCCTTGCGGTCTTTGATCTCGATGCCATCGGGGTTGTTCGAGCCCACCTGATGGAGCGCCAGGATGTGCAGCACGATGAACGCCGCGATGATGAGAAACCACAGCACCGCATGCAGCGCCAGGAAGCGCTCGAGGGTCGCAGTCCCCACCCCCGGGCCGCCGCGCGCGAGCGTGGTGAGCCCCGGGCCTATGACCGGCACCGCATGGATGATGGAGGTGATCACCTGTCCGGCCCAGTACGACAGGTTGCCAAACGGCAGGACGTAGCCGAAGAACGCCTCGCCCATCATGAGGATGTAGAGGATGTACCCGATGATCCACAGGAGCTCACGGGGCCTGCGGTAGGAGCCGTACAAGAGACCGCGGCCCATGTGCAGGTAGAGCAGGATGAAGATCAGAGACACCCCATCGACATGCATGTAGCGAATGAGCCAGCCCCACTTCGTGTCATACATGATGCCCTGCACGGAGTTGAAGGCGTCCGCGCTCGTGGGGACATAATGGGCCATGAGGAAGAAGCCCGATATGAGCTGCAAGACGATCATGAGCAGCAAAAGCGAGCCCGTGTAATACAGGATGTTGAAGTTCTTGGGGGCGTAATACTCCGTCATGTGCTCGCGCATCATGTCGCGTGCCGGGAAGCGCGCGTTGAACCAGTCCGCCAGTCTGCTACTCATATCCGTTCACCCCTCCTAAAAATCGCAGTCGGCACGCCTAACATAAATGCGCCTTCGGATACATCTTGGTGATGGTCACCGACTTGCCGTCCGGCGCGTAGTGGTACTCGGGGACGGCCATGTTGTGCGGGGCCGGGGAACCCTTGATGACCCGCCCGGACAGGTCGTACATCGACCCATGGCAGGGGCAGTGGAAGCCCCCGAGCCACCACGCCGTCACCGACGCCTTCTTGGGGCGGTAATGGGGGATGCAGCACAGGTGATTGCAGATACGGATCATCACCAACCACTCGGGCTTGCGCGCCCGGTACATGTTCGTGCAGTAAGGGGGCTGCTGGGGGACCTTGCAATCCGGGTCCTTCAAGATGCCCTTCTTCTCGGCCTCAACCAAAGTCGCCAGCATCTCCGGCGTGCGGTTGACGATGATCACGGGCTTTTTCTGCCACGGGACCGTCAGCTGCATGCCGGGTTCGATCGGGGCCAGATTGACGGTCGTCGACGCGGCCGCGTTCTCGGCCGCGGTCGGCTCGAGGCTTTCCACCAGGGCCACCGCCACCGGTACCACTACACCGGCACCCGCCACGGAGGTCGCCGCGATCAAGAAGCGACGCCTCCCTAGATTGGGATTCTTCTGTCTGTCTTGCGGATCCCCATTCGTTTTCGCCATACCATCACCTCAACTTTCACTATCATCATTTGCCTGACCCAGGGTCCAAGGTCGGCTCGTCAGCGATTGCCTTGCGCTGTCTCCTACCCGGTGGCCGCGCTAGGCACGCCCGCCCCCTCCATCCACTCCCAGGCCTGGACGCGCTGGCCGCGATAGGGGTGGCCGGTGGCGGCCATGAGCGCGACATAGGCGGGCATCAGGGCCTCGGGGGTCGGCCACGAGGCGATCGGGGCCCCGGGGTGGGTGCGCAACCGCATCTCGGTGCGCGCCGGGCCGGGGTCGAGGACATGAACCCGTACCGGGGTGTTGCTCAACTCCGCGGCCCACATGAGCGCGAGGTTGTCGGCCCCGGCCTTGGCCACGCCGTAGGCCCCCCAATAGCCCTTGGGGTAGGGGGCGCAGGCATCGCTCGTAAAGAGCACCGCGGCATCGGCGGCCGCGGTCAAAAGTGGCAGGCACGCCTGGGTCAACAGGAACGGGGCGGTGAGATTGACCTGCAGGGTGTGGGTCCAGGTGTCGTACGGATGGAAGGCCAACGGGGTCAGCATCTCCAGGACCGCGGCGTTGTGCAAAAGGCCCTCCAGGTGTCCGACCTGATCGGTGAGCGCGGCCGCGAGCGCGGCATAGTCGGCGGGGGTGGCGACCGCCAGATCGAGCGGGTGGGCGATGGGGGTCGGGGCACCTGTGGCGACGATCGCGTCATAGACCGCCTCGAGCGCTGCCACCTGCCGATCGAGCAGGATGACCTCGGCGCCGTGACGGGCATAGGCGAGCGCCGCGGCGTAGCCGAGGCCCTGGCCGGCGCCGGTCACGAGCACCGCGCGGCCTGTCAGGCCATCGGCCGGGGGCATGGGATGGGCCATCAGGGACTCCTTCACTACAGGGTATGGACGTAGGCGGCCAGCGCGGTCATCTGCGCAGTCGACAGCTTGCCGGCGACGGTGCGCATGATGGCGTGCGGGTCATTGGTGCGGGTCTTGGCCTTGAACGCCTGGAGCTGGGCGATGATATAGGCCTGATGCTGGCCGGCGAGACGCGGGAACCACGGCAGGAGCCCGCGGCCGGTGGCGCCATGACAGGCCATGCACGCCGGCAGATGGGTGGCGATCTCACCGCCCATGAAGAGCTTGCGCCCGGCGGCCACGAGCTTCGGGTTCGCAGGCTGCCCCGGGGCGCCCTTCTGGCTTGCGAAATAGAGCGCGATCGCGCGGATCTCGTGACGCGGGATCATCGCCGCCATGCCCCACATGATGGACTTGGCCAGGGGGTCGGCGCGTGTGTGGTTGCGGAAGTCCTCGATCTGCTTCACGAGATAGGGCTCGCCCTGACCGGCGAGGTTCGGGAACTCACCCAAAGGCGAGATACCGGTCATCCCATGACAGGCCGAACAGGTGCTGGCCACGAGCGCCGGCATCTTCGGGTGCGCGGCCACGAGCGGCGGCGTGCGCCCGGTCAAAAGCCGTGCCTTGACCAAAGCGGCCTTGGGCTTGGCGGTCTTGGGCTTGTGGGTCGCGGCCTTGGCGGCCTTCGCCGGCTTGGGCGTCGCCGCCGGGTTCGCGGCATAGGCGGCGGTCATGACCGCCAGTCCCAGTCCCAGTGCTAAGCCCCTGTATGTGACTTTCATATTACGAAAACCCCCTTCTGCGCCTGAAAGCTTGTGGGCCCCTTACGGTGGCCTGTCCCCTTCCCGTGGCTCGTTGACTCGTCATATCGAATCCTGGCATACGCGTCCCAGAGGCTCAAGGAACTAGGTGACATTTATCAATTAAATACTAATATGTTGGCTTGTGGCACCCCGTGATGTGCGGGTGGGTGGCACCGCGCGTGCGCACCGCCGCCAATGATCGGCCCTTCAGATTGGCGCGCAGCGATCGCAGCGCGCTCGCTATCCGCGCCCAAGGCCCCGTTGTATACAAATAACGCTGACTGTGTTTTTACCGCCCCCTCGACCGGCTCCATCCCGAACGCGCCGACGACGCGCGGTGCCAGTCTCAGTCATTCTCAATGTGACGCCACGAAGCCCGGGACGCCCGATGGCGGCGCAGGAATTCCACACGCGAATATATCTGTGTCCCCTGCTGGGTACCGCTACCCGCACACGGGCACACTATCGGATAGTCATGATCGGTGTCACGTTGAGAATGACTGGTGCCAGTCCCCTATAGCGAGGATCAGACAAATGCCGAAAAGTTCCGCGCGCCGCCGACACCAGGCCCGGCATCGGGCCGCACGCAACCGCCCGCCAGCGCAGACCGTTCCTGTTAGGACAGTGGTTGTTTGTGGCGGCCTGTAACCGGAGCCGGCCGGTGGCGGGCGACATCGGATAGGCCCGCGCCGCGCCTCACGACGACTTCAATTCGAGGGCGCGTGCGTAGATGGCCTTTCTTGAAGCCCCGGTAATAGCAACGGTCAGATCCACCGCCTGGCGCAATGGGAGCGCGTCGATCAGAAGGGCCAGCACCCGCTCACCCTCACCGATCCCGGAGGCCGGCGGCGCGCCGCGCACGACCAAGACCGATTCACCGCGCGGTGTGTGTGCACGCGCATGCGCCGCCAGCTCGCCCAGTGTACTCAGCCGCCCTTCTTCGAAACGCTTGGTGAGTTCGCGTACCAGGGCCGCCTCGCGCTGCTCCCCAAAGGTCGCGCTCAGATCACCAAGGCTTGCCGCCAGACGATGCGGCGATTCGTAAAAGACAAGCGTACGCGGCTCCGATGCCAGGGCCTCGAAATAGGCCCGGCGTGCCGCCGCCTGGGCCGGCGGGAACCCCTCGAACACGAAACGATCACACGGGATACCGGCCACCGAAAGGGCCGCGACCACGGCACTCGGCCCGGCCACCGCGTACACCGGCACGCCGGCTGCGCGCGCGCCTCGCACCAAAAGGTAGCCCGGATCACTGATCAGGGGCGTGCCGGCATCACTTATGAGGGCGATGGCCTCTCCGGCGCCGAGCCGCGCCAAAAGGCCCTCCAGGCGATCGCGCTCATTATGGTCGTGCACGGAGACAAGCGCGGTGCGGATATCCCACTGTCGGCACAGGATCTGCGAGTGACGCGTATCCTCGGCCGCGATCACGGCCACCGATTGCAGGACCTCACGCGCGCGCGGCGACAGATCTTGGAGATTGCCCAAGGGGGTGGCGACGACATACAGCCCCGGGGTCATGCGCGCCGTCGCCCGGAGATAGACATTTCACGCGCCGTTTCGGATACTTGACCCATGAATCGTTCCTCGTCGCCGCGCGTGCCGCGCCTCCTCAGTACACTTCTTACCATAAGCCTCATAAGCCTCGGTCTTGCCGGCTGCGTACCGACACTGCGCCCCAGCACTCAGACCATGACCGCCGCCAGCGCCGCGCGCGCGGTTCGGCACGGCCATTACATCGAAGGCTCCCAAGCCTACCAACATCTGGCCCGCCACTCTACGGGCACGACCCGCGCCCGTTACGCCCTGAAGGCCGCCGAGGCCCTGGTGCGCGCCGGCGCCCTACGCGCCGCCGACCAGGAACTGCACCTTGCGAAACCGCCGCTGACACAACGGCTTGCCGCCCGCAAATACGCGCTGATGGGTGAGATCGACGCGGCGATGGGCCACCCTGCCAGGGCCTACGAGGAGGCGCGCAAGGCGCAACGCTACCCGAATCTCCCACCGCAATTACAAGCCGAGATCGGCCGCATCGAGGCCCAGGCCTCCTTGAGCCTTGGACACCCGGTGCGCGCCGCGCGCCATATGATTGCGCGCGAGCGCCTGTTGGTCTCGCGCCGGCGGCTCACCAATAACGAGACCGCGCTATGGCACGATCTCGCCGCCCTGCCCCGCGCGCGCTTGCGGCGCTTGTACGATGAGGCCCCCACGAGCGCAGTGGGCGCCTGGGCCCGGCTCGCGCTGATCGCGCGCCGTTATCCGCCACGCTCGCAACGCCTACGCGCGGCGATCACCAAATGGCAGCATCGCTACCCGAAATTCATACCGACATCGACGTTCCTGGCGACGATCCTCGGGGCCAAAGGCCACCCGCGTCCGGCACCACGGGCCGTGGCCCTGCTATTGCCGTTGTCCTCACCATTTGCCAAAGCCGCCAAGGCCGTTGAACGCGGCTTCGTGGCCATGGCCAAGACCCATCCACTGGCCGGCCACCCGACCATTTACATCTATGACATCGGCAGCAACCCGGCGGCGGCCGCGCACTACTATCAACAGGCCGTAAAACGCGGCGCGCAGTTCATCGTGGGGCCACTTGGCGCGGGCGCGGTCGCCGACGTCGCCGCCCACGCCCACTTCACGGTCCCGACCTTGCTGCTCGGCCTTGCCAAAAACGGCCCGCGGCACAACCCCCGGCACGTCCCCGTCTACCAGTTCAGCCTGGCACGTACCCTGGAGGCCCGGCAGGCCGCCGACCGCGCCTATCTGGATGGCCATACCCGCGCCGCGATCCTGTACCCGAACTCGCCGTTCGGGCATCGCATGCGCCGCGCGTTCGCCCGGCGCTGGCGCCACCTGGGCGGCCTCGTGGTGGCACAGACCTCCTATACCCCCGGATCGACGGGCTATGTACGGCCAGTGGAGGACCTCCTCGACATCACCCAAAGCCGCGCCCGCGATCGCCGCCTGCAGCGTATCCTTGGCATGCCGCTTGCGTTCACCGCCCGCCGGCGGCAAGACGTGGGCTTCGTGTTCCTCGTGGCCGATGCCCCGGACGCGCGCCTCATAAAGCCGCTGCTCGACTACGATCACGCCGACACCCTACCGGTCTACTCCACCTCGTCGGTGTTTACCGGACGGCCGGATCCGGTCTATGACCGTGACCTGGATGGGATCATCTTCGGCGACATGCCGTGGATGCTCGTCGGCAATGGCCGCATAGCCCGCTTGCGCCGCACGCTACCCAACGCCAGCCGCTATAACTTCACCCCGTTTGCGCGCCTCTATGCCTTCGGTGCCGACGCCGAGGGCCTCGTCGGGCGCCTGGATCGCTTGAGCCTGGGCGGCGGCGGGCGCTACAACGGGCTTACCGGGGGCCTTAGCGTGCGCCGCGACGACGTCATCCGACGCACGCTCGTATGGGCCGAGTTCCGCAAGGGGATCCCGCGACTCCTGGATACCTTCCTGCCCTATCGCGGGCTTTTTTCCAAGCACAAACGGACCATCGACACGACCGGTCGGTCGTGACCGCGCCGCCAAGGCGCGCTATATTCTGGCTCCAGGAGAGTATCACCATGTCCGAAAGAGAGACCGAGGACGCGCTGGTATCGCGGGTCCTGCACCATTTCGATGAAGGCATCCGCACCAAGCAAGGCTGTCAGGCGGAGCTTGCCCCGCAGATCGCCCGTGGGGCGCAGGTCATGATCCACGCACTCTTGAGCGATCGTAAAATCCTGTCCTGCGGGAACGGGGGGTCGGCAGCCGATGCCCAACACTTTTCCTCCGAACTCCTGAACCGCTTCGAGGCCGAGCGGCCGGGCCTCCCGGCCATTGCCCTGACGACCGATGCCTCGACCGTGACGTCGATCGCCAACGACCACCATTTCGAAGAGATCTTTGCACGCCAGGTGCGGGCCCTGGGGCACGCGGGGGATGTGCTGCTTGCCATCTCGACCTCCGGCAATTCCGCGAACGTCATACGGGCGGTACAGGCCGCCCATGAACGCAACATGATCTGTGTGGCATTGAATGGACGTGATGGTGGAGACCTCGCCTCCATCCTGACCGAAGAGGATATCAATATCTGCGTGGCGGGCCCGTCGACGGCGCGCATCCAGGAAATCCACCTCATGGCCATCCATTGTCTATGCGACCTCATCGACTATCAGCTCCTCGGACAAGACTGAGATGGGACCGCGGAGGGCGCGCAGGGTAACGGCGACGCTCGGGGCGCTCACCCTGGCGCTCACGCTGGCAGGCTGCACCCCGCTTGTAGTCGGGGGAGCAGCCACTGGGGCCGGCATCGCGAGCAGCCACCGCTCGGCCGGCACGGTGGTCGACGACACACTCATAAAGTTTCGGGCGGAGGCCTTGATCGCGGCGCACAAGAACCTGCACCGCGCCACCCATGTCGATGTCACCTGCGTCAATGGCGTGGTCCTGCTCACAGGCGAGGCCGACAACGTCCAGGACCGCGCGCGCATCCTGGGTCTGGTGCGGCGCATACACGGCATCCGTCGGATTATAGACCAGCTGCGTCTTACGCCACCGAGTTCTTTTGCTTCGCGGCTGGCCGATTCATGGATCACCCTGCGCGTGAAATCGGCACTCGTCGCCAAGGGCCTTGACGTCGCGCGCATCACAGTGGTCACCGCGCACCGTGTAGTCTATCTCCTCGGTATCGTGTCCCGATCCATGGGTGACAAGGCGGCGCTCGCCGCCAGCGTCATCCCCCATGTCCGCAGTGTCATCGAACTTTTTCAGTACACAGCGCATGATCGCCGATAAAATAAGCGCATCCCGGCGGGAAGGCGTAGAGCGCGCGCGCGCCCTGCCACGACCGCTGGTGTTCACGAACGGATGCTTCGATCTCCTGCACCGTGGCCATACCGCGTATCTCGAGGAGGCGCGCGCGCTCGGGTCTTCGCTGGTGGTCGCGGTGAATGGCGATGCATCGGTACGCCGGCTGAACAAGGGCCCGGAACGCCCGATCAATCACCTGGAAGACCGCATGGCGGTGCTCGCGGCCCTGGAGAGCGTGTCGCTGGTACTGGCCTTCGAGGAGGATACGCCACGCGAGCTGATCCTGGCGATACGTCCCGATGTCCTGGTCAAGGGCGGCGACTGGCCGGTGGCCTCGATCGTCGGCGCCGACATCGTTACCGCGGACGGCGGCCGTGTGCTGTCCATTCCGTTCCGCTTTGAGCGCTCAACCACGGCGCTGGTGCGCGCGATCCGTCATGACCTCCGTCCTTGAGCCCCTGCAACGGGCCTTGGTAGGCGTGGTGGGCAAGGAGCGTGTGCTCACTGATCCCGGCGACCGCCACGTCTACGGTTATGACAACTCCCGCAAGCACCATTCCCCCGACGCCGTCGTGTTCGCGCTCACCGAAGACGAGGTGCGCGACATCGTGGCCGTCTGCCGCGCCCACAAGACACCGCTCATAGCGCGCGGGCGCGGTACCGGCACGGCCGGCGCCGCCGTACCGGTGCGCGGCGGTGTCGTGCTCTCGCTCGAGCGCATGCGACGCATCATCACAGTCGATCCCGATAATCGCCTCATGCGCGTGGAACCCGGCGTCACCAATCAGGAGGTGCAGCGGGCGGCAGCGGCACATGGTTTTTTTTGGGCCCCCGATCCCACCAGCGCCGCCTATTGCAGCGTCGGCGGCAATATCGCCGTCAATTCCGCCGGTCCGCGCGCGGTCAAGTACGGAACGGTGCGCGAAAACACCTTGGGCTTGCGCGCCGTAACCGGCCGCGGTGAGGCGATACGCACGGGGGTCGACACTACCAAGGGCGCCGTGGGCTATGACCTGACACGCCTTTTGATCGGTTCCGAAGGAACACTCGCTATCATCACCCAGGCAACCTTGAAACTGACCCCACAGAGCACCGCGCGGCGCACGCTACGTGCGATCTACGATGACATGCATCACGCGGCGGCGGCGGTCTCGCGAATCATGGCGCAGCCGGTGACGCCATGCGCCCTGGAGTTCCTGGACGGCGCGGCCATCGCCATGGTGCCCGATTTCCACAAAACTCTGCCGGCACACACTGGGGCCCTGCTGCTCATCGAGGTCGACGGGCCGGAGGCGGCCATGGATGAGGCCGTGGCGGCGGTGTCTGCAGCGGCCCGTGGCGCAGGACTGCTCGAGCTCGCCGCGGCCACAAGCGCCGGCGAGGCCCAGGCGCTCTGGGCCGTGCGCAAGGCCCTGTCCCCCGCGCTGCGCACACTGGCCCCGAATAAGCTGAACGAGGACGTCGTGGTGCCGGTCTCGCGGATACCGGAATTGGTCGCTGGGCTCGCGGCCTTGAGCCGCCGCTTCGGCATCCCGATCGTGAACTTCGGGCATGCTGGCAATGGCAACATCCACGTCAACATGCTCTATGATTCCCAGAATGCGCAACAGGAGCGACAGGCCCGCCCGTGCCTTAGCGAGGTATTCGACCTCGTGTTGCGCCTCGACGGCACCCTGTCGGGGGAACATGGCGTAGGCATGGAAAAGCGTGATTATGTGGCGCGCGCGATAGACGCCCCGACGCTCGCCCTCATGCGTGCCATCAAGGCGCAATTCGATCCGGATGCTATCCTGAATCCTGACAAGCTGTTTCCGCTCATCTCATGACCTGTTATCGAAGGAGGTGTCCCATGTCATGTCGCCGCTGGCTTGCCCCATTGCTGGCCTCATCTCTCGCGTGCGCGACCGCTCATGCCGGCAACATAGGCAACGTAGGGGCCTTGAGTCAGGCCCAGTTCCAGAATCTGACCGGGGACCTCGGTGCGGCGCTCAGTTATAAAGACATGATGCCGGCCGCACCCCTTGGGATCACCGGCTTCGATATCGGGCTTACCGCCATGGATACACGTGTAGGCCAGGGCGGCGCGTTACACGCGGCCACCGGATCGGGCAGCGACAATCTCTTCGTGCCAAGCCTTCAGGCGCAAAAGGGTCTGCCCCTCGGTTTCGATGTCGGGCTCACCTACGGTCGCGTGCCGGGGAGCAATGTCCGCGTCATCGGAGGGGATGTCAGCTACGCCTTGATCGGCGGGGGACTGCTCGCGCCGGCCCTTACGGTACGCGGGACCTATACGAGAATGACGGGGGTGAGCGAGATGGGCCTGAACACCCGCTCGGTCGAGCTCTGTCTCTCCAAGGGCTTTGTGTTCATCACCCCCTATATCGGGGTCGGGCGGGTACGCACCGTCGGCACCCCGCATACCGGTACCTTATCGGCCGTGACCGTCGATGAGACCAAGGAGTATGTAGGCGCCGACATCAATATGGGCCTCCTCAATCTGGATCTCGAGGTCGACCGCATGGGCGGCTCCACCTCATACGGCGCGAACGTCGGCTGGCGCCTCTAAGTCGCGGTCCGCGCACCGCGACACCCCCGCCCACGCCGCCCCGGCGACCGATGGGCGGGCCGTTCCCGGCCCGCCCCTCATCCGACGACGTGGCCGCGCGCCCCGGTCAATGACCGTCGGCCTGCAACACCGACATCTGCCGGGCATTGATCAAGGCGGGCCTGGCCCCCGTGAAGGGCTCCAGATTGTGGCCAAGGAGCTGGATGACATACCAGCCATGCCCCTTGCGCGCCATCACCTTGAAATGCAGCATCGCCATCGACACCGCCGCGGTATAGCTCTTGCCGACCACAAGCACCCCAGGACGGGCCGCGCGGGCACACCCGCTCAATGCCATGGCGGTGATGGCCGCCGCCAGAAACAGTCGATAAGACTCACGCATAACGCACCCCTGGACACGACGAGGGTGCAGTATGAGACAAGGCGGCGCGCCGCGCAAAGCGTCACGGTCGGCACCGCCTATTCGCGATTCTGATAGGCCCCGATATCGTAATGGCCGGTCCGCGGCCGCCTGGTGCCATTGAAGTCGTGGCGCACCGAGGCGAGCCGGGTGCCGGCGTCAATGGCGGGGCTGTTGGCCTTCAGGGTGAGGGTCGCGGTACTGGAAAAACGCGGATTGGCCGCGAGCGAGGACAGATCGAACCCGGTCTCCTGCTGCCACGACACAAGTCCGAGACCGTAGAGCCCCCGGCTATCCCACTCGAAGGTGACACCGGCCGGGTCCCAGTAGAGATTGTGGTCGATATGCAGCGTGCTGACGTCAGTCATGGCGCCCGGGGCAACCGTGACCATCGGCCGCGTCGAGAAATCCGCGATCAGGTTGTTGCGGATAGACACGTTGGTGGCCCCCTGACCTATCTCGGATTCATTGGAGACATAGATGGCGGCGTGACGGTCAATCGCCGTGTTATAGCACGAGTTGTTATAGATCTCGGCATTGTAGGAAGACGACTCAGCCAGGCACGCGCTCTGGTCGTTGGTGATGACATTGTTCTTGACGATGCTGTTGTAGGACTCGTAGGTCTGGCCGGGGAGCAGGTACTGGACGCCTGTGGACTCGCCGAGCATGATGCCGCGGCTGTAGATGTTGTTGAGGGTGTTGTCCTCGAAGGTGATGTTGCCGGCGTTGCCCTTGCAGTACATGCCGATCGAGGCGACGTTATAGACGGTGTTGTGGGCCACCAGCACGTTTTGCGAGCCGACCATGTCGACCCCCTGGGCGTTGCTGCCGGGGGCGGCGTTGTTGTTATGGATCTTGTTGCCCCAGATCACGACGTTGTGGGCGGCCTGCACGAGCTTTACGAGGTCGTTATGGGCGCCGGAGATGTCATTGTCCACGAGCTTGACGTCCGGGACCGAGATCTGCACGGTGTATTGCTGGGCATTGGTGATATTCAGCCCCTTGACCTCCCAGTAGGTGGGCGCCCCGGTGGCGTTGTAAAAGAACACATCGTTCATGGTGTTGCTGCCGTCGATCGTGACCTGCTGGTTCTGGTAGGGCTCCATGGTGATCCAGCCGTTGGCCGTGCCTGGGTGGTCGATGGTGATGCCGCCTGGATAGGTCCCGCCCATGATCTCGATCGTGCCGCCCGGCCCCACCGTCTCGATGGCATGCTGGATCGTCAGAAACGGTGTCTGCGGGCTTAGCCCGTTATTGCTGTCCGAGCCGGTCGTGGCGACATAGTACGTCTGGCCGGTACCAGCACCCGGGGTGTTCAAGGCAAGCCCCATGGGGATGGTGCTGCCGGTGATAGGGGTGGTCACGACCGACGCCCCCCCGATCAGGGCGGCGTACGCCCGAGGGCTGAGCCCGCATGACCCAAACCATATCGCGGCCAGGATCGACCAGAAGGCCGCCTGGGTCATCGAACGGGATGATCCGAACCGTGGGCATGGCATAAAGCGGGATTCCTCTCAAGGCAGAGTCCACCCCCGGCTGCCCGGATGCGGGCCAGACGCGGGGCGTGCATGACCGTGCGCATACTGTCGCAGAGATAAGGGAACGCCTATCGTTTTCGGACGCTCGCCAAGGGCTCGCAGACCGGCGGATGAGGGCTGCGCGTTCTGGGCGATAAACGGTTGAATATACGAATAATTAAGCGCAGATCCGGGGGTACGGCACGCGCTCAGACCGGGGCGGGGCGCGCGTGATCGTGCCGCCGCCGGCCCCGCGGCCGGGATCGTCGCTCATGGGAAAGGGGAGATCGCCGCGACAAGCGACCTCGAGAGGGATCCTAAGGGATACTACAAAGGATATTATTTGACACGCCGTAAGGCGGGCGCCTTGCGTGGCGCCGCACCCTCGGCGAGGGGCGTGGCCGGCGTCGGCGGTTCGGGCTCATCCTCACCCTCGAACGACAGCCCACGGCCGTTCTCGCGCGCATAGATCGCGAGCACCGCCATAATGGGCAGGCTCACCAGGAACGGCTGGCCGCCGAAGCGCGCCTGAAAGCTCAACATCTCGTCTTGGATCGCGAAATTGCGCACCGCGCGCGGATCGACGTTCAGCGTAATGCGACCGTCCTCGACCCGCCCCGGCGGGACCTGCACACCCGGGCGCGCGGCATCGACCAGGATAAACGGACTGAAACCGGATTCGACCGCCCACTGGTACACCGCCCCCACGAGATGGGTCCTCAATGCTGCCATCAGCGCCGCATATCCCGTTCGGCGTCCGTCAGGCTCGACCGAAATGGCTTGCGCGCGAACAGGCGATCCGCATAGTCCAGGATCGGTTTGGCCTGGCGCGGCAGCTCGATGTCGTAATGGGGAAGCCGCCACAGGAGCGGGGCCAGGGCGCAGTCCGCGAGCGTGAACTCCTCGCCCAAGAGATAGGGCTGATCCTTGAAGATCGGCGAGATGACCGTGAGACCGTCGCGGATGATGGTGCGCGCGCGCTGCGCCAGGCGCTTGTCTTCCCCCTCCATCTCCGGAAAGAGATCGTACCAGTCGCGATTGAAGCGCCACAGCATCAGGCGTGCCCGGCCACGCGTCACCGGGTCCACCGGCATGAGCGGGGGGTGCGGCAGGCGTTCGTCCAGGTACTCGATAATGATATGCGATTCGTAGAGTACGAGGTCGCGATCCACCATCGTCGGAACCTGGTTGTAGGGGTTCAATTCGGCGAGTTCTCGCGGTTTCTTCTTGAGATCGACGTGGATGATCTGGCACTCTACGTCCTTTTCCAGAAGGACGATACGCACCTTATGGCTGAACGGGCAGGTGATTCCGGAATACAGCGTCATGATGGGTTTACGGACGGCGGGAATAGCCATGCTCATCTCCATGCCCCGACCAGGGTCGGACCTACAGCCATAGACATTACCAGGAAGCCTCCGGATCTCTCGAAAGGCGGTGTTTGCGCCCCTGCACCGAAGACAGGCTTAACTTTT
The DNA here is from genome assembly GCF_003333315.1 of Acidiferrobacter thiooxydans. Taxonomy (GTDB): domain Bacteria; phylum Pseudomonadota; class Gammaproteobacteria; order Acidiferrobacterales; family Acidiferrobacteraceae; genus Acidiferrobacter; species Acidiferrobacter thiooxydans. The sequence goes on from NZ_PSYR01000002.1 coordinate 1,235,580, forward strand.
GGGCCGCGAATCTTGTAATTTTACTCTATAACGACAAGCCCGCCTAGGGCGAAAACCGGCCGGGAGGCCCCATGTCCCTTGCTCACCGCCTTGTGATTCTCGCGCGCATCGTGATCGGTGGCCTGGCGCTCGCTTTCGTGATCCTGCTGCTGCGACCGCAACTCATCGCCCACGGCCCTACGGTAGTCATACAGGAGGCCGCGCCGCGCAAGACCCAGACACCCGGACCGGTGTCCTACGCCTACGCGGTCAAAAAGGCCGCGAATGCCGTGGTGAATATTAACACGGCCAAGGTGGTGGTGACGCGTCCGCGACGCGGCCCGGGCTTCCCGTTCTTCGAGCCATTCATCGGGAGGCGGCCGCCGGCAAGCCGCAAGCGCGTGGAAACGAGCCTCGGGTCAGGGGTGATCGTCAGCAAAAGCGGCTTCATCCTGACCAACTTCCACGTCATTCGCGGGGCGGATGCCATCCGCGTATTCCTGAAAGACGGGCGCAGCGCCAAGGCGCGGGTCGTGGGCGTGGACCCCGCCACCGACCTTGCGGTCCTGAAGATCCATCTCCCGCGATTGACGGCCATAACCCTGGGCCATGCCTCCGACATCGCCGTGGGCGAGGTCGTGCTCGCCATCGGCGACCCCTTTGGCATCGGTCAGACGGTGACCATGGGCATCGTGAGCGCAACCGGCCGGGATGCGCTCGGCCTGAACCCGATCGAAAACTTCATCCAGACGGATGCCGCCATCAATCCCGGAAACTCGGGGGGCGCACTCATCAATACCGAAGGGCATCTGATCGGCATCGACAGCGCCATCTATACCCATAGCGGGGGCTTCCAGGGGATCGGCTTTGCCATCCCCGTCAACCTAGCGCGCCATGTGTTTCGCCAAATCGTCAAATACGGCCATGTGATCGAAGGCTGGATAGGCGTTGCCGGCCAGACGCTCACGCCGGCGCTCGCGCGCGCCCTGAAGCTCCCGAGGTCCACGCACGGGGTGGTGGTAGCGGCGATCTACAAGAATGGACCGGCGGCCAAGGCCGGCATACGCCCAGGAGACGTGCTCTACGCAATCAACGGCCGACCGCTGCGCTCGGCCAACCGTGCCCTGCTCACGATCGCGGATACCAAGCCCGGCACCCCCGTCACGCTCGGCGTGCTGCGTGCCGGCCGGCGCCTGACGGTTCACGCCATCGTAGCGACACGGCCCCCCTGAAGGCTCCTGCGTCATACGATCGCTCGCCGGCGCCGCCCCCCTGACAGGACCGTCGAGGGAGGTGAGCGCTCACAGCCCCGTGTCTCGCGAGGCCATCCGCCAGCGCCCGGCGCGGGGCCATGCGCCATGGTGGCGATCGCGCTGCGGCCGGCCTCAAGACCCGGGCACGACCCCCCGCCCGCCGGCGGGCACGCCGTCAGGCCGGCGATCCGACAGCACGGATCATCCCCGCGCGGACGCGTCGGTCGCGCACTTACGCGGCCCTGGTGGCATCGCGGGACGCCGCCGCCGTCCAGCGGATGATCTCCATGCGACCATCATGATGCTCGACGAGCGCCGTACAGCTCTCGACCCAGTCTCCGTCGTTGTAGTACTGGATGTTCTTGATAAGCTTGTGCTCGGCATGATGAATGTGGCCGCATACGACCCCGTCGTAGTGGCGTCGCAAGGCCTCTTCCGCCACCAGCGACTCATAGTCATTGATGAATTGCACCGCCCTCTTGACGTGGTACTTCACATAGCCACTCAATGACCATTCGTGACGCACCCCGAACAGACGAAGCAGCTTTTGCAGGTAGCGGTTCAGAAACAGCAGAGCCGTATAGCCGTGATCTCCGAGATGGGTAAGCCACCTGGCATAACGCATCGCCGCATCAAATTGATCGCCATGAATGACCCATAAACACCTGCCATCGGCGGTACGGTGGACATAGTCCTCGCAGATCACGACGTCGCCCAAGGCCACTGTCGCGCCATCGGCAAGGGTTAGTTCCGACAAGAACTCGAAGATCGGGTCATGATTCCCGCGGATGTAGTGCACCTTGACGCCGTTACGGGCCATGCGCAGGATCTTTTGGATCACGGTGTTATGGCTGCTCGGCCAGTACCAGCGCGTCTTGAGACGCCACAGGTCGATGATGTCCCCGACTAGAAACAGCTCCTCGCAAGAGTGACTGCGAAAAAAATCCAAGAGCCTTTCGGCCTGACAGCCACGCGTCCCAAGGTGCACATCCGATATGAAAATGGATCGATAGATGGGTCGGCTCATGGTAGGTCCTGCATCACGGGCATAAGGAAGGACGGGCCTGACTACGGCGGGGTGTGTATCGTGACTTGCGCTCATCATGGGTCGACCCCCTGAATGCGTTCTCTATCCTCTTTAGGCGTATGGACGTCGCGACGAATGGACGGCATGGCACCAGGGAATGCAGATCGTCGAAACGGGGCGTCCAAAACGGTGGGCCATTGTATCCACGCAGGCCTACGATCGGCCCTGCTGGCGCCAGCGCGAGAATATGAGGCGGCCCACCCATCCGATCCGAAGGCGAGCCCGAGGACACCGCTTGTTTTGCGTCGGCCGTTAATGGTGTCTTGCCTCCCGCTCATGCGCGTCATCGCCGCTTGTCGGCCTACCCCAGGTCACCGCAGAGCGCCTGCCGACAGCACACCACGATCTCAGCGCTCCTGAATGCCGCAATGCGCGGCCTGGGCCCAGTCGACAAGGGTTTCATAGACCTCGATCAAACGCTGCGACATGGCCTCCCGCGACCAGCGCGCCGCCAGCTGGCCCGCCTCTGTCGCAAGGCGGGCGCGTAGCGCGGGATCACGCAGTATCGCCAGGCACTCGGCGCCGAAACTGTCGGGATCGGCGGCACTGCCACGGCTACCCTGGCGGCTTGCGAGAAGATCCGCCACGCCGAGGGCCGGAATCGCCACGATCGGGAGCCGGGCCGCCAAAGCCTCCAGAAGAACCATGCCCTGCGTCTCGGTCAGAGACGAAAAGACAAAGAGATCTGCAGCCTGATAGGCGTCCCTCAAGGCGCCGTCACGATCGAGATAACCGAGAAAACGCACCGAGTCGCTTAAGCCATATCGTCGACTTTGCGATTCCAGGGAGGCCCGTATCGGGCCGTCTCCGGCAAATAGGAGCAAGATGTCCGGCAGTGCCGATCGCAGGCGCGCGACAACCTGCAGAAGAAACGGGAGATTCTTTTCCGGGGCCAGGCGGCCTGCATAGAGCAGTACCGGTCGTTCCGGTGTTATGCCGTGAAGGGCGCGGAAGGCCGCACGCCGCCCCCCCGGAGGTGAGGGCATATCGATACCGGTCGGGATCACCTCGATAGGCGTGCGCACACCATAGCCTGCCACCACCTCGGCCATGGCTGCCGACGGGACCACCACGGTATGGACGCCATGACATTGAATGCGCGAGAGTCCGCGAATCGCGTAGCGCGCGAGCACGTTCGGTATCCACGGATAATAATGGCCGACGTAGGCCTCGAAATAGGTGTGATAGGACAGCACAGCCGGGATCCCCCACCGGCGGGCGAGATAGCAGCCCCAAAAGTGGGCCATGAAGGGCGTCTGGATGTGGATCACATCATAACGCCGGGACGCGAGGTGCGCGGCGATGCGCAGACATCCCGAGGGGGTCATGAGCCTCTCCTCGGGATAGAACGGGATGCGCCGGGACGAGACCTGAAAGATCCCAGGTTCGACGCTGTCACGTACGCCGTAGGCGGGGATCAGCAGGTGCACTTCATGCCCCATGCGGGCAAGACCGGCACGGAAGCTGCGGATCGAACTTGCCACCCCGCTCACGCGCGGGAAATAGGTATCGGAGACCATCAAGATACGCATGCCTGGGCCCTGTATGGTGGTACGGAACTCGGGAGAAGGGCTTGCCACCGCCCCTTACGGCACTGCCAGCGTCATGCTGTCTCGTCTCATGGGCTCGTTTATGTCACAGGAATATGCCAGTCTGATGACAAGCCGTGCCAATCCTGGCGCCGCACCGGCAGTCATGGCGCCCACAGCCACCGGACCCCGTGGATGCCGCCGCGGATCGCGCAGGGGCGCACGCGGTCCGGACGCGCTCTGTGCTTGCCCTCTTCCCATGACCTTCCCGGCCAGTAGTGGACCCAGGACACATCATCTTGCATGCTGCGTCATGCATGTGAACATGAACGAGACGATGATTCCAGTATGATGGCTATATGGTCTCGTTTCATGTTAGGGCGCACAGAGGGATCTCCGCTTACATTGAGCGCCGGCTCCTGCTAGAATCGCGCGGATGTCTGCTGATTCTTGCCATGACGCGCAGCATACCGACGTGGATAAGGACGACATCCCGGGCCGGCTGGATCGCATACCATGGTGCGGATTCCATGTCACCGTCATCGCGGCCCTGGGGGTGGCGTGGATCCTCGATGGGCTCGAATTCACCTTGGTCGGTTCGCTTGCGGCACTGCTCGAGCGACGCGCGACACTGCACCTGTCGGCCCCCGATATCGGGGTCGCCGCCAGCGCCTATCTTGTGGGCGCCGTCGTCGGAAGCCTGGCATTTGGCTATCTCGCGGACCGTTATGGACGTAAAAGGCTCTTTACGACGACCTTACTCCTCTATATCGGCGCGACCGCCGCCACCGGTCTGTCCTGGGGGCTTGCGAGCTTCGCGTTGTTTCGCTTTCTGACGGGGGCCGGGATCGGCGGCGAGTACAGCGCCATCAATTCCGCGATACAGGAGCTGATCCCGGCGCGCCGGCGCGGACGTATCGACCTGCTGGTAAACGGGAGTTTCTGGATCGGCTCGGCGGCCGCGTCCACGCTCAGTCTTGTGATCCTCCGTAGTGGGGTCATGGCCCCCGCCCTCGGCTGGCGGGTGGCGTTTACCCTGGGGGCCCTTCTCGGGTTACTGGCGTTGCGCCTGCGTCGACTGATCCCCGAGAGCCCGCGCTGGCTTGCCGGCCGTGGCCGCATGCAGGAGGCCGACGCCATCGTCACCGCCATCGAACGGCGCGCGGGCATTGACCCGCCGCGGCAGGGTGGCCAGAGCGGCCGGGTCCGACGCGCCTACCCCGTACGCTTCTTCACGGCCCCACGGGTGATCTTCGGGCGCTACCGCAAGCGCGCGGTCCTGGCCGCGACACTGATGGTGGCGCAGCTCTTTTTCTATAACGCCTTTTTCTTCACCTACGCGCTCGTCCTGGTACGCTTCTATCACACGCGCGCCACGGATGTCGGCGCCTATCTTCTGCCGTTTGCGCTCAGCAATTTTCTCGGGGCGGCACTCCTCGGTCGATTCTTCGACACCATCGGGCGCCGTCCGATGATCACCGGCACCTACGCCCTATCCGGCATACTCATGATCATTGCCGCGTGGCTCTTTCGCGGGGCACTGCTCGGCGGCAGCGCGCAGACCGGGGCATGGGCGGCGGCGTTCTTCTTTGCCTCGGCGGGCGCAAGCGCCGCGTACCTCACGGTGAGCGAGAGCTTCCCGCTCGAGATTCGCGCCAGCGCCATTGCGCTGTTCTTCGCCTTCGGCACGGCCGTAGGGGGGGTCGTGGCGCCGAGCCTGCTTGGGGTGTTGATTGCCAGCGGCTCGCGCCATCGGGTCTTCTGGGGATACATGCTCGGGGCCATCCTCATGCTGTTTGGGGCACTGGCCGAATGGCGTTACGGGCTCGCCACCGAGGGCCGCTCGCTGGAGTCGATCGCGGCATCGCTTACAGACGAGCCCGCGACCGGGACCGGGCGCAACAGCGGCAGGCGGGACACGGGGTAAGCCTCACCCCCAGCCTGTGCGGACGCGGCAAGGCCCGGCAATGGCGCATGGCAGGCGCCAATCCGAGGCCCCGCGATACCTACGATCACGCGATCGACACAGCCGCGCCCTAAAGCCACCCGCGGTGGCCGGCGCCCTTAGGGCTCGCCCCCTCCGGGCGGTGGCGGCTTGCGCGTTCGCCGGCGACGGCGCCGGGGACGGGATTGCGGTGTGATCTCGCGTGGCGGCGGAATGACCGGCGTAGGTGGAGGCGTCGGCTCCGTCAACTCGACTGACGATGACTGTGGCCTGATGCGATAAGCGACGAACAGCCCGGCCTCGAACAGCGCCCACATGGCCAGTGCCAGTACGGTCTGCGAGAAGGCGTCGGGGGGTGTGATGATGGCGGCCAAGACGAAGGCCCCGAGGATGACGTAGCGGCGCTTGCCCGACAATGTCTCGGGGCGCAAGACACCCATAAGCACCAACAGCACGATCGCCACCGGCACCTCGAAGGCCAGGCCGAACGCGAAGAACAGGGTTAGGACGAAGTTCAGGTAGTGATTGATGTCGGTCATGACGCGCACGCCCGCGGGGGCGGCGTGCGCAAAGAAGCCGAAGGCCAGGGGAAAGATCAGAAAATATGCAAAGGCCATGCCCAGATAGAAGAGCAGGGTGCTCGACACCAGGAGGGGCGTGACCAGACGACGTTCGCGCTGATAGAGCCCTGGCGCAACGAATGCCCATGCCTGGTAAAGGATATAGGGTATGGCCACGGCCACCGCGGTAGCCAACGCAAGCTTCAGCGGCGCAATGAAGGTCGCCGGGAGATTGGTGGCGATCATGGCGCCGTTTTGCGGGAGCACGGCAGTGAGGGGGCGAGCCAGGAGCCGATACAGCGTATTGCGGAACGGGAACAGGCCCACGAACAGCACCAGCACCGCGATCGCCGATCGCAGGATGCGCGTTCGCAATTCAAGGAGGTGTTCGATGAAACTCGCTTCAGCGCCCTCAGACGCCTTCGCCGCCATTGCCCTTCCCTACGCTGGAGGCGCCGGCTTGCGCGCGGTGGGACGGCCGTCGCCGTCCGCGGCGGCGGCGTCGGCGCGACGGTGATGCAGGACGCGGACGGCGCGGGACATCGGGGGAGGCCTCGAGTGCCGGCGGCGTGCGATCCGGACTTTCGTCGCCCAGCGACTCCCGCCACTCACTGGGCAATGTATCCTGGAGCAGGGCCTTGGTGCGCTGCCACTCCTGGTTCAGCTCGCGCAAGGGCGCGAGATGCTCGGTCCCGACCTGACCGTCCAGCTCCTCTTTCATCTTTATCATGAAGCGCCGCGCACGCGCCACCCATCGCCCGGCGCCGCGCGCCGCATCCGGCAGGTGGCGAGGGTCGAAGACGATGACCGCGACGACTCCTATGATCAGGAGCTCCGTGAAACTGAAATCGAACATCAGCCCCCAGGCCTAACCCTTGCGCGCGCGTGCCGCACCCTTGGCCTTGGGTCCGTCGGCGGCGCTCGCCCGCCCTTCAATGACGCGGCCCCCATTGGCAGTCGGGCTCGCCGCGCCCTCCTCTTCGCCGTTCTCGGACTCTTCCTTCATCGCGCTCCGAAAACTCTTGATAGCGCCCCCGAGATCGCTGCCGATGTTGCGCACCTTGCTGGTGCCAAAAAGCAAGATCACAACCGCCAGGATGATCAACAAGTGCCAGATACTGAACAAGTCCATCGCCGCCTCCTAGAAACCGGGCAACCGGCCACCGCCCAGCACATGGATATGCAAATGGGGGATCTCCTGGCCGCCGCCAGGCCCCGTATTGATGATCGTCCGGAAGCCATCGTCGAGACCGGCCCGGCGCGCCACCTCCGGCAAAACCGCGATCGCATGCGCCATGAGCCCGGCATGCCCCGGCCCCACCTCGTTCAAGCTCGGGATGTGCTCGCGCGTTATGACGAGCATATGGACCGGGGCCTTGGGATACTTGTCGGCAATCACGATGAGTTGCTCATCTTCATAGAGTCGCGGGGCCGGGATTTGGTTTCCGACGATCTGACAGAAGATGCATGGCGTCATGGCTACCCCTTGTGGCGACTCGCCTTTTCCTCGATACCCGACCGCCCCATCCGCGCCTTCAGTTCCGCCAGGATCTGCTCGGGCGCGATATTTCGGTAGGCGAGCATCACCAAGCAGTGAAACCACAGATCGGCGGTCTCATGGATGAGGGCCGCGGGATCATCCCCCTTCGCCGCGATCACAGCCTCGACGGCCTCTTCGCCGACCTTCTTCAGGATACCGTCCAGGCCCTTATGGTAGAGCGAGGCCACATATGAGGTCTTGGGGTCGGCCCCCGCCCGAGCCTTGAGGATCGCATAGAGCTCGGCCAGTACATCGTCAGTCATTCTACTCCCGATCCGGGCTTTGCGCTGCCCGGCTGTTCATAAATCTCGCTCGCGGCCTTAAGGACCGGGTCGACGGCCACGAAGCGGTCACCCTGCAGGGGCGAGAAAAAGCAGCTTTCACGTCCGGTATGACAGGCGATTCCCGCGACTTGCTCCACCTGCAAAAGCAGCGCATCCCCGTCGCAATCCAACCGTACCTCTTGTAGACGCTGGATATGGCCGGATTCTTCCCCTTTGCGCCACAAACGGCCGCGCGAACGCGACCAATAGACGGCCCGGCCCTCGGCAAGGCTCGCGGCCAGGGATTCGGCGTTCATCCACGCCAGCATCAGCACCCGCCCGCTGCGCGCGTCCTGGGCGATGGCGGGCACGAGCCCGTCGGCCGACCACTTCACCTGCGCCGTCCACGGCGGGGGGTTCATAGGCGCACCTCGATGCCGCAGCCGGCCATATATCGCTTGGCCTCGTCCACTGAGAACTCCCCGAAATGGAAGATACTAGCCGCGAGCACGGCATCGGCATGGCCCTCGAGGACCCCGGCGGCGAGATGCGCCAGTGTCCCCACACCGCCGGAGGCGATGACCGGTACCGACACCGCATCGGCCACCGCGCGCGTCAGCGGGAGATCAAATCCATCGCGCGTGCCGTCGCGGTCCATACTCGTCAACAGGATCTCGCCGGCGCCGAACGCTGCCATGCGCCCGGCCCACTCCACCACATCCAGGCCCGTAGCGCGCCGCCCGCCATGCGTGAATACCTGCCAGTGGCCGTCCGCGGCCTTGGCGTCGACCGCGACCACCAGACACTGCGCACCGAAGTGATCGGCCGCTTCCTTTATGAAGTCCGGACGCTCGACGGCAGCGGAGTTGATGCTCACTTTATCGGCGCCGGCATTGAGCAGTCGGCGGACGTCGGCCACGGTCCGTACGCCGCCACCCACAGTCAGCGGAATGAACACCTGGGTGGCGATCGCCTCGACCACGGATACCATGGTCGCGCGTCCCTCGTGACTGGCGCTGATATCGAGGAAGGTGAGCTCGTCGGCGCCGGCCTCGTCATAATGACGGGCGGCTGCCACCGGATCGCCGGCATCCCGGATCTCCTGAAAACGCACGCCCTTCACCACCCGCCCGCAATCGACGTCAAGACAGGGGATGACGCGCCGGGCCAGCATCAGACGGTGGCGCCGCTGCCGGACCGATCCAGTTCGTCCGCCAGGCGCTGCGCCTCGCGCAGCCGCAGTTTGCCTTCATAAAGGGCGCGGCCGGTAATGGCGCCCTGCACCCCGCTGTCTGCGATCGCGCACAACTTGCGGATGTCTTCCAGGCTTGCGATGCCACCCGAGGCGATGACCGGGATCGAGATCGCGGCCGCGAGCCTACGCGTGTCTTCGATATTGACGCCGTGCATCATGCCGTCACGGCCGATATCCGTATAGATCACGGCCTCGACCCCGTCGTCCTGATAACGCTGCACGAGGTCCACCACATCATGCCCCGACAACTTCGACCAGCCGTCGGTCGCCACCTTACCCTCCTTGGCATCGAGGCCCACGAGGATGTGTCCCGGGAACTCCGCGCACATGTCGCCCACGAAATGCGGCATATTCACCGCCTTGGTGCCAAGGATGACGTAGCGCACACCCGCGTCGAGGTAGGTCTGGATGGTCTCCTCGGTCCGGATGCCGCCCCCTACCTGAATCACGATATCGGGATAGTTTCTGGCGATCTCGTGGATGACGCGTGCATTTATGGGTTCGCCGGCGAAGGCCCCATTCAGGTCTACCACGTGGATGCGTTTCGCACCCTCGTCGGCCCACCGGCCAGCGACCTCCACCGGATCACTGGAAAATACCGTCTCGTCGTCCATCCGGCCTTGCCGTAGCCGGACACACTGACCGTCCTTCAGGTCAATCGCTGGAATGATTAGCATTTGTCGGTCCGCCCGTCCCAAGCCATGAAGTTTTGAAGCAGGCGCAACCCGGCGCGCTGACTCTTCTCTGGATGGAATTGTACCGCAAAGATGTTTCCATAGGCCGCGGCCGATGTAAAGCGAGGCCCGTAGTCGGTCACGCCGACCGTTTCCGGGGCGGCCGCGCTGTCGGCGTAATAGCTATGCACGAAGTAGAACCGCGTATCATCGGCTATGCCCTCCCAGAGCGGGTGCGCGCGCACCTGCCGAACACGGTTCCAGCCCATATGCGGCACCTTGAGGCGCGCGCCCTGGGGATCGACGGTCGCCGCGAACCGGCGCACGACCCCCGGGAAAAGGCCCAGCCCGGCGATATTGCCCCCCTCTTCGCTGCATTCGTAGAGGGCCTGCAGGCCCAGACAGATGCCCAGAAACGGACGCTCGCGCGCGGCCTGTAATACCGCATCGTACAGTTCATCGCTTACCAGCGCCTGCATGCAGCCCTTGATGGCCCCCTGCCCCGGGAATACCACGCGGTCGGCCGCCGCCACCGCGCGCGCATCCGCGGCCAGGGTCACGCGCGCCTTCGGGGCCACGTGCTCCAGGGCCTTGGCCACCGAACGCAGATTACCCATACCGTAATCCAGAACCGCGACACGCGACATGGCCGACTAGAGACTGCCCTTGGTGGATGGGATCTGCGCGGCCGCGCGCGCATCGGGCGTAAGCGCCATGCGCAGCGCCCGCCCGAAGGCCTTGAACAGGGTCTCGGCGACATGGTGGGCATTATGTCCGGCCAGCACGTCGACATGCAGGGTGACACGCGCATGGTTGACGAAACCGCGCAGGAACTCCTCTATGAGGTCGACATCGAAATCGTGGATACGGGCGCGCGGGAAGGTGGCCCGGTAAAAGAGTCCCGGGCGTCCCGACAGGTCCACCACCACACGCGTCAACGCCTCGTCGAGCGGCACATAGGCATGGCCATAACGGGTAAGTCCCGCCTTGTCGCCCATCGCCTGGGCGAGCGCCTGACCGAGGGTAATGCCGACATCCTCCACAGTGTGGTGGGCATCGACTGCGAGATCGCCGGTGGCCTCGATGGTGAGATCCATGAGCCCATGGCGCGCCACCTGATCGAGCATGTGCTCGAAAAACGGCAGACCGGTCTTCAGGCGCGATGCGCCGCTGCCTTCGATCACCAAGGTCACCGCGACCTCGGTCTCCAGGGTCTTCCTCACGACATTTGCCGTCCGCACAACCGTTTCCTCTCTAGGGGCGCCGCCGAAACAGCCTACAAGGCCCGGGCCAGGGCCGCAAGAAAGGCCTCATTCTCCGCGGGCGTCCCGACCGTGACCCGCAGGCAACCGGCCAGCGCCCCGCCGGCTGCCGCCAGGTTCTTGATCAGGATGCCGGCATCCTTGAGGCGCGCATGGATGCGCCCGGCATCTGCCGGGACAGGGGGCCGAAAGAGCAGGAAATTGGCCTCGCTCGGCCATACCGTGACCTGCGCGCGCAGCGCCTCGTACAGGCGGCCGCGCTCGGCACGTATGCGCGCCGCCTGGTCGGCGAACACATCGGCATAGTCGAGGGCGAATTCCACGCTCGTGGCGGTCACCACGCCCACGTTATAGGGCAGGCGCACCTTCTCCAGCTCGTCGGTCCAGGCACGATCGGCGGCTAGCCACCCGAAGCGCAACCCCGCCAGGCCCTGCTTGGACAGGGTACGCACCACCAGCAGCCGTGGCCTATCCTCCACCGCCCCCATGAGGCTTGCCTGGGCGAATGGGTAGTAGGCCTCATCGATCACGACCGCGGCGTCGTCGACATCGAGCAGCGCGCGCACCGCATCCATCGGGTACAGAGTGCCGGTCGGGTTGTTCGGGTAGGCCAGAAAGAGCAGCGCCGGGGCATGCCGGGCGAGCGCGTCCTGCAGTGCCGGGACATCGAGCGCAAAGTCCTCCTTGAGCGGTATGCCGACGAAGCGCCGGCCAAGGATGGCGGCGATCTGCTCGTACATGACAAAGGTCGGCGTGGGCGCCACCACCGTGACGTTGCTGGCAAGCGCCAACAGGATGTTTTGCAGGATCTCGTCGGAGCCGTTGCCGAGGACCACCCCGATATGCGGCGCAAGTCCGGCATCGCGCGCAAGCCGCGCCTTCACGCGCTCGTACTGCTCGGGCGACGGGTAGCGATTCAAGGCCAAGTCGCGCAAGGCATGGAGCCAACGATCGCGCAGCTCCATGGGCAGGCGATAGGGGCTCTCCATGGCATCGAGCTTGATCGCGGGCTCGCCGGCCACCACGTGATAGGCGCTGCGCGCGCGCACGCCGGCGGCTATGAAGCGCGAGACATCAGCCATGCATGCGGCACTCGGCGGAGCGCGCGTGTGCCGTGAGCCCCTCGCCGCGCGCCAGGATCGAGGCGGTCTTGCCGAGCACCGCGGCCCCCTGGGGGGTGCAGAACACGATGCTCGTCCGCTTCTGGAAATCGTACACCCCGAGCGGCGAGCTAAAACGCGCGGTCCCGGACGTCGGCAGGACGTGATTGGGGCCCGCGCAATAATCCCCCAGCGACTCCGCGGTATGGCGCCCCACGAAGATCGCGCCGGCGTGACGCACGCGGTCGAGTACCGCCTCGGCCCCGTCGAACGAGAGCTCGAGGTGCTCGGGGGCCACCTCGTTTACCAGCGCCAGAGCCTCGTCTAGGTCGCGCACCGCGATCAGGGCCCCGTGACCGGCAAGCGCCTTTTCTATGATGGCGCGGCGCTCCATTGCCGGCAGCAGCCGGTCGATCTCGGAGGCCACCGCCTCCAGGAACGCCTCGTCGGGCGCAAACAGCAGGGCCTGCGCGCCCTCATCGTGCTCGGCCTGGGCAAAGAGGTCATAGGCGATCCACGAGGGGTCGGTGGCGCCGTCGCAGACGATCGCCACCTCCGAGGGCCCGGCAATCATGTCGATGGCCACTTGTCCGAATACCAGACGCTTGGCGGCCGCCACATAGGCGTTTCCGGGCCCCACGATCTTGTCGACACGCGGCACGCTGGCCGTGCCATAGGCGAGCGCCGCGATCGCCTGCGCCCCGCCCGCCAGGAACACGCGATCGACCTCGGCCACATAGGCGGCCGCGAGTACGAGCGGCGGCGGCGCGCCCGGGGCCGGGACCATCATGACAAGCTCGCCGACCCCGGCGATGCGCGCAGGGATGGCGTTCATCAGCACCGATGACGGATAGGCGGCCTTGCCGCCCGGCACATAAAGACCGACCCGGTCCAGCGCCGTCACCTTCTGGCCCAGGCGCGAGCCCAGGGCATCCTCCTGCATGTGGGGTGCGATGACCTGATGTTCGTGAAATGTCCGGATACGCGCCGCGGCCTCGCGCAGGGCCTCCTGCTCGGCGCGCGTCAGACCCTCGAAGGCCGCGGCAAGCGCGCGCGCCGGGACCTCCAGTTCCGCAACCGTGCGCGCCGCGCGCCCATCGAGACGCTCGGTCCACATGAGCAGTGCGGCATCGCCCCGGGCGCGCACGTCCTCTATAATCTCGCGGGCCACCCCCTCGGCGGCGCGCGAATCGGTCTCGCTGCGCGCGAGCAGGGCCTTGAACGCCGCACCGAAGGTCTCGTCTTGCGTACGTAGTCGCGCGATACCGCTCATTGCCCTCGCTCCCCGCCAAACAGGCGATCACGGGCCTCAAGGCCTCGTATTTCATTTTCATGGCCGCGCGGTTGGCGACAAGCCAAGCGCTCACGTCGAGGACGTGCTCGATGGGCTTTAGCCCATTGGCGGCCAGCGTCCGTCCGCTGCTCACGAGATCCACGATGCGATCCGCCAGTCCCACGAGCGGCGCGAGCTCCATGGATCCGTAGAGATGAATGATATCAGCCTGGATGCCCTGGGCGGCCAGATAACGCTCGGTGATACGGACATATTTGGTGGCCACGCGCAGCCGCGTCCAGGAACGCGCGCCCTCGCGGGCCATCTCATCGATCGGCGAGGCCACCATCAGCCGGCAGGTGGCGATCCCGAGGTCGGCGAGCTCATAGAGCCCCTCGCCGCCGTCTTCGAGGAGTACATCCCGGCCGGCGATGCCAAGATCGGCGGCCCCGTAGCGGACATAGGTCGGGACATCGGCGGCGCGTATCACCACCAGCCGGACACCGGGGATGCTGGTGCCGACAATAAGACGGCGGGTCTTGGCGAGGTCCTCCTCAGGGACGATCCCGGCGCGCTCGAGCAAAGGGATGCTTTCCTCCAGGATGCGCCCCTTCGATAAGGCCAGCGTTACCATGTCACGCCGTCTGCCGCGTCGTCCAGTCGCCGAGTTGCGAGCCTGGGATGCGGCGGATACGCGCCCCGAGCTGCGCGAGATTCTCCTCGATGCATTCGTAGCCTCGGTCGATATGATAGATGCGATCGATGAGCGTCTCGGATCGCGCCACGAGCCCGGCCAGCACGAGGCTTGCCGAGGCGCGCAGATCGGTGGCCATCACCGGGGCGCCGTGCAGGGCCTTAACCCCGCGCACCACCGCCATATTGCCCTCCATGGCGATATCCGCACCCATCCTCTGCAACTCATGGACGTGCATGAAACGGTTCTCGAACACTGTTTCCACGACCGTCCCAGTGCCTGCGGCAATGGCGTTCAAGACCACGAACTGGGCCTGCATGTCGGTCGGGAACGCCGGATACGGTGCGGTGCGGACATTCACCGCACGCAACTCGCGCCCTTCCATCGACAATCGCACGAAGTCGGGGCCCGTCTCTATGGCCGCCCCGGCCTCGCGCAACTTGTCCAGCACTGCCTCGAGCAACGCCGGGCGCGCGCAACGCAGCTTCACACAGCCCCCAGTCATGGCCGCCGCCACTAGGTAGGTGCCGGTCTCTATGCGATCGGGGATAATGTCGTGGCACGCGCCATGCAATTCGCGCACGCCCTCCACGGTCAGCACCGCGCTGCCCGCGCCGCTCACGCGCGCGCCCATGCGGTTCAGGCAGTCGGCGAGATCGATGATCTCGGGCTCGCGCGCGGCATTCTCGATGACCGTCGTGCCGTCGGCCAGGGTCGCCGCCATCAGCAGGTTCTCGGTCCCCGTCACCGACACCGCATCCATGAAGATGCGCGCCCCCTTTAAGCGCTTGGTGCGCGCGCGGATGTAGCCGTCCTCGATGGTAATATCGGCACCCATCGCCTGCAGGCCCTTGATGTGCAGGTTGACCGGCCGCGAGCCGATGGCGCAGCCCCCGGGCATGGATACCTCGGCCTCCCCGAAGCGCGCAAGCAGGGGGCCTAGCACCAGTATCGACGCGCGCATGGTGCGTACCAGATCGTAAGGGGCGCGCAGCGTGTGGATGTCCGAGGCATTGGCCTCTATGGTCATGTGTTCATCGACCACCAGCCGCACCCCCATACGACCGAGAAGCTCCATGGTCGTCGTTATGTCCTGGAGATGCGGGACATTGCTGATGCGTAGGGGTTCTTTGGTCAGAAGCGAGGCTATGAGCACCGGGAGGGCGGCATTCTTGGCGCCCGAGATTCGGATCTCGCCGCGCAAGGACGCGCCCCCATTGACAATGAGCTTATCCACGGTCGCGCCGTCCCCCCATTTTGAGAAAAAATAAGGCCGCCGGCCCGGCGGCCTTATTCCCGCCCTGTCCCGGGTTGCTCAACTCCCGGTGCCCGACACGAGCTTCTGCAATTCCCCTTTCTCGTAGAGCTCGGACATGATGTCGCAACCGCCTATGAACTCGCCACGAATGTAGAGCTGGGGGATGGTCGGCCAGTTGGAGAAACGCTTGATGCCGTCGCGAATCTCCGGGTCGGCGAGCACATCTATGCCCTTGAACTGCGCGCCACAGGCCTTCAGCATCTGCACGGATTTCCCGGAAAAACCGCACTGAGGAAACTGCGGCGTACCCTTCATATAGAGAACGATGTCGTTCTCCGTGACCTGCTCCCGAATACGGTCTTCAATGCTCATCATCGATCTCCCATCAGACATGTCCGTCCCGCCCTCACGGCAGGTCGGTCTTCAGCGATAAGGCGTGTATCTGCTCACGCATCCGGTCGCCTAGGGCAGCGTACACCAACTGGTGCTGTTGAATCCGGGTCTTGCCCTGAAAGGCCGGCGATACCACACTGGCCTCGAAGTGGTGGCCATCGCCGCTCACCCGCGCCTGCGCGCCCGGCAACCCGGCCTCTATGAGGTCCTTGATCTCTTGCGGTGTAATCATATCGTGATACCGATCCCATCTAACCTTTAAGGATACCCGTCTCCTAGACTGCGGGGAAGGGCTAATTCCGCAGGCGGTAGCCCCGCCCGACCAATGCCAGTGCCAGGAGCGACACGAGCGCGCAGAAAGCCGCCACTATGCCAAGACTGAACCCCGGCGACACATCGGACGTCCCGAAAAACCCATAGCGGAAACCGTCGATCATGTAAAGTAGCGGGTTCAGGCGCGACACCATCTGCCAAAAGGGCGGCAGGTTACGCAATGAATAGAAGACGCCGCTTAGAAACGACAACGGCACGACCACGAAATTCTGAAAGCCGGCGAGCTGATCGAAGCGCTCCGCCCACACCCCGGCAATGACCCCCAGGGCACCGAGCGCGGCGCTGCCAAGGACACCAAACAAGATCAGAAACAGCGGATGCCGGACCGGCAGCACCACGAAAAAGACCGCCGCGACATAGACACCTACGGCGACGCACAAGGCACGTATCACAGACGCCCCCACGAACGCCAAAAAGAACTCCAGGGCCGACAGCGGCGATAACAGGATAAAGATGAGATTGCCCGCGATCTTCGACTGGATCAGGCTCGACGAGCTATTGGCAAAGGCGTTCTGGATCATGGACATCATCATAAGGCCTGGGACCAGAAACGCCACATAAGGCACGCCCGGCAGGATATCCGGACGCCCCCTGAAGGTGCTGGCAAACACCAGAAGGTAGAGGAGCGCAGTCACCACCGGCGCGAATATGGTCTGGAAAGAGACCTTGTAAAAGCGGAGTAACTCCTTGTAAAACAAGGTCGAAAAACCCTTCATTATCGACATACCCGTTAGGAAGACGCGCATCCGGCCGGGAGACGGCCAAGGTCCGTTTAGCGGTTGCGGGGCCACTTACGTGGCCCGCCCCGCCTTAAACCCGCAAAGCGACAGAGTATAGCACGCGCCGAGGCCCCACCGTCGCTCCGATACCCAGCGGCTCCCCGCGCCGGGGGCGCATGAGGATCGCCCCTTAAGGCCGGCCAGCGAACGTCACGCGGTCTTTTTCGTGAGCGCCAGAAACACCTCCTCGAGGCTTGCCTGTTCGGTCGAGATATCGGTCACCACGAGGCCCGCGGCGCGCAAGGACTCCAGGACCTCGGGGATGGAGTCGGTGCCCTGCTGCAGCGAGAACTCGAGGATATTGGCGGTGCGCTTGCGCAACTTGGGCGCGAGCCTTGGCGGAAGCGCGGCCGCCGGCTCCGCGGTCGTCACCCGCAAGGTCTTTGATAGCGCCCGGCGCAGCAAGGCCTCCTTGGTATCGAGCGCCACGATGCGCCCGCCCTGCATGATGGCGATACGCTCACACAGGGCCTCGGCCTCCTCCAGATAATGCGTGGTCAGCACGATCGTATGGCCCTCGGCGTGCAGGCGCCGTATGAATATCCACAAGGATGTGCGCAGCTCGACATCGACACCCGCGGTCGGCTCATCGAGAATGACCACCCTCGGGCGATGGACCAGGGCCTGGGCGATCAAGACCCGGCGCTTCATCCCCCCGGAGAGGGTGCGCATGTTGGCATCGCCCTTGTCCGCCAGCATCAGGGCCGCGAGCAGCTCTTCGCGCCAGGCCTTGTCCTTGGGCCCCTTGAGCCCGAAATAACCGGCCTGGATCGCCAGGACCTCGCGCACCGTGAAGAACGGATCGAAGACCACCTCCTGGGGCACGACGCCGAGCGCCCGCCGGGCCTCCCGGTAGTCGGCAATAACATCGTGCCCGCAGATCGCCGCGTGTCCCTCGTCGGGACGCGTGAGGCCGGCCAGGATATTGATGAGCGTGGATTTTCCGGCACCGTTCGGCCCCAGCAACCCGAAGAACTCCCCTTGGCGGACGGTAAGATCGACACCGCAGACGGCGTGGACGCGCGCAAAGCGCTTGTGAAGACCCGCAACCTCGATGGCCGGCCCCGCGCACGGGACGCTCATGGCTCGTCTTCGAAGACCGGGCCCACCCCCGTGACGTGGATCAAGGCCGCGAGGCGCTTGGGAATCTCGGCCAGGGTGAGCCGGAAACCTTGGGCGCGCGCCTGGCGCCGCCACTCGATCAAGAGCGCCAGCACCACGGAATCCGCCTGCTCGAGCCCGTCGAGTGCCACCGTCGCGGACCCCGCCACGGGCACGATCCCGGGCGCCTGCAGGTCGTCTGGCAAGGGTGCGCCGAAGTGAATGGCGCCCTCCAGACGGTAACGGCCAGGCCCCTGTGGGGTCAGGCGAGCGCTCAAGAGACGCCGCCGTTGGCGCGCTTTAGGCTCGCGATGAGCGCGTCCAGGCCATGCTGGCGGATCTTCTCGCCATAGACCGAACGATAGTTCGTCACGAGACTCACGCCGTCTATGGTCACATCATAGACCTTCCACCCGTCCTTTTTGTGGACGAACATATAGTCGATCGGGATGTTCGCGCTGCCGTTATTCTCGACGATGACGGTCTTGACCGTGGTATACCGGCTTTGGGCGCTGCCACGGTAAGGTAGATAGGCGATGCGCTGCCCGGAATAGCTCAACAACGCGGTGGCGTAGGTCCGCACCAGGAGGTCGCGGAATTGGGTCGTAAAGGCGGCCTGCTGCGCCGGCGTCGCCGTATGCCAATAACGCGCTAGCACCCAGCGAGACATGCGCGGGAAATCGAAATAAGGTACGACCTCTTTGTCGACCATGGCGTACAAGGCGGCCTTGTCGTGGTCATAGACGGCACGCTTTTTTTCGATCAGGTGCAATATCTCATTTGTCTTTTCGTGAACGATCACGTTGGGTGGCGTCGAAGGCGTGATCGCCGCCCACACCCACGTCGGCAGAAGGCACCCGAACAGAATGAGGGCACCGGCATAGCGTCTGATCAATGTCATTCCATCCCTCTCCCGGTCAATGTTGGTCAACTATGGCCGGAGGAATGGCCGGCCTTGCTATAGAGCAGTTGGCTTATGATCTTTTCGAGGATAATCGCAGATTGCGTTATGCGAATTTTACCACCGTTCTTCAGGTAATGCTGGCTGCCGCCCGGGCTCAGGCTCACGTATTGCTCTCCAAGGAGCCCGGCGGTCTCGATGGACGCGCTCGAGTCGCGCGGGAAACGATATTTCTTTAAAAGATCGAGGGTCACGACTGCCTGATAGGTCGTTGGATTGATCGTGATGTGCGCCACATGCCCGACACGCACGCCCGCGACCGTCACCGGGGCCCTGGGCTTCAGGCTCCCGATATTGTTGAAATCGGCGGTGACCGCATAAGTCCCGCCAAGGTTCAATGCATGGATATTGCCGACCTTGAGCGCCAGCATGGCCAGGGCCAGAAGCCCTGCCACGACGAACAGGCCGACCGTGAACTCCATACTCCTCGCCTGCATAGTCAAAGCCCTCGCAGCATGAATGCCGTCATGATGAAATCAAGGCCCAAGATCGCGAGCGACGAACTCACCACCGTGCGCGTCGTGGCGCGGCTCACGCCCTCGGAGGTGGGCTTGGCGTCATAACCTTCGAATACCGCAATCCAGCTCACGACAAAACCGAACACGACGCTTTTGACAAGGCCGCCCATGATATCGTTCGGCACGCTCACCCCACTTTGCATCTGGGACCAAAAGACCCCCCCGTCCAATCCGAGATCACCCACCGCCACGATATAGGCCCCCATGACCCCGACGGCACTGAAGATCATGGCGAGCAGCGGGACTGCGATCCATCCCGCCCAAAACCGCGGGGCGACCACGCGCGACAGCGGGTCGACCGCCATCATCTCCATACCGGCTAGCTGCTCGGTGGCCTTCATGAGCCCGATCTCGGCGGTCAAGGCCGAGCCTGCACGCCCGGCAAACAACAACGCCGTAAGCACCGGTCCGAGCTCGCGCGTGAGCGACAACGCGACCAGCAACCCAAGGGACGACTGGGCGTCATAACGCACCAGTGTGTTGTAACCCTGCAAGGCCAGGATCATGCCGACGAAGGCCCCGGACACCACCACGATGACAAGCGTCAGCACGCCGGTCATATAGAGTTGCTGGACGATAAGCCGGATACGCGCCAGGGCCGCGCCCAGGGCCGGCATCAAGCGCGCCAGGAAGAACGTGGCGTGACCCAGACGGCTGATGCCGCTGATAACCCGGCGCCCGAGCCCGCTGATCATATCCACCCACGAACTCACGATCGGTCCGCCATCAGGAGATCGTCGAGGTACCGCGGCGCCGGGTAATGGAAGGCCACCGGGCCATCGGGCAGACCGCCCATGAACTGCCGGACCTCGGGGGCGTCGGTCGTTTTCATGTCGGCTGGGGTCCCCTCGGCGATCACCCGTCCTTTGCCCAGAAGATAGATATAGTCTGCAATCGTGCAGGCCTCGACCACGTCGTGGGTGACGATGATGGAGGTCATGCCGAGCGCGTCGTTCAGCTCGCGGATGAGCTTTACGATAACACCCATGGAGATCGGGTCGAGCCCTGTAAACGGCTCGTCATACATGACCATCATCGGATCGAGCGCGATGGCGCGCGCAAGCGCCACGCGCCGCGACATCCCGCCCGATAGCTCCGCGGGAAACAGCCTGCGCGCGCCGCGCAGGCCGACCATCTCGAGCTTCATCAAGACCAGATCATGGATCAGGGTCTCCGAAAGCCGCGTATGCTCGCGCATCGGAAACGCGACATTCTCGTAGACATCGAGATCGGTAAGTAAAGCGCTCGATTGAAACAACATCCCCATGCGCCGACGCAGCGCGAAGAGCGCCTTGCGAGAGAGCGCCCCCACAACCTCGCCGGCTACCGTCACGGTCCCGCGCGCCGGCAGCAGCCGGCCGCCGATGAGGCTCAGAAGCGTCGTCTTGCCCGCCCCACTGCCCCCCATGATAGCGGTCACAGCCCCCTTCGCAACCGTGAGATTCAGGCCCTCGAAGATCGGGCGATCGTCACGATAAAACGCGAGATCACGCACCGTCACCAAAGGCTCGGTACTCGTCGGTCGGTCCACGGCCCATCCTTGAAATGTCGTTATAGGGTCTCTTGCCCATCGCACACGCCGCGCAGCCCACCCCTCTTACGGCCACGCCTGTGCCGTCCGGCGCCCCCATCGCCGGGGCTCGCCGCCCCTGGCGCGCGCACAAGCATGCCACATCAAGGCCCTCGCACGAAACCCCACGAGCCGAAAGCGCGCCGATCATCCGCGACAGACGGCGGCCGCCATTCGCGGTGGGTACCGATCATGGATATCCGATAGCGTGCCCGTCTGCGGGCAGATACCCGGCAGGTGGCCCCGATTCGCATACGGGACTTCCTAACATCGCCAGCGGGTGTTCCAGACTTTCGGGCGTCACATGAAGAATGGCCGCGACGGCGGAATCGGCATGGCATGGGCAAATCTCCGCGCCTCCCCTATAATCGGGGCGGCCTCATCAGGCGGAGAGAAAGCCGTGAATCGCCTATATCGTCTTGTGGTGCTCGGTATCCTTGTGCTGGCCGCCCCGAGCGCCTTTGCCGAAGACGCCCTGATCCTGACGATCGGGGCCACACATCTGGCCCATACCCACCAGACGGTGGCCGGTCGGAACAGCGCATTGAGCACCGCCGGCAACAGCGTCTTCGGAATCGCCTGGGAGAAGCGTTACTACAACGGCATCGCCTATGGTGGCGAACTGCTGCTCTCCAATAACACCATCAGCAACTCGAGCGGCAACGGCGACGTCGCCTCACGGCTTTTCCTGCTGACCCTCAAAAAATATCACCGCCCGTGGGCACACGTGTATCCCTATATCGGCGCCGGTGTGGGGCTTGCTGATACACATGTGAGCGGCGTGCCGGGCGGCACCGGCATAGGTCCGGCCCTTGAGGTCGATGGAGGAGTAGAGCTTGAGTGGGCGCATAGCCTCGGCTTCTATACCGAGCTGCGCGGCCTCTATGTCCCGGGCGGCGTCATCTACGGGACGCGCGTCAACATGTCGGGGGTGGGTCTGTATGCGGGCGTGAGCCTGCTCTTCTAAGACCCGACCTGCGACCCCATCAGCAGGTCGGCAAGGAGCAACGCCTCATCGAGTCCGGCGAGTGCTGTCGCCGGTTCACAAAAGAAGAGCGCCGAGCCCGCCGGGGCCTCGACCGTAAGGAGCCCCCGCAGGGCCGCGCCGAGCGCGCGCCGATCAACACGATCGACGAGGCTCACCGCAAACGGACCTGTGGGCGCGCGGGAGGCAGCCGGGCGGCCGCATACCCCGACGCTTAAAGCCGCCAAGTCCTGGCGGCACCCCGCCGGGCAGGAGCGCAGATCGACGGTGACAGGGAGCGCCCGCGCCAGGGCCGCGAGCGGCTCTCTGTGCGCCGCGTCGAGGCGCGAGAGGCGCACCAGGCAACCGGCCACCAAGGGCACAGGCCAGGCCGCGACCTCCGCCATGCGCGGCAGGCCCTTTTCCGTGACCTCCAGCACCACACGAAAATCCGTCGGCGCCTCGTCACCGAAGAGGGTTAGCCGCGCCGGGTCTTGGCCCCAGGACTGAGCGGGCATGAGAACTGCCGGGTAGCGGTGGCTATAGAAGAGAAAGCGCCACTCGCGCGGCAGGTCGTGCGGGTAGAAAGCGCCTCGCCAGCGGGCATGCGCGTAGCCGCGCGCGCCGATGAGAAGGGGGGCCGGACCGTGTGTCATGGGCGTCATGATAGCGGCGGCCTTCCCATGACACCATCGCCACGCCGCCAGGCCCGAACCCCACCCCGGCCCGCATGATCACGACACCCGCAGGGAACCCCCGCGCCGACACCCATGGATGACCACGCGTATGGGCGGATTGTTCCCGTTTCATCAAAAACTCTCTATCGGTCTTCCGGCTGATGGGCGATCGCGACCGTAACGGTGACACTGCCCAGTACGGTGAGGCGTACTCATCCCACGAGGAACGGTATTATGGCCATGAAATCGCGTATCGCTCTCTCATTGCTGGCTGCGGCGCTGCTCGCCGCCTGTCAGGGCTCGGGGAGCTCCAGCAACAGTACATCGGCACCACCGTCGGGTGGCACCGGCCAGACCACGAGCCCATCGACCCCGCAGGGTGCCTCGCCCACCTCCTCGGCCACCCCGACCTTCGGCCAGAGTACGACCGCCCCATCCTCGCTCATCCTCGTGCCCTCCGGCACCCACAGCCTCGGGTACTATGTGCGCGACCCCTGGACCGGGGCCTTGGTCGACCGGGGCTATGTGCCCACGGGGCAAGGACCGGATGCCGTGGCGGTGAGTGATGACCGCTATGTGTATGTGGCCAACGGCAAGGACGGGACGGTCTCGGCCTATGCCTGGGAGAGTCAGACCGATCGGCTGACATCCCTGGGGACGGCCATTGCCAGCGGCCCGCAGCCGGCCTCGCTCGCAGTCGTGGGATCCGACCTCTATGCCCTGAACACCGGCAATGACACCATCACGGCCTTTGGCGTCGGCACCAACGGCACCCTGACTGTGATTGGCAGTATCACCGCCAGCGCCCCCCTCACGGGCCTCGTGGCAGGTCCAGGCGTGCTCTATGGGCTTGCCGCCGACGGCATCACCACCTTCAGCGCCGGCAACGGGATGCCCTCCGGGCCCTCCACCACCCCCTTAAACGGCATCGTCGCCGGGGCGACCGATAGTGCCGGGAATCTGTATGTGCTGACGTCGAGTGGCGTATATGGCTACACGGCCGCGGGCGGCGGCACCCTCACCTCGCAGAACTCGCAGCCGCTGCCAAGCGGCCTCACCCCGGTCGCCATAACGGTCACCGGGAACGGGCTTGCGATCACCGGGAATACATCGAGCGGTATCGAAACCGCATACTATCCGGCAAGCGGCGGGACCATCAGCGGCCCACCTGTGAGCTCCCTTTCAGGCCGCGGCACCGCCACCGCGATTACCGCCTCTCCGGGCGGCCATTACGTGTTCGTGAGCAACGGCGCCCGCGCCGATTTGCTGGCCTATACCCTGTCGCCAGGTGGATCGGGGGCCACCCTGACATCGAGCGCGGTGCTACGGACACGACTGGCACCCACCGCCGCCCTGAGCGTGCCGGTCACGGTGACCATGCAGCCCCAGACCCTTTATGTGGTCAACCAGTCCACAACCTCTATCGCCGCCTACCCCATAGAGCCTGGCGGGACGCTCGGGACACCGGCCAGCGCCTATACCTGTAATGCCTGCACCACGAATATCGCTGACCAAGGCCCGAGTGCGGCAGCGATCGCACCCGATGGCCTGCATCTGTATGCCTCCGATTGGGCCCAGGCCGGCCAAGGCGATGTCACCACCTTCGCCATGAGCCCCGCAAACGGCCCCCTGGGCGCACCCAGTTCCCTTCCGGCCGGCCAGAGCCCGATGGGGATCGCCGTCGATCCCTCGGGGCGCTACCTCTACGTTGCCAATAGCCACTACGACGATAGCACCGGACAGAGTACGGGTGGCACCATAGATGCCTACAGTCTGAGCCAGGGGATGCCGAGCCCTCTTGGCACGGGATACCGCACCCAGGTCTACGGCAACTACCCGATGCTGCTTGCCATCGACCCCACGGGCCGCTTCCTCTATTCCTCGGAATTCGCCGGCAGCCTCGTTGATGCCTTCGCCATAAACCCCGATAACGGCAGCCTCACACCGGCGAGCGGCGTCCTCGGGATGGGCTCGGCGGCCGCGACCGGCACCAACCCCTGGACAATCGTCATCGGTCCGTCCGGCCGCCACCTCTATGTGTCCGATAATGGCAACGGCGGCTCACAGACCTCAGGCGTGGTCTCGATCTTTACGATCAACGCCCAAAACGGCACCCTGACCTCGGACAACGGCGTGGACACCACCGACCTCAAACCCCTCGGGCTCGTGATGGGCCCCAAAGGGCGGCGACTCTATGTCGCCATGCAAAACGGGAGCGGGGCGTTGGACGTGTTTGTGCGCCAAAACCCGCAATCGGCTACGGGCACCTGGAACTACACGCCGACCGTCATCCCCGGAAACTTCACCAACGCCTATGGACTCGCCTTGAGCGCAGACGGCAAGACCCTCTACGTCCTCGACGACTGCACGGCCCCCAACTATAACAATGGCAGCATCCAGGCCATCTCCATCCCCTCATTCAGCGACATGACAAGCGTCGGGTATACGACCATAGGTCAATATGCAACCCATGCCTGCACCGTTCAGGCGGTAGCCGCGGGGGGATTCAACTGATACCCCATTCTCCACAAATAACCCCTCGGGCGGGGGCGCACAAACGCCCCGTTCGAGGGACCCGGAGGGCATCAAGAACCCGTAGGGCCGAAGACACGCGCCCTGATGGCCCGCGACCTATCCGGGATGGTAAGGTCGGTCCTGGTCCGTCATATTCCATCGGCATTTGTCGACTCATCGAGAGAAGCCGTTCGAGGCGGACGTAGCGGACGGAGATCATTCCAACGCAATAGGTCCGAGTGCCGCGACCCGTTCGGCCACCGCCTGCACAACGCGGATGATAGCTGCCACCAGGGCCTCGTCCACATCCAGATCACCCTCATATTCAGCCAGGTTGCGCTTGCGATGCGCCTGATCGAGTATGCGCCATTGCGTAGCGTCCAAGGCAAGCGTGTGCGTCAGGGTCTGGAACACCTGATAGCGGTTCTCCGATCGATAGCCATGCCAACGGAGCGCCGCGAGCGATAAGGCGTGCGCGGCGTTGTAAGCGAGATCGAAGCGGCTCTCCAGGGCTAGGGCCGGATTGCCCGCATCCGCGAGCCGCACTCGGCCCGAACGGACCAGGCCGTCGAACTCCGCTTGCGTTGGTGGCTCGGTCTTGAGTTGGCCGACGCGAACAAGGTTATCCAGAGACGAGGAGGTCATCGTCATCACCTACCAGCAAGATCGTGTCGCCCGCCAACACCTTTCTGAGAAACGGGCGGCCGTTCTCTCGGCGGTGGCGGAACTCCGCGGCAGTATACAAAGTCGGGCTGACACGGCGACCGAGTTGTTGCTCGGCGGGCGCCAGCACCTCATAAACCTGCTCCAACGTCAGCACATCCGAAACAATCAACAGATCGACATCACTGTGGGCCGTGTCATTGCGCTTCGCTATCGATCCATACACCAGCGCCAGGCGCACCTTATCCCCAAGCGGTACCAACGCCCCGCGCAATATTTCCGCCGGGCCAAGGACCTTGGCCACGATGCCCCGCAGTTCCTCGAAGATCGGCGAGGTATGATTGGCTTGGCAGTGCTTCTGGTTCCCGATGCGCGTCACCGTAACCAACCCGCTCTCCGCCAAGCGCCGGATCTCACGCTGCACGGCGCCCGATCCGGCACCAACCAGGCCTATGATCTCAGTAGTGAAGAAACTCCGCTCCGGCTGACCAAACAACAATGCCAACACACGCTGCTGCGTCATCGAAAACAGCGCGTCGGCGAGGCTTGTCGCCCGCAACACAGACTTATACCGCATGGCGGCACCCGATCTTGGCCGTTTGGCTTTGGCTGGCATTCTCATACCCATTTTGAGTATATTAATACCCGTTCTGGGTACATTGCAATACTTCCCCCTGATATTCCATCCATTCCGTGTTAAGCCTTAGTTGCTAGCCGCCCCAAAGACATTTCCCCTTGGCATTCAAGCCTTTTCGCAGAAATCCGGTGGCCGCGTTCTGACTACACCGCCAACTGGCCAATCAGATCCAGCGCGCGCCTCTGGAGCGGGTTCGATTGGGTCGTGACCGTGAAGGTCGGCGCATCGGCTTCAGCAGAGGTGCAGCACGTATTGCGCACGATGGTGGCAAGCTCTGTGAGGAGCGTTTGGAAGCTGTGGATGGGTGTACCGTCTGCGTGGTGTCGACGCGCGACCTTCGCTTTCGCCGCGGCCGAGCGCGCGGCCGGCGCCACCGGATCACGGGTGGCGCCGGCCGCCTGGTCCTCGTCGGTAAAGAGTAGTTCCCGCCAGGCCTCCTTCAGGTGTCACTCGACGGTGTGGGCGAGCATGCAGAGGAAGATGTGGGCCCGGACCGGCCATGCGGCCGGCAATGCCCTGTCGCTCAAGCGATGGTGGATAGGCCGGACCTTGAGATCGACCGTCTTCATCGACCAGCCATGCGGCCGGCAATATGAGGCCTCTGTTGAATTCCGAGTGGGTACCGATCATGGATAAAATACCGCCAGAGAACCCAATGAGGAGTGGCGGTGATGGCGGAAACGAAGCTTTTTGAGGCGGCTTTGGGGATTGAAACACCCTGGCATGTACGGGATGTGACCTTCGATGCCAAGGCCCGGACGCTGACAATTGCCGTGGACTTTATCTCCGGCAGTCGGTTTGGACATCCCGAAGTGGCCGGGGAACACCCCGTCCATGACACCACGGTCAACCGCTACCGGCATTTGAATTTCTTCCAGCACGAGTGCTTCCTCGAGGTGCGCGTACCGCGCGTGAGGCTTCCCGACGGGAGCGTGCGCCAGATCAAGCCCGCCTTCGTGGGCCGGCTTGCCGGCTTCACGCTCCTCTTCGAGGCGTTGATCCTCACGTTCTGCCGGGAGATGCCCTTTCGGGCGGTGGCGCGCCTGACGGGAGTGAGTCTCCACCGCGTCATGGGCCTGTGCGAGCGCTATGTCGATCTCGCCGTGGCCCAGCAGGATCTCTCCGGAGTGGAGAGCCTGGCCATCGACGAGACCTCCAAGGCGCGGGGCCACGACTATGTCACAATCGCCGCAGATGCCTCCCGGCGCGCCGTCATCGCCGTGACCGAGGAACGCGATGCCAAGGTCATCGAGCGCCTGGCCCAGGAGATCCCGGCCCATGGCGGCGATCCCGGGGCTGTGACGCAGGTCTTGATCGACCTGTCGCCGGCCTTCATCAAGGGGGTAGCTCGCCAGTTTCCCGACGCCCAGGTCACCTTCGACAAGTTCCACGTCATCGCGCACGCCTCCCATGCGCTTGACCTCACACGTCGCGCCGAACAAAAGCGCGATCCCGCCTTGAAGGGCCTGCGTTGGACGCTCCTCAAGGATTCCCGCTCGCTCACCGCCGCCGCCCGAAATGACCTCGATGCCTTGATGGCGGACGTGACGACCAAACGCACCGCTTAGGTCCGGGTGTACCGCGAGCAGCTCCGCGAGATCCTAAACCGCAAACAGGTGAATGTCGTGCGCCTGATGTTGAAGCCGTGGTGCACGAATGTCAGCCGCTCCAAGGTCGAGCCCATGAAGGCGGTGGCCCGCCTCGTGCGCTCCCATCTCGATGGCATCTGCGCCTGGGCCCAGACACGCACCACCAATGGCTTCCTGGAGGCCCTGAATGGCCTCTTCCAGGCCGCCAAGCGCAAGGCCCGCAAGGCCCGCGGTTATGGCCGATTCTCGACCATCCGCACCGTGATCTTCCTGATCGCAGGCCGACGCGACTTCTCGCAGATCAATCCGCATATGGCGGGTCAACCCACATGAAATTCGACAGAGCCAGTTTAGGGAAACAATCCGCTTTCTATTGCACACATCTTTGGCGATTTTCTCTGATTGTTTGACGCGCCTAACGAAAGTGCTGGACACACGCGCCGAGATTGCGTAAGGTGGCGGTTGTCGCGGCGTGCGACAAGGACAGGCGGACGGCGTGCAAAAGTCGAGGCGTTGTGGGGATCCGGATGTGCGGGCGATCATGGAGGCCGGCACAGAGTCGGTCGAGTGGGTGAGACAAGAGTTTGCCCGCGCCGACCTCTCCGATAAACGCCTGGATCGTCGCTTGGTGAAAACTGCGGAATATCTCGCCCAATCTCCCGGCTCGCCGATCAATGAAGCGTGCGGCAATTGGGCCAGTACGCAAGCGGCGTATCGGCTGTTCAATAATGCCAAGGCGAGCGCGGCGGGGATCCTCAAACCCCATTGGGAAGCGACGGCCGCGCGCATGGCCGGCTGCGGGGGTGCGGTGCTGGTGATGCAGGACACGGTCTTCTTCTCCTACGGCCGGCACGTCAGGACTCGGGGCCTCGGACCGATTGGCAAGAGCAACGCCGCGCATGACCGGGGCCTCATCATGCATAACGCACTGGCCTTCACCACCTCGGGCGTGCCGCTCGGGATCGTGAGCCAAAGCATCTGGGCGCGCGGGGAGATCCCGGAGGAAGACTATCAGGAGAAGATCGAGCGCCTGCAGGTCACGGCGATCGAGGAAAAAGAGAGCGCGAAATGGCTTATTGCGCTCAAAGAGACGGTCGAGCGGGCGCCCGCGGGCGTGCCGGTCGTCACCGTGGCCGACCGCGAATCGGACTTCTTCGAGTTCTTGACACGCGCCCAGGACCTGCAGGCGCACTATCTCATCCGCGCGCGCACCGACCGCAAGCTCGTGCCCGAAGACAGCGCGGGCTGCACGCGGATGCTCGAGGCGTTGAGCGATGCCCCGGCATGGGGGAGCATGACGATTGAGGTTCCTGGCAACGGCAGTCGTAAGGCGCGCACGGCGGCGATCGAGGTGCGCACAGCCGAGGTCACGATCCAGCCCCCACCGCGCCGTGGGGCGGCCCAGACGTCCGGCTCCAGCGAGCCTGTGACCGTCACCCTGATCGGGGCGACCGAGTCGTCCCCGCCGGCCGGGGTGGAGCCGATCAGCTGGGTGTTGCTCACAAATCTCATCGTCAAAGACTTCGCGTCCGCCACCGAGAAGGTGCGGTGGTATGGGCGGCGCTGGGGCATCGAGATCTGGCATAAGGTGCTCAAATCCGGCTGCAAGGTCGAGGACTGCCTGCTCGAGGAGGCCTTGCGCCTCAAGCGCTATCTGACGCTTTTCAGCATCATCGGCGTGCGCCTGATGCATGTGACCTACCTGGCCCGCGCGCACCCGGATCGGCCGGCCACCGAGGTGTTCTCCGAGGAGGAGGTCGAAGCGCTGCATATCCGCGTCACGCGGGCATTGCCCCCCGCAGGTCCTGCCCCGACGCTGCGCGACATGGTGCGCATGCTGGGCCGGCTCGGCGGCCACTTGGGCCGCAAGGGGGATGGCGAAC
The DNA here is from genome assembly GCF_003333315.1 of Acidiferrobacter thiooxydans. Classification (GTDB taxonomy): domain Bacteria; phylum Pseudomonadota; class Gammaproteobacteria; order Acidiferrobacterales; family Acidiferrobacteraceae; genus Acidiferrobacter; species Acidiferrobacter thiooxydans. The sequence continues at coordinate 1,265,834 of NZ_PSYR01000002.1, forward strand.
CCGGCGTCACCGTGCTCTGGCGCGGCTGGACGAGTCTTTACGAGACGGTCGAGACACTGCGTGCCCATAAACATGTCCTCAGCCCGCGCGACTCGAGCTGAACGATGCGCTACTGCGGACGAGAGTTTACACCAGCCGAGATCGCGCTGATCCGCGAGTGGCTCACGACCCCCCAGATGAACCGTGCTCGTTTATCCCGGGAAGTCTGTGAGAGGCTCGGATGGCGCCGGGAAAATGGCGCTCTGAAGGATATGAGCTGTCGCGTGGCCCTCAACCGCATGCACGCCGATGGGCTGATCACACTGCCCCCGCCGCGCAACCCCAAGCCCGTCACCTACCGGTCCTATCCGGACATCGAACAGGCGGTTTGCGAACCCGCCGTCATCCCGGCCATCGATCTCGCTACGCTCACCATTGATCCGGTCCTCGGCAGAGCCGAATCGCGGCTGTGGAACGCCTATATCGAACGCCACCACTACCTCGGGCATACCCTCATGCCCGGGGCGCAACTGCGCTACTTCGTACGCGCCCAAGGCCAGATCGTCGCGGCCCTGGGCTTCGGGGCCAGCGCCTGGAAGGTCAAGCCCCGCGATCAGGCCATCGGCTGGACGGTCGATCAGCGGCAACGCAATCTGCACCTGATCGTCAACAATGCCCGTTTCCTTATTCTGCCGTGGATCCATTGCCCAAACTTGGCCTCACGGATCCTGGCCTTGGTCAGCCGCCGACTCCCCGACGACTGGCACGCCCGCTACAGCTATCGCCCGGTTCTGCTCGAAACCTTCGTCGAGAAGCCGCGCTTTACCGGTACCTGCTACAAGGCGGCCAACTGGCAAAACCTTGGGGATACTCAAGGGCGCGGTAAGCTCGACGTCTTGCATCGCCACGCAAAGCCCGTCAAAAGTATCTGGATCTATCCGCTCGTGCGGGACTTTCGCCGGCATCTCTGCAACGCATAAGACAGGCCATTCGATTACCTATCGATATTCATCGATGCCTCATGCTTTGTTGACAGAAAGATGTGTGTAATAGAAAGAAACAATCCGGAGTATAATCCATGAGGCCCATGCTTCCTTTTACATAATGTAATAACCGGACGGCCGGACAAAACTCTACATAACAATCAATATGATAAACCCAAGAAATGCCTGTCTCCTTATTAAAAACGTCCGGACCCATGGGTCTTCATAATAACTGTTAGTCATCAGATTCTATTGGTCCCGCCGATATGACCCAGCCATTAAAGACGCTAATCAATGCGGATAGCCTTGACTTCGCATTACGACATATCACCACCTATTACGACACGGACTTCTTCCCGAGAGCTGAGGAATTTCTTGCTATTGGGCATTTATGGGACGAAGTAAAGCAGTACATCCTGGAATCCGATCTTGACCACATTCTCTCGGCTCCCCCACTGGTGGAGCCCTGGCCAAAAACACGGAGCGGGTTCAGGATCGTTCATCGTCCTGAGCCCCTCGACTCAATCGTCTATGCGGCCCTAGCCAAGACTATCGCTTCGAGCGTAGAAACTGCTCGGGCGAGCCCCGAAGTCGCGTGCTCCTACAGAATCTCGGAGAGTGACAGGAGCTTCCTTGCCGATGGCTCTGGCTTCAATGTTTATCGTGAACGATGTGAAAACCTGTCTGCCGACTTTCAATTTGTTCTTTCGGCTGACATCTCGGATTTCTACAACAAAATTTATCTTCACCGCCTCCAGAACGCAATTCAAACCGCCACCGACGCCCCCCGGGAATATCGCGCCGAATCGAGTATTTCCTGACAGATCTCAATACGCGGGCGTCACAGGGAATTCCAGTTGGTCCAGCCGCAAGCATCATCATGGCGGAGGCCACACTGATCGACGTCGATCAGTTCATCTATGCCCGTGGGTTCTAGCATGTTCGATATGTAGATGACTTTCGCATTTTTGGAAACTCTCTTCAAGAACTGCAATCGCTTCTCCAAGACTTCTGTGTCTACCTTCATGAGAATCAGCGGTTATCTCTTTCGTCCGAGAAGACCCGGATTAGCAAGTCCGAAGATTTCATAAAGCAAGAGTTGAATAACCAATATCAACTGGAGAAACTCGAGATTCTCGCGGAAATTGAGGTCGTCAATCCCTATACGATGGAGGTCGAAGATGTCGATCTCGTCGTAATTGAGGATGCCGGCGCCATCCTTCTCGACGCGCTAACGCGCATCACGAAGTTTGAAACTCTCGATCTTGGCGTAATCCGCGCAATTGTCCGGCGGGCGCGAGCACACGCGATCAAAGACATTGCCGGCTGTCTCATGGAGCACATTGCTTTCTTTGCCCCGGCGGTAAACGACATTGCGCTATACCTCGATTCAATAACTGATGGCGATTTCGTTTCTTCCTTCGCAGCGCAGCTCCAAAGCCTCTGCGATCACCCCGCCTCCAATATTCGTGCCGTAAGGCTATGGCTGGAGTGGTATTTCTCCCGCCACGAAGAGCTCTTGAACTTCCCGAGAATTCGCGCGTTTGTCTTCTCAAGCAAGCGACTTCGTCCGCAAGCTCGCGCCGCCATCACAATGAACAATCAGGCGTGGATAAAGGATAGAAAGAATCAACTCCTGCACTACGCATTTTGGGACCGTCGCTCAATCTTGCTTGCCGCCCAAATACTTTCGAAGGACGAGCGAGAGAAGTGGCTGGGGCAAATCATCCGGGGAGAGAGCCTCGGCCCAATGGACAAGTGGATGGCGAAATGGGTTCTCAATGGCGCCCCAGATGAGTTCCCCATCGCCGACGGCCTGCCATTCTGATGGCTAGCCTCTCAATCCACCGGACCTTCGCGAAAAGCCGCGCAGGCCGGTTATCTCAAACGAAAAGGGCGCCAATGTCGCGCCTTGAATCACTGATCGTTGAATACCTCGACTGGCAAGCCTATCTGGTTCGCCGCAATACGAAAGTTGATCGGCTGAAGCAGGCGGTTGGGAAATGGAATTCGACGTTATCGGTTACGACCCACATTCCGGCGATCTCCTAGGTTACGAGCCATCTATTGATGCTCATACTTGGGAAACCCGCGAGGCACGCTATGCCAAGAAATTCGAGGCCGCCCGGAATCTTTTCCGAAATGTTTTCATGGCTCCCACCAGAAACGCCTCTTTGAAGTGGTCCCCCGTTGACGGACCTCTAATGGATGGATTAAACCAACCACTTGGAGGTCACTATGGAACGTCAGGTTCGTGCTCAATATACCGCCGATTACAAGGCGCAGGCAGTGTCATTGGCAGAGAGCCTCGGAGCGGCAAAGGCTGCCCGCAAGCTCGGTATTTCGGTCAAGACGCTGGCTAATTGGATCCGCATTTCGCGTGATGGAGCAGGGTTCGCCAAGGACGGGAAGCGCCGTCCTGTGAGCGATGTGGAAGCTGAGAATGCACGGCTTCGAGCCGAGAATGCTCAGCTGCGCATGGAGCGCGATTTCATAAAAAAAGCCGCAGCGTACTTTGCGAAGGAGTCCAAGTGAAGTACGCCTATATCGCCTCGCAGCGGACTCACTACCCGATCGGGTTCATGTGCCGGGTACTTGAGGTATCGACGTCGGGATTCTTCGCCTGGCAGGCCCGAGAACGTGCGCCACAGAGCGACGCGGACGCTCCGTTGCGTGCAGCGATCATACAGGTCCACGAGGAAAGCCGGCGCCGCTATGGTCGCCGGCGCCTCACGCATGCCCTGCGCGCACAGGGCATGCGCATCAACCCCAAACGTGTGCATCGAGTGATGCGCGAGGAAGGCTTGCGAGGCGTGCGTAAAGGGCGCTTCGTGCCGCGCACGACCGACAGTGCCCATCAGCGCGCCATCGCCCCGAACGTCCTACAGAGGCGATTTAGCGTCGACACAGCCGTGCCGGCCTGGACAAGCGACATCACGTACGTTGCCACTCGTGAGGGCTGGCTGTACCTGGCGGTGATTATCGCCTTACAGACACGCCAGGTGCTCGGCTACAGCCTCTCGGATCGCATGCCCGATGAGCTGGTGCTCAATGCGCTGCGCAATGCCTGCCATCTCCAGACACCGCCATCCGGTACGGTGTTTCATTCCGACCGCGGCAGCCAGTATGCCAGCGATGACTTCCGCAACGCTCTCGGCGCACTTGGCATGGTGGCCAGCATGAGTCGCAAGGGAAATTGCTGGGACAATGCGGTCTCGGAGAGCTTCTTCGCAACACTGAAGACCGAAGAAGCGACCGAGCCGTATGCGACAAAACAGGACGCCCACAGAGCGATCGCGCAATACATCCACGGATTCTACAATCCTGTCCGCCTGCACTCATCACTCGGATACTTGTCGCCCAACGAGTATGCGCGCAGAATGCAACACCCAGATCAAGACCCGTCTATGAGGTCCGCTGCGTAGGGACCACTTCATCTTCGTCAAAATGCTGTCTTTCCGTCGCACCCTAAGGATCGTCACGCCATTGCCGGTGACGCAATCCTCTCAATTGATGAGCTGGTTGCCGAGATTGGCGCCAAAGGCGTTGCCTGTGGTGTTGCACTGAGTGCCGCAATTTCCGAAAACTACCCGCTGCTTCGCGTCTCGCAGATTTCCCATTGCGGCTATAACGGTGCGCTCTAACACTTCATCCCAGCGGACGTTAACCGTAAGGGAGTCGGTATGGAGAAGGTTGATTTTCAACAGCAAGCGTAATCCGCCGATTGGACCCCGTATTGTGCGACGGTCGGGCCAGACGCTGCCCGTATCCTCAGGCTGGCGGGTACGTCGACGGCCGGCCTAGCTAACAACTACAATGCCCGCGCGAGGACCATGAGGCTTTTGGGGGGCTGATGGAGTTTGATCTTTTCTATGAGCTGGCGGTGCCGGATTTCGCGGGGCGCAGCGAGCGACAAGTATATGAGGAGACCCTCGAAGAGATCGCCCTGGCCGATAGTCTGGGGTTTGGGACCGCATGGCTCACCGAGCACCACTTCATGCCGCAATACGCGCATGGCTCGGCCCCCGACCTGTTCCTGGCCGCTGCCGCCCAAAGGACCCGGCGCATTCGCCTAGGTCACGGCATCGTGCCGCTCCCCTACCATCACCCGCTGCAGGTGGCCGAGCGCGCGGCAACCCTCGACCTCTTGTCCGGCGGGCGGCTTGAGCTGGGCATTGGCCGGGGGTTCTCGCCGAAGGAGTATGAAACCTTCGGGGTGCGCACCGAGGACAGCCGCGGGCTCGTCGATGAGGGGCTCGAGATATTGATCAAGGCGCTGACCGAACCCGGGCCCATCGGTTTCGAGGGGCGCCACTTCCGGTTCGCGGACATCGCCGTGCGCCCGCGCCCTCTCCAGCAACCTCACCCGCCCTTATGGATGGCGGCGGTGAGCCCGGAGAGCTTCGAGCTTGCGGCACGCCTGGGCCTTGGGGTGCTGGCCGGACCCTTCAAGCCATGGTTCATGGTCAAGGAAGACATCCGCCGGTATCGGGCGGCCTACGCCCGGCATCATGGAGAGCATCCCGCGCGCCCGCCGCGCGTGGGCATGACGCTCGGGATCTTTTGCCTCACAGACGGCGCGCAGGCGCGGGGCATCGCGCGCACCAACATTACGTGGTTTTATCGGGAGCTGTTGCGCCTGACCGCCCCCCTGCTGTCGCGGCTCCAGGACGGCTACGAATACTACCGGCGCTTCGGGGCGCTGGCACCGCTCTTGAAGGGGGGCGTGAACCTGCCCATCCTCGAGCGTCTCGGTATGGTGGTAGCGGGCGACCCGGAACACTGCCGCAAGCGGCTACGGACCTACGCCGAGGCCGGCGTCGATCATCTACTGTGCGCGGTGGGCGCCGGGGCAAGCCCCACCGATCAGAATCGTCAGGCGCTCATGCTCTTGAGCGAGCAGGTCCTGCCGGTATTTTCGTGCGCGTCCTGATCACCGGCGCCGCAGGCTGCCTCGCGCGGGTCCTCATCCCGATGTTGTTGGGCGACCCACGCGTCACCGAACTCACCCTTCATGACTGGCGGCCCATCCCCTGTGATCACCCGAAGCTGCGCATATTGTGCGGCGATATTCGCGACCGCGCCCTGGGTCATACGCTACGGAACGCCGATGCCGTGGTGCACATGGCGTTCGTGGTCATCGAGGGCGATCTCGGCCGCGAACGGCATAACCGGGCCTTGGCGCGTGCCATCAACTTGGACGGGACGAAGGCCCTGGTCGACGCGCTTGACCCTGGGGCGCGCCTGATCCAGCTCTCGAGCGCCTCGGTGTACGGGACGAGCCGTGAGCCGATCACCGAAAGCGCCGCGCTAAAACCACTACCCGGCTTTCGTTATGCCGAAGACAAGGTACTAGCCGAGGAGATCGTGATGGCCGCCGAAAAAGAGGGGCTTCACGCGCTACGGCTGCGCCCGCATATCATTCTGGGGACTCACGCCCAGCCCTTCCTGCGAGCAGTGCTGCGCCTGCCCTTCTATCCCCGCCTGCGCCCCCCGGCCCCACCCCTGCAGGTCGTCCACGAATGGGATGTGGCCGCGGCCATCCGTGCGGCACTGTTCTCGCCGGCGACCGACGCCATCAACCTCGCTTGCGAGGATTCGCTGTCGTTCGAGGCGATGCAGAGGTACCTGCACCGCTTCGCCCTCGGCGTAAGCCCCCGACTCGCCCAAGTGGCGGCGCGCATAGCCTTCCATTACCTGGGCGTCGGCCCGGACCCGGCGTGGAGCGCGGGGCTCGATCAGCCGCTCGTCCTCGACACCACCCGCGCCCGGGAGGTGCTCGGGTGGCAACCGCGCTTCCCCCGGACCGCGGACGTGCTCGCCGACGCGTTCCGGCGCCCGCTCACAGGCATCATGACGCGGCCGTAGGCAAAAAGGGGCGGACGATCTTACTCGCCGAGGTTCAAGAGGCGTCCGTGGACACGGGCGTCGCGGAAGGTGCGCAGAAAGACCGCGAGACCCAACCCGAGGTAGACGACATTGAGCGCGGCCGCCTTCCACAGCGCACCGTACAAGACCACATGATGGAACATGAGCGCACGCATGGCCATGAACACATAGGCCGCGGGCAGGCCGTGGGCCACGACCTGCAGTACCTGCGGGAGCACCGAGATCGGGTAATAGATGCCGCTCAAAGGCGCGATCGCGAAGATCGCCGCCCACGCCAGATTCTCCGCCCCCAGACCGTAGCGCAGCACGAGGCCGGCCACCACCAGCCCGATCGACCAGCCCATGACGATCAGATTCATGAAAAGTGCGGCGAGCACAACACCCATCTCCCAGATCGGGAAATGGTAGAACCAGTAGGCAAACAGCGCCGCCATGCCGCTCCCCACGAGCGTACGCAGCAGGCTTATAACAAAGAGCGCGCCGGCCAGCTCGTAGGCCCGCAGGGGGCTTGCGAACAGGTGCCCCAAGTTGCGCGAATAGAGCTCCTCGAAAAACACCACCGACACCCCGAGCTGGCCGCGGAACATGACATCCCACAGCAAGGCCGCGGCCAGAAGCACGCCCGAGGCCTGCGCCAGGTAACTGCTGTGGTGGACAAGGTACTCGCTCAGAAAGCCCCACAGCACGATCTGCATGGTCGGCCAATAGGCGAGCTCGATGATGCGCGGCCACGACCCCTTCAGGAGATAGACGTAGCGTTCGATCATGGCGCCGATCCGCCGGAGGCTGCCCATCATCCTCTCGCTCATAACTGTGATCGCCCGCGCGCCATGTCCAGGAACACCTCCTCCAGAGTCTCGCGCCCATACTTCCCGATGAGATCGGCCGGCGCCCCCCGATCGAAGATCCGCCCATGGCGCAGCATGATCACCTCGTGGCACAAGCGCTCGACCTCGAGCATATTGTGCGAGGCCAGGACCACGCCGGCGCCGCTCGCCTCCTGGTAATCGCGCAGATAGGTCCTCAGGCGATCGGCGGTGTCCGGATCGAGGGATGCCGTGGGTTCATCCAATAGCAGCAGCCGGGGGCGGTTGATGAGCGCCTTGGCGAGCGAGGCGCGCGTCTTCTGGCCCGCGGACAGCCGTCCATAGGGGCGATCCAGCAATTCCGTAAGATCGAGGTCGCGGGCCAACTCATCGATACGCGAGCGCGCGTGACGCACGCCGTAGAGCCCGGCATAGACACGCAGGTTCTGATAGACCGTGAGCCTATGCGGCAGATCGACGTAGGGCGAGGAGAAGTTGATCCACGGCAGCACCCGGTAGCGATGACGCAGGAGGTCCTCGCCCAACACCCGGATCGATCCGGTGGACGGCAGCAAGAGACCCATGAGCATCGCGAGCGTCGTGGTCTTGCCGGCGCCGTTGCCCCCCAGGAGGCCCAACACCCGACCGCTCGCGAGATCGAAGCTCAAGGACGCGACGGCGGTGACCGTCCCGTAGCGCTTGCTGAGATCGGTCACCGAGATAGCGGATTCAGTCAATGGTTCGGATCCAGGGCCTGAGACAGCGCCAGGAGGCGGCGACCGGCGGCGGTATCGGCACGCGCAGCGGCGGTCACCGCCCCATGGTAGCCTGCCAGAAACGCCGGCAGGGCCTGCGCCACGAGCGGCTTGCGCAGCCGCGAGACTGCGGCCAGATCCCAATGCGCGGCAAGCCCCCGATGGGGCGCGGCGCTGCATACCCGCGCCGCCCATACCGTACTATTAGGGCCTTCTTCGTGGGCGCGGACCGCCAGACAAAAGGCCTCGCGCCCGGCGCCGATCCCGACGAACGGCCCACGGTACTCGACCTCAAGGGCTACTGCGAGCTGCGACAGGATACGGCTCAGGCGCGCCAGGGCGTCGTCCAGGGCCCTGTCCGGCCGCCGCTTGGGATCCCGGGCCTGGTCGCGCAACACGATGAGAAAAGATTCCACGATATCCCCCCGATGCAGCGGGCCATTATAGTCTTTTAACAGTCGATTGGGGATCGGGACGGCTTTATTCGCTATACTCCCACCAATGGCACGCCACAACCCCTTACGACTCGACCCGGACCGGGATTCCCTGATCGCCCTCGGCCAACGGGTGCTTGCGCTCGAGGCCGAGACCCTTGCGTCTTTGGCCTGCGATCTCGAGACATCCTTCGCCGAGGCCTGCCAGCTGCTGTTTACCTGCAAGGGGCGCGTGGTCGTGGTCGGCATGGGCAAATCGGGACATATCGGCGGCAAGATCGCCGCGACCCTCGCAAGTACCGGTACGCCGGCATTCTTCGTGCATCCCGGCGAGGCGAGCCATGGCGATCTCGGCATGATCACCCCCGAGGATGTGGTGCTGGCGATCTCGCATTCCGGGGAGACCGCCGAGATCCTGACGATATTACCGATCATAAAGCGCATGGGCGTCCGGCTTCTGGCGTTGACCGGCGCCCCCGGATCGAGCCTGGCCCTTCAGGCCGATGTACACTTGCCGGTGCGCGTCGCCAAGGAGGCCTGCCCGCTGGATCTCGCGCCGACCGCCAGCACCACCGCGGCCTTGGCCATGGGGGATGCGCTCGCTATCGCGCTGTACGAGACACGCGGCTTCACACCCGAGGACTTCGCGCGTTCGCACCCCGGCGGCCGTCTCGGCCGGCGCCTGCTCGTCTACATCGCCGACATCATGCACACCGGTGAGCGGATACCCAAGGTGCCGGTGCGCGCACCGCTGCCCGAGGCCCTTATCGAAATGAGCAGCAAGGGGCTTGGCATGACCGCAGTGGTCGATGCCGAGGAACGGCTGTGCGGCATCTTCACGGACGGCGATCTGCGCCGCGCCTTGAATCGCGGCGTGGATGTCTATAAGGCGCGCATCGACGAGGTCATGACCCGCGATCCCAAGACCGCGTCCGCCGACCATCTGGCCGCGGAACTCGTGCCCCTGCTGCGCACCCATAACATCAGCGGCCTATTCGTCGTCGATGGCGACCATAGGATCGTAGGCGCCCTCAACATGCATGACCTCCTGCGGGCGGGCGTGGTATGACCGGACAAGGCGATGCGGGCGCCGTGGAGATCATGGTGGCGGCCAAGGCCGTGCGCCTGCTGCTTTTGGATGTCGATGGGGTGCTCACCGACGGACGGCTCTTTCTGAGCGACTCCGGTGAGGAGTTCAAGGCCTTCCATAGCCGCGACGGGCATGGCATCAAGATGCTGATGGCCACCGGGGTCGGCGTGGGACTCATCACCGGCCGGCGCTCGCAAGTCGTGCAACGACGCGCCGACGACCTCGGCATCACGCTGGTCGTGCAGGGCTGTCACGACAAGCGCGCGGCAGTCGGCAGACTGCTTCAGGAACAAGGAGTGGCGGCCTCCGAGGCCGCATTCATGGGCGACGATGTCATCGACCTGCCGGCCATGGAGTCCGTGGGTCTGGCGGTGGCCGTGGCCGACGCCCACCCGCTGGTACGCGCGCGCGCGCGGTGGGTCACGGAACATAACGGAGGTCAGGGGGCGGTGCGTGAGGTCTGTGAGCTCGTGATGCGCGCCCAAGGCACGCTCGATGGTCAGCTCGGGTGCGCCTATCAAGGTGAGTGTTCATGGGCCGGTGGTTAAGCCGCTTCCTGCTGCTCGCCGGCCTCCTGCTGTTCTCGGGGCTGTTCTGGTGGCTCCCGGAGGCGCTCGTGGGTCCGGCCTTGACCCTGACGCGGGTGGCGCCCGCGCGCCCCGATTACTACATCGACCACGCCGAACTCACGGCCATGAACCGCCATGGTCGGCCCCGTTTCATACTGACCGCCGAACGGCTGATCCACTTCTCGCGGGGCAAGCGCACCTTGCTGATCGAGCCGCACCTCACCCAGTTTGGCCGGCATGCGATCACTACCACCGTGGCGCGCAAGGGTTATGTATCCCCGCACGGGCATGTGCTGACCATGCGCGGCCATGTGCGGGTGTTTCGCGGCAAGACCACGCAGCTCGGCCCGACCGTGGTCCATACGCACACCCTGACCGTCCGCCTTACCACGTCATGACAAGACGGCTCGCGGTACTATTGGCGTTCTGCCTCCTAACCCCTGAGGCCTACGCGCACACCCATCAATTGGCGCAGCCCTTGAGTGTGCGCGCGGACAATATTCAGGTGGACGAACGCACCGGCATGAGCGTCTACCTGGGCCATGTGCGTATCGTCCAGGATGGGCTCACGGTGCATGCCGATCGCGTGCGCGTGCACTCGCTGCATGGCCACGTCCTGTCGATCCACGCGCGCGGTACACCCCTGCACATGGAGGACCAGAAGACCGGCGGGCTGCCGCTCTTTGGGACCGCGCTCACCTTGGATTTCGCGGCGGCGCCCGACGAGGTGACGTTGACCGGGCATGTGGTCTTTCATCAGGGGGTCAACGTCCTGCATGGGCACATCGTCCACTACTATGTCCGGTCGCAGCGCATAACGGCCGTGCGCGGTGCGCATAAGCGCGTGCGGGCCCGGATCGTACCCCATAGCCGCGCGCCACAGGCAGGGAGCGGGCATTGAGCACGCTCGCCGCCATGCATCTATCGAAGGCCTACAAGAAACGTCAGGTCGTGAAGGATGTGAGCCTCACAGTGACGGCCGGCGAGGTGGTCGGACTCCTCGGGCCCAATGGTGCCGGCAAAACGACCTGCTTCTACATGATGATCGGGCTGGTGCACAAGGATCAGGGGCGCATCCTCCTAGATGATGTCGATATCGGGGATGCCCCCATGCACAAGCGCGCCAAGCTCGGGGTCGGCTACCTCCCACAAGAGGCCTCGGTCTTCCGGAAACTGAGCGTCGAAGAGAACATCCTTGCGATACTGGAGACCATCGACGGTCTCGATGCCGCCGGCCGCAAAGCGCGGCTCGAGGAGCTGCTCGCGGACCTGCACATCGCCGACCGGCGCAAGACGCTTGGCATGAGCCTATCGGGCGGCGAGCGCCGGCGCGTCGAGATCGCCCGCGCGCTCGCCACCAAGCCGCGCTTCATGCTCCTAGACGAGCCGTTCGCCGGCGTCGACCCCATCTCGGTCATCGACATCCAGAAACACATCTCCCACCTGCGTGGCCTTGGGATCGGCGTTTTGATCACAGACCACAATGTGCGCGAGACCCTGAAGATCTGCGACCGCGCCTACATCATCAACGATGGCCATGTCCTGGCCTCGGGGAACCCGGCATCCGTGCTTGCCGATCCTGATGTGAGGCGCGTCTATCTGGGCGAGAATTTCGTGCTCTAACCCCAGTTTCTGGAAACTGCGGGAATAGACTAAAATAGGTCTTAAGGATCTTATGAAACAGACACTCGACCTCAGAATCGGGCAACACCTCACCATCACGCCCCAGCTGCAGCAGGCGATCCGTCTGCTGCAACTGTCGTCGATCGAGCTCGAGCAGGAGATACGCGAGGTCCTGGAGAAAAACCCGCTCCTGGAGGAGGCCGACCATACCGACGGCGAAGAGGCGGCGGCCGAGGAACCGGCCGAGGCGGTGACCGCCGACGAGGTCCGGGACGATGGCGAGGGCGACGCGGACCCCGCGGAACTCGACTGGGAGGGCGATTACGAGCCTGCGCCATCGAGTTCCGGGAGCGGCGACGACGACAACGACACCAATTTCGAGGCGCGCAACAGCCGCCCAACAAGCCTAAGGGACCACCTCCTCTGGCAACTGCAGATGACGCCGTTCTCGGATCGCGATCGGCTCGTGGCCATCGCCATCATCGACGCCATCGACGAAGACGGATATTTCGTGGGGGGCGTCGACGATATCCTGGCAACCCTCCCGGACCTGGAACTCACCACAGACGAGGTCGAGGCGGTCTTGCACCAGGTTCAAAACTTCGATCCGGTCGGGGTCGCCGCGCGCCACCTAGGCGAATGCCTCGACCTGCAGCTGCGCCGCCTGGACCCGGCGACACCCTACCGGGACGCCGCGCGCCTCCTCACAGACCCCACACACCTGAAACTCCTCGGGCAGCGTGATTTCAAGGAAATCAAGCGCTTGACGCACCTCGACTCGGAGACGCTGGGGCCCGCCATGGCTTTATTGAAGGGCCTGAACCCGCGGCCGGGATCGCATGTCTCGACCGCCCCCAATGCCTATGTCGTGCCGGAGATCCTGGTAAAGAAGCGGCGCGGGAGCTGGCGCGCCGACCTCAACATCGCCGCCATGCCGAGGCTGCGCATCAACAGCCACTATGAGCGCATGATACAACGCGGGCGCGGGTCCGCGCAGGATCGCTTCCTGCACGATCATCTCCAGGAGGCGCGGTGGTTCCTAAAGAGCCTGCAAAGCCGCAACGAGACCCTGCTCAAGGTGGCACGTGTCATTGTCGACCGCCAACGCGGCTTCTTTGATCATGGGCCGGAGGCCATGCGCCCCCTGGTCTTGCACGACGTCGCAGGAGAAGTCGGTATGCACGAATCCACGGTCTCGCGGGTCACCACCAACAAATACATGATGACGCCGCGTGGCATATTCGAGCTCAAATACTTCTTCTCGAGCCATGTCGGCACGGCCGACGGCGGCACCTGCTCGGCGACCGCCATCCGCTCGCTTATCCGCAAGATCATAGAGGCCGAGCCGCCCGACAGACCCATCAGTGACAGCAAGATAGCCGATTTGCTCTTGGAACAAGGCATCAATATCGCCAGGAGGACCATCGCGAAATACCGGGAGTCACTCAGTATCCCGCCGTCCAGTCAACGAAAATCGCTCGTTTAATTGAGAACAAAGGGGAATCCTATGGATATCACGGTCAGTGGACAGCAAGTAGAGATCACCCCACCGTTGCGCGATTATGCCCTCGAGAAGGTCGGGCGCATCCAGCGCCATTTCGACCATGCCATCACCGCGGATGTGGTATTGCACGTGGAGAAGAAGCGCTATACCGCAGAGGCCAATGTGCGCGCCAAGGGCGCGGTCATCCATGCCGATGCCGCCGGCGAGGACATGTATGCCGCTATCGACCTCCTTACCGACAAGCTGGATCGGCAGATTCTCCGCCACAAGGAGAAGGTCATGGATCAACATCGGTCCGGCTGAGCCCGGCGGCGCCCCTCCGGGGGCGGCCATGAGCGTCTCGCCCAGCTGGGCGCGGGGTTATATACTGGTCGCACAGACACCCGCCCCGGCCCCCGGGGCGGGGCGCCGCGGGGTGGCGGCAAGGCGGATGGACGATAGGGTGCGATGAGTACCATACTGACGGCGCAAAACGTGTACGAGGCCCAGCGCGAGACCTTGAAGCTCGCCTGGCAGTCTGGGAAGGCGGGCGCCAACCGCCTGCTGGAGCTCGCCACCGCGCGCTTCCCCGGAATGGCGCTTGTGGGCCACCTGAATTTCGTCCACCCCAACCGCGTGCAGGTCATCGGCACCAACGAGACCGCCTATCTCTACGAACACATCACCCCGGAGGCCCGCCAACTCGCGCTCGCCGAACTGTTCGGGTCCCCATCATCGGCGATCGTGATCGTCGCCAACGGTCAGGATGTCCCCGATGAGATGCGCCGCGCCGCGGACGCCGCATCCATGCCGCTTTTCAGCTCCTCGCTACCGAGCCCGCGGGTCATCCATGACCTCCAGTATTATCTAGCGCGTGCGCTCGCCGAGCGCGAGATCCTGCACGGCGTGTTCATGGAGGTCATGGGGCTCGGGGTGTTCCTGACAGGCGAGAGCGGGGTCGGAAAGAGCGAGCTCGCGCTTGAGCTTTTGAGCCGCGGCCACCGGTTGATCGCAGACGACGCCTGCGAATTCTTCCGCATCGGCCCCGATGGCCTCCAGGGCCGTTGCCCGGACATGCTCTGCGATTTCCTGGAGGTCCGCGGGCTTGGCATCTTGAACATCCGCGCCATGTTCGGCGAGACCGCGGTGCGCCATGAAAAGACCCTGCATCTCATCGTGCGCCTGAAGGATTACACATCCAACCCGCAATCCGGAATAGACCGGCTGCAGGCGGAACAGAAGACCCGCGCGATCCTCGGCATCGAGGTCGCCGAGGTGGCGTTATTCGTGGCCCCGGGCCGCAATCTCGCGGTGCTCGTCGAGGTCGCCACCCGCGGCCATATCCTGCGACGTCGGGGCATCAACGCCCTTGAGGATTTCATACACCGGCAGAGTCTCGCCATGAAGTCCCCATGAGCTTCATCATCATAAGCGGCCTGTCCGGGTCCGGAAAGAGTATCGCGCTCCAGGCGCTGGAAGATGTCGGCTTCTATTGCATCGACAACCTCCCGGCGGCACTGCTCCCGCATTTCGCCCACCAGATGGATGACATGCGCTCGGAATTCTCCGACATCGCCGTCGGCATCGACGCCCGCAACCGCCTGTTTCTCGACGCCGCGCCCATGAACCTCGAAAAACTCCGTGCGCTGGGCGTCGATTACCGGATCATCTTCCTCGAGGCCGACGAGGCGGTGCTCATGAAGCGTTTCAAGGAGACGCGCCGCAGGCACCCGTTGACGGATACCAAGACCCCGCTTCTCGAAAGCATACGGTTGGAGAAGGCGCGGCTCGAGCCCTTGTCGGTCTCTTGCACGCGGCGCATCGACACTACCCATACGACCGCCCAGCAGCTGCGACAGCTCATCTATGAATTCGCGCGTGGCGCGAGCACGCGCGGCATCACGCTGCTGTTCGAGTCCTTTGGGTTCAAGCATGGGACACCGCTCGACGCCGACTACGTCTTCGATGTCCGCTGTCTCCCCAACCCCTATTGGGAGCAGGGCCTGCGGGCGCTGACCGGAAGGGATCCGGCGGTTGCGGCATTCCTGGAGCGCCATCCGGAGGTGGCGGCGATGCAGGAACATATTGCGGACTTTTTGGCACGATGGCTGCCCGGCTTCGAGCAGGAGAACCGCAGCTACCTGACAGTGGCGATCGGCTGCACCGGCGGCCAGCATCGGTCGGTGTATCTGGCTGAGAGGCTTGCGGCGCACTTTCGCAAACAAGGGATAAACACCCAGATCCGACACCGGGAGCTCACCGAGGGCATTGTCTCGGCGGCACCCTAATCGCGGACCGAAAGGCCGACGAATGCCCGATGGCGGCACCTTGGGGCACGCACCGGCGGATAGGGGTCACCATGGCGGTAACGGAGGGCGGACAGTTTCATGATAGGACTGCTAGTTTTGGCACAAAAAGATGTGGCCTTCGGCCTTCTCGAGGCCGTAGACCACGTCCTGGGCCAGCGGCCACCCGCGCTGGTGGCCTTTCCCGTGCATTATGAGACGCCACCGGACGAACTGACTACGGCGCTCTCCAAGGCGATCCGCGCGGTCGACCAGGGCGAGGGGGTCTTGATCCTCGCCGATATCTATGGGGCCACCCATATCAACGTCGCCTGCCGCCTGCTGGCGCGCCATCGGGTGGAGCTCGTCACCGGCCTCAATCTACCCATGCTGATCCGCGTATTGAACTACCGCGACCTGCCGCTCGATGACCTTATCGGGAAGGCCTTGAGCGGCGGAATGGAAGGGATCGTCTGTGCCACTGAATTTTGTCTCCTGGATGACGCCAAGCATGAAGTGCATTGAGGTCGCGGTCGTCAATAAATTGGGCATGCATGCGCGGGCTTCGGCAAAGCTCGTAAGTCTCGCCTCGTCGTTCGAATCCACCATCACGGTGACCCGCGATGGGCGTAGCGTCAATGGCAAGAGCATCATGGGTATCATGATGCTGGCGGCCGGCCAGGGATCGACCTTGAAGATTTGCGCCGAGGGAGTAGACGAGGGCGAGGCCAGCCAGGCCCTGTGCCGACTGATCGAACAGCGCTTCGGAGAAGAGGCCTGATGCTCGCACTTCACGGCAAGGGCGTAAGCAGCGGGATCGCCATAGGACGCGCCTATGTGTTGAAGCGCGAACGCCTGAAGATCCCGGAATACGTCATACCGGCGGCATTCGTGGAAGACGAGGTGCAACGCTTCCTGGAAGCCGTCGAGACTACGCGCCGGGAGTTGAGTGACATTCGCGATCACATCCCGCCGGACGCACCGGTCGAGGCGGCAAGCTTTCTCGACACCCATCTGCTCATTTTGAATGACACCATGGTCTCGGATGCACCCATAAAAGACATCCGCGATAATCAGTGGAATGCCGAGTTCGCGCTAAAGACCCAGAGCGATCGCCTGATTGCGGTGTTCGAGGGCATGGAGGACCCTTATCTGCGCAACAAGAAGATCGATGTCGCGCAGGTGGTCGAGCGGGTCCTGCGCAACCTCCTGAACCCGGATGGACACGAGGCCGAACTGATACCGGATGAATTGGATGGACGCGTCGTGGTTGCTAACGACCTCGCGCCGGCCGATGCCGTGACCCTGAAAAACAAGGGTATCGTGGCGTTTGTCACCAACCTCGGCGGACCGATCTCGCATACCGCCATCCTCTCGCGCAGCCTCGGGATACCGGCGATCGTCGCGGTTCACGGCGCCACCCGCTACATCGACAATAACGACGTGCTCATAGTCGACGGCAAGCGCGGAATCCTGTTCGTGGCCCCGGACACGATCGTGATCTCCGAATACGAGAGGCGCGCGCGCAAGATCGAACGGCTGCAGCGTGAACTGAAGGCCTTGCGCACAAGTGAGGCTATAAGCCGCGACGGCGTTACCGTGCAGCTGCTCGCCAACATAGAACTTCCCGAGGACATGGCCGGCGTTCATCAGGCCCTGGCGAGCGGTATCGGGCTTTATCGCACTGAGTTTTTGTTCATGAACCGCAAGACGCCGCCCGACGAGGAGGAGCAATTCGCGGCCTACGTCAAGGTGATACGCGAGCTCCCCGGGCAGCCGGTTACCATTCGTACGCTCGATCTGGGGGCAGACAAACACGCCGACATCGACCTGCCGACCACGGCCGTCAACCCGGCCCTGGGGTTGCGTGCCGTGCGTCTATGCCTGCAGGAGGTCGGGCTTTTCAAAGTCCAGCTGCGCGCTATTTTGCGCGCATCGGCGTTTGGAACGGTGCGCCTCATGATCCCCATGCTATCCAATATCGACGAGATCGCGCGCGTCGTCGAGCTCGTGCGCGAGGTGCAAGAAGAGCTGCTTCGGACTGGCGTCGACTTCGACACTGACATACCGATAGGGGGCATGATCGAAGTCCCGGCGGCCGCCGTGTCCGCTGACCTGTTCGCCGCCCACCTCGACTTCCTGTCGATCGGCACCAATGACCTCATTCAATACACGCTTGCCATCGATCGCGTTGATGACACCGTGAACTATCTCTACGATCCGCTCCACCCCTCGGTCTTGCGGCTCATCGCCATGACCATAGACGCCGCCGACAAGCAAGGCATCCCGGTGGCCATGTGCGGCGAGATGGCCGGCGACACGCGCTATACGCGCCTTTTGCTGGGACTTGGCCTGCGGGAATTCAGCATGCATCCCTCGGCGCTGCTCGAGATCAAAAAGATCGTGCGCGAGAGCGCGATCGCGGACTTGAAGCAGCAGTCCGCGCAAGTCATGGCAGCCCGCGACCCGCGCGCCGTCCAGATGCTGGTCGAGCGCATGAACGGTGATGGGGACGGAGCCACAGAAGGATGACGGCCGCGTCTATCCTGGAGTCGCGTGCAGGCGCCGTGGGGGCAGGCTCATAAGGGGACTGCGGGATTCATGGGCTGTCTTAGGCCTGCGCACTGATCGCATTATAGCCGCGCTAATCGACAAGACAGGCCGGATGGTACAGCGGCTTCCTTCAAGCGGGCGAAGCCACATCCGGCCCTCACCACCGCCGCTTGACCCTGCGGATAAGTGCCGCCATCTGACCGCTATCGCCATACTCCGGCCTCTTTGCGTACGCAACGAGAGATCGCCTCGTTATCCGCGCATCTCCGCGCCGCGGAAGCGCCCCACGCTTCCGGGATCCCCGCTGAGCGCGGGATCGTGCCGATGAGAGCTATGGTGCGCTGGCCCTCAGTCGCGCAGCGTCGACTATGCGCCCCACGCTCGCCCGCCAATAACGGGCAGGCCTAGCGCCGCGAGGTCCTCGCGGGACGAAACGGCCCCACCGGCGCCGAGGGAGAGACAGGGGGACGCAGGACCGGTGCACCGGGATCAGAGACTGCGCAGATGAGCCCGTTGCGGTAGCGGGAGCGGGTCGCGCTGAAGCCCTCCGAGTGCCGGGGCGCGAAGGTCCTCTTCAGTAGCGCCGCGGCGCTGATCTTACATATGCGAAACGGCCGCCAAAACGGGGGCGTGCGCCCCGACTCCGAGTGCCCGCTGACCTGATAGCAGTCCACAATGATCTCGCCGCTTGCATCCTCGTACACGGCATGCGGCTCCACTACCCGCACCTGGGCCTGATCGCGATAGCGCAATGCGCAGCAGCACCGGGACTGCACGGCCTCCTTGAAAACGCTCAAGACGTCTCCTGCCATACGCTCCTCCCGCTGTGGTTCCTGAACCATCCCTATTATGGTGACGATAGGCGAGCGCCACTATGGCGCAAAACCCGGAAACGCGCAACGATCTCCGGCAAAAACCCACCATTCTCGATGGGACACCGATCATGGATATCCGCTGGCGCGCCGGTCTGCGAGGAGAGATACCGGGCAGGTGGCCGAGATTCCCGTACAGGAACGCCTACACCGCCATCGGGCGTTGCCGGCTCTAGGGCCTCACATGGAGAATGGCTGGGCAAAACGCGGGGTCGGCCGCGAGATGGCGCCCTACTCAGGATGCGTCTTGCGCGCCGTCGCCGGCGCCGAATACATAGCCCTGGAGCCGCCATTTGGCGGCCAGGGTCTCGACAGCGTTCTGGAACTCCTCGCTGCGCGAGGGGTGATTGAAGCCAGTACCGGCAATGCGGCGCAGGGCCCCAAGCGATGGGCTCGCGGTGAGCATATGAATCAATTCGCCGGCCTCGGCGCCCAGGACCTCGCCCCCAAGGAATGCGCCGTTATCGAGATCGGCGATGAGTCGCACATAACCCTCCGGCTCATCCTGGCCAAGCGCCCGAGGCGAGGTCTCGAAGGCCGCGAACCCGACCCCGGGCTCGTGGCCCTCATCCTCGGCCTGCTCCTCGGTCAGTCCCACGCGCGCCAGTTCGATGGCGCTGTAGACCGCCTCGGGTACGCGCGTCAGGTCCCGCCTACGGCTCCCGGGTGCCAGGATGTTGTCGATCACAACCCCGGCCTCGTAGAGCGCGCGATTGGCGGTCATGGGGCCCGCCACGCAATCCCCGATGGCGTAGATCGTGGTACCGGCCGCACGCATCTTATCGTCGACAACGATGTGACCCCGGGCATCAAGGCGCACCCCTACGCGCGCCAGATCGAGCCCCTCAGTGACCGGCCGCCGGCCGGTGGCGAGCAAGGCCCAATCCGCCGTCATGATCTCACCGCCGGTGGTGGTAACGGACACGCCGGTCTCGGTGGTCGTGAGCGTGCGCGCCCCGGCACGGATCGGTGCGAGCCCCACGTCGGCCATGGCGGTGCGCAAGAGCTTCATGGCCGGTGTACTGAACTCCGGCCGCGCAAACGGATCCTGGCGCGCAAGCCACGTCACCTCGCGACCGAAGGTCCGCAGGATATAGGCGAACTCAAGGGCCACCACCCCGCCCCCCACGATGAGCACCCGCGCCCCTTCCGGCGCCGGCTCGTCGAACAAAAGATCGCTGTGGAGGACGCGCCCCGGCGTCACCGCGAAGCCCTCCGGGACATGGGGCGCAGAGCCGGTGGCAATGATCACGGCGCGCGGCGAGATCGTGTCGCCGCCTGGCTCTACGATGACTGTGTTTTGGTCCTGGAACCGCGCATGCCCCGTGAGCGCGGTTACGCCCAGGCGCTTTAGATACGACTGGTAGCTGTCGCGCACTGCCACGACCACCTCGCGTTGATGGCGCCACGCCTGCGCGAGATCACCGCGCAGGCTGCCCACGATACCGCGCTTTTCGAAATGACGTGCGGAATCGAGCACGCGCGCGGTATGGTACCAGTCCTTCTTGGGGACGCACCCGCGGTTCAGGCAGCACCCGCCCCACGTGGCCTTTTCGACAATAATGGTGCTCAGCCCACGCAGCGCCGCCAATACCGCCGCCCGGTAGCCACCGGGCCCGGATCCGATCACCAGAAGATCGCACTCCATCACACTACCCCCTTCGCGTCGCCTCACGCCGCGCTTGTGCCGATGTCGCGACCTTGGCATGATCCGGCCCATGAAGGCCTTGATGCGGATGTTCGCGCAGCGTCGCGATAGACGCCTGCTCGATCGATTCTTTGCCCGTTACCAGGGTCGCACGCTCATCGTCCATCAAGGTCTTACGCTCGACTGGCTGGAGGAACTCCTGAAGCTCGGGGGCGGGGGTGGACACTTTCGCATCGATATACGCCAGCCGCCCAGTCGGCACAGCCCCGTGTTGTGGCTCGCGCACCGCTTCATCCTGCCCCTGGATCTCCCCCTGCCGGTCCTGTGTGACGTCGGGCCCACGACCATCGCGATCCGTCACCTGCGTTCCGCAGGCCGGCTATGCCATCCCGCCGATATCGCGTGGATACTCGAGGACATGCGCGTTCGGGCGCGCGTCCATGCGACCTTGTCCCGGCACTCGCATCGGCTCACGGCCGGTTTGGGCCTTGCCGTCTGCGACAACACCTTCGAGATGGACCTTGGCGGCTGATCAGCCGCCGGCGACCGTCATCCGCTCCACGAGCCACGAGCCCGTGCACACATTGTGGCGGGTGTCGACATCGCGCCCTACGGCGACAAGCCCCCTATACATATCCCGCAGATTCGAGGCGATGGTGATCTCCTCCACCGGATGGACGATCTCGCCGCCTTCCACCCAGAAACCGGCCGCTCCGCGTGAATAATCCCCGGTGACACCGTTGATCCCAAATCCTATGAGCTCGGTCACAAACAGCCCCCGTCCCATCTGGCGCAAGAGGCCCGCCAGATCCTCGGGACCGGAGGCCACCGTGAGGTTATGCACGCCACCAGCATTGGCGGTCGTGACAAGACCCAGCTTGCGCGCCGAATAACTGTCGAGACAGTAACGGCGCAACACACCGTCGGTCACGAGATCGCGATAGCGGGTCTCCACGCCCTCGCCATCGAAGGGCGCGCTGCCCATCGCCTTCTTGCGGTGCGGTTCCTCATACAAGTGGACCCAGGCCGGGAACAAGGCGGTGCCGACGCTATCGAGAAGAAATGACGAGCGCCGGTAAAGGCTTGGGCCGCTGATCGCCGACACCAGGTGCGACACCAGGCTGCGCGCCACCTGCGCCTCGTAGAGGACCGGGACCTGACAGGTCTTGATCTGGCGGGCGCCGAGCCGGCGCACCGTGCGCCGTGCCGCCCCGCGCCCGACCTCCTCGGCCGCCGGCAGGTCGCGGGGATCACGCACCATGGCATAGTCGTAATCGCGCTGCATCGAGCCGTTGCCATCCTCGCCCAAGACCGCGCAACTGATCCCGTGGCGGCTCGCGCGCACGGTCCCAAGAAAACCATGGCTGGTCGCATAGACATCCGTCCCGTCATGGGTGGTGACGCTCGCGCCCTCGGAATTGCGGATGCGGGGATCGGCGGCAAACGCCGCATCCTCGCCGCGTCGGGCAATCTCGATTGCCTCTTCCATCGACAGCGGCCAGGGATGGTGGAGGTCGAGATCGGGGATATCGCGCGCGAGGTGCGCGGGATCGGCGAGACCGTTATAGGGATCGGCGGCCGTATGGCGAGCGATGGCGCAGGCCGCCATGACCGCCTCCGTCAAGGCTTGCGTGCGAAAATCCGCGGTGCTCGCCGATCCGCTGCGCGTCCCGAAATAGACGGTGATGGAAAGGCTCTTGTCGCGGTGGTGTTCGACGGTCTCGACCTCGCCCTTACGGACCGTCACCGAGAGCCCGGCCCCGAGCCCGGCGTTCACCTCCGCGGCGCTCGCCCCCTGGCGGCGCGCGAGATCGAGGGCCTGCGCCGCCAAGTCCTCGAGCGAAGGCGCAGTCTTGGCCGTCGTGATCATGGCGTCCGTCATTCCTCCGTCCCCCCCACCGTCATACCATCTATGCGCAGGGTCGGCTGGCCGACACCCACCGGCACACTCTGGCCGTCCTTGCCGCAGGTCCCAACACCACTATCGAGGGCCAGGTCGTTGCCGACCATGGCCACGCGCGTCAACACATCCGGACCATTGCCGATGATGGTCGCGCCGCGCACCGGCCGCCCGATACGGCCGTTCTCGATGAGATAGGCCTCGGACGCCGAGAACACGAACTTGCCGGAGGTGATGTCGACCTGGCCTCCGCCGAAGTTCACGGCATACAGGCCCTTCTTGACCGAGGCAATGATCTCCTCGGGCGGCGTCTGTCCGGCGAGCATGTAGGTGTTGGTCATGCGTGGCATGGGGAGATGGGCATAGGACTCGCGACGCCCGTTGCCGGTGGGCGCCATGCCCATGAGGCGCGCATTCATGCGATCCTGGATATAGCCGCGCAGCACGCCCCGCTCAATCAACACCGTGCTCTGGGTCGGGGTTCCTTCGTCATCGACATTCAGGGAGCCGCGGCGTCCCGGCAAGGTCCCATCATCGACCACGGTGCAGGTATCGGCGGCGATCTTGTCGCCCAGTCGCCCGGCGAAGGCCGATGTCCCCTTGCGGTTGAAGTCGCCTTCGAGCCCGTGACCTATGGCCTCATGCAGCAGGATCCCGGGCCACCCCGGACCTAGGACCACCTGCATGGTCCCGGCCGGCGCCGGTGCCGCCTCGAGGTTCACGAGCGCCTGCCTTACGGCCTCGCGGGCGTAAGAGAGCGCCCGCTCCTCGGTCAGAAAGTATCCGTAATCGGTGCGTCCGCCGCCCCCCGACGTACCATGCTCGCGGCGGCCGTCCTGCTCCACTATGACCGTCACGTTGAGGCGCACGAGCGGCCGCACGTCGGCGGCCATGACGCCGTCGCTGCGTACGACCAGTATGGTCTCCTGCGAGCCACCCAGACTCGCCATCACCTGCGTCACGCGCGGATCGAGGCGGCGCGCCTCCTGCTCGACACGCTCGAGCAACGCCACCTTGGCGGTATCCTCGAGGCTCAGAAGCGGATCGAGCGGCTGATACAACGACAGCGCGCCGCCATCACGCGCGCTAAGGGCCGCGGTCTGTTCCTGTCCGCTACGGGCAATGGCGCGCGCCGCGGTGGCGGCATCGAGGAGCGCCGGCAGGACGATCTCGTCGGAGTAAGCAAATCCGGTCTTCTCGCCGGCGATCGCGCGCACCCCGACGCCCTGCTCGATGTGCCGATTCCCCGACTTGACCTGACCCTCTTCCAGGGACCAGGACTCTTGGCGGCTATACTGGAAGTACAGGTCGGCATAGTCGATCTGGTGACCAAGCATACGCCCCATGACCTGATCGATCTCGCCCGCGCCAATCCCCGCGGGGGCCAGCAGGGCCTCGCGGGCACGGTCCAGGTTGCGGTTATGAAAAGTCTCTGTCGTCATCACAATCTCCGATGCATGACACTAGGAAGGCGGCGGCGAACCGCGGCCACGGATGCCCGGTCGATCTGCGCGGTCACGATCCCGGGGCCCTCGGGCCGCTCTGCCAGGACCGCGCCCCAGGGATCGACGATCAGGCTGTGCCCAAAAGTGGCGCGGCCGTTGTCGTGTCGCCCGCCTTGCGCCGACGCAACGATATAGCAACTGTTTTCGATGGCCCGAGCACGCACCAGGACCTCCCAGTGCGCCGCGCCCGTCGGGACCGTGAATGCCGCAGGCAGGGCCACGATTTCCACGCCCGCATCGAGCAGCGCGCGAAACAGTTCAGGAAAACGCAGATCGTAGCAGATGGCAAGCCCGAGGCGACCCCACGGCGTGGCCACGGTCACGACCGTGTCGCCGGCCTCGAAGGCGTCGGACTCGGCGTAACGCTCGCCCGGCCCCAGATCCACGTCGAAAAGGTGGATCTTATCATAACGCGCGACGCGTTCCCCCCGGTCATCGAACACAAGGCACGCCGACCGGACCTTGGCGGGGTCACGGGAGCGGAGCGCGATGGTCCCGGCCACGATCCACAAAGACAGTGTCCGGCTAAGATACGCGAGGGCGTCCTGGATCGGCCCGCCGTCGTCGGTCTCGGCGTGACGCAGGCGCGAGCTTGGGGAATCGGCCATGAGCGCGAAGTTCTCCGGCAATACCGCGAGCTGCGCGCCGCCCGCCTGGGCCGCACGCAGGCCCGCCTCGGCGGCGGCGAGATTGGCGCCGACGTCCCGTCCCGAACTCATCTGGATGGCGGCGACCGTCGCCATCAGCCCTTGTCCGTCTTCTTTTGAACGTTCGGTCGGCTCCATGGCCCCTTGATGTAATAGGTAAGGCGCGTCCCCTGATCGATCTCATGGGCGAATATCTTCTGCATGAGTAATACCACCGCGCCCGCGATCGGACCACCCAGGAGACCGGTGGCGAGCGTGACATTGTTCTGGATATGCGGCTGTACCCGCACGCGCAGATCGAAGGTCTTGGCGACCAGGTCGGTCTTGCCCGACACAAGCACGTTGGCCGACGCGCCCTCGATATGGATGCCACGCGTCTCGGCCACGCCGCTGTCGGCGATCAGATCGCCATCGATGCGGTCGAAGGCAAATCCGCGCCCGAAGATACTGCTGAAGTCCAAAGTCAGATAGTGGGTGATGGAATCCACATTGAAGATCCCGAGCAGCTTGCCGGCCCCTTGCTGTACCTTGACGAACCGGCCATTGCGTGCCAGAAACCGGATATTGGCCTCAAGCCTTTTCACGGAGAACGCCGCTGGCCCCCCCGGCCAGTTCAAGGTCCCGTGCGCAGTCACGCGCCCGCCTGCGAGCTGATGAGGGAGGCCCCAGGCGTCCAGCATATGCCCGAAATTCTGGCTGTGGAAGGCGAATGTGAACAGCGACTCGGGGAGGCCGCCGTGCACGCTCCACTGCCCGAATCCCGTCAAGCTCGCGTGCGGTCGCACGAGATCGATCTGCTGAAAACGAAAGCCGTCAGCATACGGCGCGCCGTCGATCACGACCCGGCCGATGTAGTGGCGGCCGACGGTGAGACTGTTGGCGGTAAAGTGGATCGCCGGCAGATGCTCGGGATCGCGGATCGGCGACCCCTGGCCCGTGGCGGACGTCCCATGGGATGGTGCCGGTATGGTCAGGTGGTCTAGCTGCAACACGACGGTGGGCCGCGGCTGCGGGCGCCAGTCCAGGGTCCCGGCGATATCCGGCCCCTCGAGGACACCCGCCCATGCCGACCCATGGCGCCGGAAGCGCGCATGGACGGTCCCAAACGAACGCCCGGCCCATGCCAATGACCCGACATACGCCGTAAAGGCGCGGGGCGTGACCAGCGGGCGCATTCCCACCTTGACATGCGCCTGATTGAGGGTCTGGACGAACGTCAGCCACGGCGCGACTGCGAGATAGCCGCTGCGGACACCGATGGCAAGCCCCCGACCCACGGTCTTCGGGGCCACCGCCGAGCCGACGCCGACCCACAGACCATGGGGGCCGTTGCTCGCACCGGCATACGCCAAGGTCAGGTGGTGCGCCACACCGCCGCGCGCGAATACCCCGTTGTGGTCGCTCAGGAGCGTAAAATGTGCAACCGCCGGGACCCCGCGGGCCTTGCCTGCGGGATAGGGCAGATGCAGCGCCAACTGGCGCACATCGGCGGTCACCTGCGCCCGCAGGCGCCGCCCCGCTATCACATGCAGTTGCCAGCTCACGGCGCCGCCTACGTAGCGCCGGGCGGGACCCGCCAGGGCCTTCACATGCGCGGCATCGATCTGGCCCGTCGCCTGTCCCTGTACTCCGCCGTGGCGACGGGGGGTCAGGGCGAGCGTGAAGGGCCCCCCGAGCAGACGACCCGAGAGCCGCGCACTCTCGGGTCCGGCATCATTGAACGTGGCCCACCCGGCCAGGGCCCGCCAGTGCAAGACCCTCGATCCCAGGGGATAGCGTAGGGTCGCATGCGCGAGATTGATACGCCCATGGAGCGTAAGCGGTCCCTGGCGACGCGAGAACGGGATGTGCAGGATGAGCGCGAGACGCGCCCCCCCGCCCCCCGAGATCGTCGCCGGGAGCACGGTACGTAGCCCGGCGCGGACATGCGGGAGGACGACCGCAAGAAGGTCACCCAGACCGCCTTGGGTATGCACGCGCACGGTGGCAAGGCCCATCGGTGTCCCAAGCGGACCGGCCCGTACCGAAAGTGCCGGTACCACCACCCCGCCGAGGACCCCCGATCCCTGTACGGAAAGCTGGGCATCATGATCGGTCACGGTCACCGCCAGATGGCGCGCGCTCGGCCAATGGGGCAGGAAACGATAACGGCCATGCCTTATGTGCAGCGTGGCCTGGAACAGGCCGCCACCGTTACGGAACGGGAAGCCCTTGAGCGGCCCCTTGAATGTGACCTGGCCTGCTGTTATGACCCCGCCGCGTACGGTGCGCGTCAGCCACTGGCGCAGATGACCGCGCATAGTTCGTGGATACAAATCCTTCAGGGCGGATATGCGTACATCATGCAAGGCCGCCCCCAACAGCAGCACCTGACCCTGGCCCGCCTCCTGCGCCCCGCTCGCCGCGGCATCGACGGTCCCGGCCGTCGAGGCTAGGTGCAGGGCGGGGAGTTCCCACGACAGGCCCTGCGCGTCCTTGTGCCAAGAGAGCTCGGCGGTCAGAGCCTGAACGGTGAGCGGGCCGGGCAGGGCGGCCGGTCCGCGCACGAGACCATGCAGGCCGCTTAGCACGACGCGCCCGAAATGCGTACCGGCGATGAGTCGGCCCGCGGCATGGGCAAAGAACGGCCCGGACCGGGCGCGCCCCAGACCAAGACCCGTGAAGCGCGCCCGCACATGATAGCGCCATCGCGGCCCTAAGCGCAGATGCAGGCGCGTGAGGGTACCCCGGGGCCGCAAGGCCAGCCACGAGGCCACCTTCGGGTTGAGCGAGCGCAGGCGTGCGGCCACGTAGGCGACCTGGGTGAGGTGCAGGCGCTCGGTGTCCACATCCCAAAAGGCCCCTTGGTGCGCCACATAGACGCTGCCTGTATGCGAACGCACCCCGGCAACCGACGAGCGCACATCGGCGGCGTAAAAGCGGAAACCCTGGGGATCGATCTTCAGGCTGAAGCGGCCGGACAGGCCGGCGATCGCGAGCGCATGGCTGAAACGATTGGCGGGCACGAAGGCGTGCGCCAGTGCCACATCGCCCCCGACGAAATCGAGACGGCCACGATTCCAGGTGGTCCATAGCTGTCCGCCCACGGTGCCGGCCAAGGGGCGCAGCCGGCGGCGCCCGGTGAGAGCGGCGGCGGCGTGCAGGTCGAGGGCCATGGCATGCACCCCAAGCGCGCCGCGGAAATGCTTGGGTGAAACCCCGTGACCCGAAAACTCGACGGTCACCAGACAGCGGCCGCACACCCCCGGAATCGTCGCCGCACCGGTCAAAGTATGATCCTTGATACCCGTGGTCCAGCTCGCATCGAGCGCTTGGAGCGAGACTATGGGCCGCCCCGGCATGGCAATCGCGACCTGTCCGGCATGCAGACTCATGGCATGCATCGCCGCCAGGAACCGGCGCCAATGGAAGGGCTGTTGCGAGTGATGGACAAGCCCCACGACGTGCACGCCGTGCGCGGTCTTGCGAAGATTGAGGCGCGCGCCGTCGATGCCGATGAACGCCGGCCACAAGCGTGCGCGCGTCAAGGCCAGCCACGACAGATCGACGCGCACGGCGCGCAGCGCCACGGCCGGCCCCGCCCGGCCCATGACCGTGACCCCCCGGAGCATGATCCCCGGCCGCCAATCGACCCGCGCCGCGACCGCGCGCACACGCACCGGCGCGCCCAGGTCGCGCGTCAGGGCCGCCTCGAGCGCCGGCTTTTCGGTCTGCAAGAGCGGGGTAAGCCACAGCGGGCTGGTAGCGAGCGCTACGATGAGCAACGCGAACAGCGCACCCGCGGTTGCCAGGGCATAACGCGCACCGCGACTTCGGTTGTGCCAGAAGATATATGCCCGCCGCCTGAGCCCTACCATGAAATCACCAACCCCGATTTCCCCTCAAGGGCATCGTCTGTGCATCGCCATCTACGACTCAAGTCAGGACGACCTCGTACTCCTCTTGATTGTAGAGCGGCTCGACCTGGAGATGAATGGGCTTGCCGATGAACTCCTGCAGGCGCGCCAGACTCTGCGCCTGGTCGTCTGAAAGCCGGTCGACGACCACCTGGGAGGCCACCACCAGGTACTGGTCCGTGCCAAACTGCCGGGCCTCGCGCAGGATCTCCCGGAAGATCTCGTAGGTCACGGTCTCGGGGGTCTTCAATACGCCGCGCCCTTTGCACGCCGGACAGGTCTCGCACAACAGATGCTCCAGGCTCTCGCGGGTGCGCTTGCGCGTGATCTCCACAAGCCCCAGGGCCGACATATCGGCGATGGAGGCCTTGACACGGTCGCGGGCCAGCGCGCGCTCGAGGGCGCGCAAGACCTGGCGCTTGTGATCGGGATCGCCCATATCGATGAAATCCACGATGATCATGCCCCCGAGATTACGCAGCCGCAGCTGGCGGGCGATGGCATGCGCGGCCTCGAGGTTGGTCTTGAAGATGGTCTCGGCGAGGTTGCGATGCCCGACATAGGTGCCGGTATTTACATCCACCGTGGTCATGGCCTCGGTCTGGTCAATGACGAGATAACCTCCGGACTTCAACGCCACCCGCCGATCCAGGGCGCGCTTGATCTCGTCTTCCACGGAGTAGAGGTCGAAGATCGGGCGCTCGCCCGGGTAATACTCGATGCGCGGGGCTACGTCGGGCACGAATTCCAGGGCGAACTCCTGGGCCTTGGTATACATCTCGCGCGAATCGATACGCACCTTCTCGATATTGTCGCGCACGAGATCGCGCATGGCGCGCAGCACGAGCGACAGGTCCTCGTGGACCAGACCATGCCGGTCGGGCTCGCGCATACGCTCGGATAGGCGCTGCCAGAGCTTGCGCAGGTAGCGGATATCGCGCCTCAATTCCTCCTCGCTCACCTGCTCGGCCATGGTGCGCAGGATGAAGCCCCCGGGCTCGTCGCCCATGGCCGAGCGCACCGCGGCACGCAACCGCTCACGCTCCTCCTCATCGTCGATCTTTTGAGAGAT
This sequence comes from Acidiferrobacter thiooxydans, assembly GCF_003333315.1. GTDB lineage: Bacteria > Pseudomonadota > Gammaproteobacteria > Acidiferrobacterales > Acidiferrobacteraceae > Acidiferrobacter > Acidiferrobacter thiooxydans. The sequence continues at coordinate 1,295,823 of NZ_PSYR01000002.1, forward strand.
GCCGATATGGTCGCTGGTTGGCATGTACACGACGTAGCGGGCCGGCAGGCTGATCTGGGTCGTAAGCCGCGCGCCCTTGGTCCCGATCGGGTCCTTGACGACCTGCACGGTCAGGTCCTGACCCTCGATGAGCGCGGGGGCGCCGTTGCCGGACTTCATCTCCGCGGTCTGCAAAAACGCGGTACGCTCGAGCCCGATGTCGACGAATGCCGCCTGCATGCCCGGGAGGAAGCGCGACACCCGGCCCTTATAGATATTGCCGACAAGGCCGCGGTGACTGGCGCGCTCGATATGGACCTCCTGCAACACCCCATTCTCGACGACCGCAACGCGCGTCTCCTGGGGCGTCACATTGATCAGGATCTCCTCGCTCACAAAAGGCCCTCGGCTGCCAGCAGCTGACCGCATTCGTATAAGGGCAGACCGACGACGCCCGAATAGCTCCCTACGAGACGCGCGATGAACAACGCCGCGCGTCCCTGGATGGCATAGCCCCCGGCCTTGCCGATCGGTTCCCCGGTCGCGCAATAGGCGTCGATCTCGGATTCGCAAAGCCTCTTGAAGGTCACATCGCTACGCGCCACCACCTCGTTATGCCCCTGACCGAGCAGGCATAGGGCGGTGTACACGGTATGTTCGACCCCCGACAGGCGGCGCAACGCCGCGCGCGCCGCGGGCGCATCATCGGGCTTATGCAGTATCGCGCCGTCATGCACGACGATGGTGTCGGCGCCCAGCACCGGCGCGCTGGCAAGCCCCCGCCGGTCGCGCTCGCGCGTCCCGGCGACGGCCTTTTCGTGGGCCATCCGCTGCACATAGGCAAGCGGCGCCTCGCTTGCGTGCGGCGTCTCGTCGATGTCCGGCACGAGCGTCACGAACGCCACCGCGATCTGCTTTAGGAGTTCCTGCCGACGTTCCGAGGCCGAGGCCAGATAAATCAAGACGACCCCCTATGGTAAGGCTGCCCGCTCAAGGCGCTGTAGGCCCGATACAGCTGTTCGGCCAGCATGACCCGCACCAGGGCGTGTGGAAACACGAGCGGCGACAGCGACCAGCGGTCGAAGGCCGCCTCGAGACAGGCATCCGCCAGTCCCTCCGCGCCCCCAACCAGGAAGGTGAGTGGACGGCCCGCGGCCAGCCACGTCTCGAGGTCGCGGGCCAACGCCTCGCTCGTGCGCATGCGCCCCTCGACATCGAGTGCCACAAGCAGGGCCTGGCGCGGCGCGGCGCCCAGGAGCCGCTCGCCCTCCTCGCGCTTGAGCCTATCCCGGTCGTTTGCACGCGTCCATCGCGCCGGCGTGATCTCGGTCAACTCCAGACGGTAGGGGCCGGACAAACGACGGGCATAGTCCGCGAATCCGGCCTGCACCCAGGCAGGGACCCGCGTACCGACCGCCAGCACACGCATGGCCATCGGTCAACGTCGCGGGCCGCGCTCGCGGCAGGCCTCGTCGCGCGCCCCGAACTCCTCGGACCAGAGCTTCTCCAGGGCATAGAACGCCCGGGTCTTTGGGTGCATGACGTGCGTGATGACATCCGCGCAGTCGATGAGCACCCATTCGCCGTCGCTCAATCCTTCCACACCCTGCGGTTTGTAGCCGGCCGCGCGCAGCGCATCGTCGACCTTGCGCCCGATCGACGTCACATGGCGGGTGGATGTCCCGCTGGCGACGATCATGGTGTCGGTGATATCGGTCAAGGACCGTACATCGAGGACCACGATATCGTCGGCCTTGGCCTGCTCCAGCGCCTCTCGTACCCGCTCAACCTTCGTCATGATGCGATGATCTCCGATACAGTCCATGGGCCTCAATATAGGCCGGTACCCCGGGCGGCAGCCACGCCTCGGGGGCGATACCGTCGGCCAGCGCCTGGCGCAAGGCCGTGGCGGATTCGGGGCGCGCGCTGGCGGTAAACCGCAAGGCCCGGCCGTGGTCGGCGTCCAGCAGATCCGCCCCGCAGCGCACGAGTCGCGGCCGGACCCATTCCGGGAGCCTATCGTCGAAACCCGGGCGGCTCACGATAATGATGTGCGCCAGACCCAGGATGCGCCGCCAGCGATGCCAGGCCGGCAGGCCGGCGAAGGCATCCGCCCCGAGGATCAGGGCCAGTGGCCGGCCATGGCGGGCACGCAGGGTGGCAAGGGTATCGACCATGTAGGAGGGCCCTTCGCGCTCGTACTCGACCTCATCGATGTCAAAGCGGGGGTCGCCGGCGAGCGCCAGGCGCAGCATCGCGAGCCTGTGGTGGGCATCGGCGAACGGTGTGGGCCTGTGCGGCGGCCGGGCCGCAGGGACGAACACGATACGCGACAACGGCAAGGCGCGCATGAGGGCACAGGCGACCGCGACATGTCCGCGGTGCACCGGATCGAAGGTCCCACCGAAAACCCCCAGGAGTGCCCGATTATCGGCGGATATGCCCGTCACCCCAAACCACGAACTTCTGAGACGTGAGACCCTCGAGCCCGACCGGGCCGCGCGCATGGAGCTTATCGGTGCTGATACCGATCTCCGCCCCCAGACCGTACTCGAAACCATCGGCAAAACGCGTCGAGGCGTTGACCATCACCGAGCTCGAGTCCACTTCCCGCAAAAAGCGCTGGGCGTGCGTCCAGTTCTCAGTCACGATGGCATCGGTATGATGGGAGCCGTAGCGGCCGATATGGGCGATCGCCTCATCCACGTCGGCCACCACCCGGATCGCGAGGATCGGCGCCAGATACTCGGTCTCCCAATCCTCCTCGGTGGCCGACACCATGTCCGCCACCCGGTCACGGGTCTTGGGACAGCCACGCAACTCGACCCCGTGTGCGCGATAGGCACACACAAGCGGCGCCAGCAGCTCGTCTGCGCGGCGCTCGGCGATCAACAAGGTCTCCATGGTATTGCATGTCCCATAGCGCTGGGTCTTGGCATTCACCGCCACCGCCAGCGCCTTGGCGGCGTCGGCGTCGTCATCGATATAGACGTGACACACCCCGTGCAGATGCTTCAGGACCGGCATGCGGGCCTCACGGGCGACGAGCTCGACCAGCCCCTTGCCGCCGCGCGGGATGACGAGGTCGACTTCGCCCTGCATGTGCAATAAGTGGGTCACGGCCGCCCGGTCGGTGGTCTCGACAAGCCCCAGGGCCCCGGGCGGAAGGCCGGCCGCGGCCAGGCCTTCGCGCAGATAACGGCCGATGATGGCGTTGGAATGCAAGGCCTCGGAACCGCCGCGCAAAATGACGGCGTTGCCGGACTTAAGGCAGAGCCCGGCGGCATCAGCGGTCACGTTGGGCCGCGATTCATAGATGATGCCGATCACGCCAAGCGGCACGCGCATGCGCCCCACCTGAATACCCGAGGGTTGCATCGCAAGCCCGCTGATCTCGCCCACAGGGTCGGGAAGGGCCGCGATCGCCAACAATCCCTGCGCCATGTGCTCGATGCGCTCCGGGGTCAACGTGAGACGATCGACGAGTGCTGCGTCCAGGCCTGCGGCTTGCGCCGCCGCCACATCGCGCTCGTTTTCCGCACCGATCAAGGCGGCATGTGTGCGCATGCCCTCGGCGGCCACGGACAGCGCCTTGTTCTTGACCCCCGTCGGCGCGCGCGCCATGGCCGGCGCGGCCTCGCGTGCCGCGCGCCCGAGCGCCTCCATATAAGTCACGATATCCGTCATCACCCCACCCCGCCTCCGCCGGGCATGCCCGCAAGCCCCAGGGCCACGCGCTCTATCAGGGTCCACGCATCCCCGTCCGCCCGTCCCTTGTTGGTACGGTCGAGCTCGGCGCACGCCTGCAACAGATCGTGCAGGCGCGCTGCCGAGAGCCGCCGCAACGCCGCAACCAGCAGCGCCTGACGCGCCGCCCATACGCGTTCGTTCCGAAAGAGCTCGGCAAGAGGCGCCTTGCGCGCCTGCCGGGAGGCCATGCGACCGAGCAAGCGCACCTCGCGCGTCAGCGCCCATGATACCAGTATCGGGTCGCGCGCCTCCATGCGCAAGCGATTCGTGTAGCGATAGGTAGCGGCGAGATCGCCCTTCAGGGCGGCATCGGTGACCGCAAATACATCGAACCGCGCCTCATCGCCCATGATCGCCGCCAAGGCCTCGACGCCTGGGTGCGGCTCGGACTTGAGGCGCGCGACGGCATCGGCCGCAGCCCCCATGTTACCTTCCGTGAAATAACTGATACGCCGCGCGAGCTCCTCATCCACTATCCCGGCCTCGCGCAGGCGCGCACGCACCCACGTCACGAGCGGTTCACCTACCAAAGGGGTGGCGACCACGACATGGCCCTCGCGCGCCACCGCCTCGACCCACGCAGCCTTCTGCGCGGCCCGGTCGAGCGCCCCGGTCACCACCAACAAAACGGCGTCCGGCGCAATCAGCGGCAGGCACGCGGGCAGCTCGCGACCCAGACCCTCGCGGGCCTCGCGGGCGCGCAACTCGTAGAGGCTGCGCGCAGCAAACAACGAGGGCGAGGCCAGGGTCTCCCGAAACTGCCCCCAGGAAAACCCGCTTTCGAGGAAGAAGCGCTGGCGCTCGCCGACCCCGGCGGCAATGGCCGCCGCGACGATCCGCGCCACGGCCTCCTCCACCAGGAACGGTTCATCCCCGCACACGAGGTAGACACGGCGCAGATCGCCCAGCCGCGCGGCAAGATCTTCGGCTTTAAGGAGCATGAGGTTTGTGAGGCGCGGCGGCGACCGCCGGCGGCCCCTTATAGGTAGCCAGCGCCCACACGATCTGGCGGGCGGCCGACAGACGCATGCGGCGCTCGAGATAACTCTGTTCGCGGGCCATCGCCAGCACGTTCTCGGGATTGAAGCTGTACTCGCGCTGCACGCGCACCGTACGCGGTGCCATAAGCAGCCTCCCGCCGGGCCCCACGAGACTGAAGGTCACGGCGTAATCGAGCAGGTAGGCGCTCGCCCCGCCGTTGCTGTTCAGGGTTACGACGACCGGGTTCATCATCTCGCCGCCGAGCACCACCGTCGGGGCCTTGCGGTGGTCCACGATCCGCACCCCGCGGTCTTCCAGGGCGTGACGGACGACGAGCACGAGCCCCGGATACTTGAGACCGCTTGAAGGCATGCGTACACGCAGCACCGACAGCGAGGCCGGCAACGCGAATTCGTGGGCGCTACGCAGATGAAAGCCGCAGCCGGCCAGGAAGAGCGCCGCAAGCCCCGCAACCGCAAGGTACCTCATCCGTTTGCGCTGACGATATTGACGAGACGCCCGGGGACCACCACCACCTTGACCACCGGTCGGCCCGCGAGATGACGTGCCACCGCCTCGTCGCCCAGGGCCGCCGCCTCGATCGTCGCCCGATCGCAGTCGGCAGCCACCGTGATCTCGGACCTGCGCTTGCCGTTGACCTGGACGACAAGCCGCATGGTGGCGCGCTTCAAGGCCTCGACATCGACGGCCGGCCAGGGGGCATCGACGATTGCCTCCGGCGCAAACCCCAACTCCTGCCACAGGCGATGGGTGATATGCGGCACGATCGGCGCCAGCAGGCGCAACAAGAGGCCGAGGCCCTCGTACAATAGCCGCATGCCGGAGTCCGACACCGGCTCATCCAAGAGCCTTTGCAGGATATTGGCAAGGCTCATGCAGGCCGCCACCACGGTATTGAAATGATACCGTTCATAGTCACGCAAGGCCTGATCGAGCAGGGCTTGTATGTCGGCACGCAACAACCTATGGACCTCGTCATAGTCCCCGTCCGCGGGACGTGGCCGTTGCGCCGCGCCGCGCGCAATACCCCATAGCCGCCGCAAGAACCGATGAGCACCGGCCACGGCCTCATCGCTCCACTCCAGGGACTGCTCCGGGGGCGCTGCGAATATGATAAAAAGCCGCGCGGTGTCGGCGCCGTATTGCGCGATCAAGGCCTGCGGATCGACGGTATTCCCCTTGGATTTGGACATCTTGGTCCCGTCTTTCAGGACCATGCCCTGGGTGAGCAGGCGCGTGAAGGGCTCGTCGTTGCCCAAAAGTCCCTCGTCGCGCAGGAGCTTGTTGAAAAACCGCGCATAAAGGAGATGGAGAATGGCGTGCTCTATGCCGCCGATGTATTGGTCGACTGGCAGCCAATGGCGCACACGCGCATCGAGCATCTCACGATCGTTGTCGTAGCAGCAGTAGCGGGCGTAGTACCAGGACGATTCCATGAAGGTGTCGAAGGTGTCGGTCTCGCGCCGTGCCGCGCCGCCGCACTGCGGGCAGGAGACGTTCACGAAGTCTGCGCGCACGGCGAGCGCCGAGCCACCCTGGGTGATGACCACATCCTCCGGCAGGCGCACCGGCAGATCCTGGTCCGGAACCGGCACCACGCCGCACGCCTTACAGTGGATCATGGGGATCGGCGTACCCCAGTAACGCTGTCGCGACACGCCCCAATCACGCAGCCTGAGCTGTACGCGCGGGGCGCCGGCCCCGATCTTTGCCAGCGCCTCCACGATGCGCGCGCGTGCCGCCTCCGAGGTAAGCCCGGTGAACGGCCCGGAGTCCACCAGGCGCCCAGGGCCGGTGTAGGCGGCATCACGCACGAGATCCCCAGCATGGCCCTGATAGCCCTCCGGGACCACCACCGGGACCACCGGCAGTGCGTAGCGTTGCGCGAACGCGAAGTCGCGCTCATCATGCGCGGGGACCGCCATCACCGCCCCCTCGCCATAGCCCATGAGCACGAAATTGGCGGCGTACACCGGCAGGGTGCGGCCGGTCAAGGGGTGGATCGCCCGCCGGCCGGTGTCGACGCCGCGTTTTTCCATGGTCTCGACAGCCGCCTCGGCGGTCTGCATCACGCGGCACTCTTCACGAAACCGCGCCACCTCCGGGCACCCGGCGCTGGCGGCCACCGCCAGGGGATGTTCGGCAGCCACCGCCAGATAGGTCACTCCCATGAGCGTGTCCGGCCGGGTCGTAAATACCGTGAGCGTCCCGTAACCCTCCACCGCAAACCGGATCTCGGCCCCCTCGGAGCGCCCGATCCAGTTGCGTTGCATGGTCGCGACCCGCTCCGGCCATCCGGGGAGCGCGTCGAGCCCCGCCAGGAGCTCGTCGGCGTAGGCGGTGATGCGCAGGAACCATTGCCGGATCTCGCGGCGCTCGACCAGGGTATCGCACCGCCAGCAGCGCCCATCCACGACCTGTTCATTGGCGAGCACGGTCTGATCCTTGGGGCACCAATTGACCGGCGCGGTAGCGCGATAGGCGAGCCCCTTACGATACAGGCGCGTGAACAGCCACTGCTCCCATCGGTAATATTCGGGACGGCAGGTGGCGATTTCGCGCCGCCAGTCATAGGCCAGACCCAGGCGCTTCAATTGATCGCGCATGGCGGAGATGTTGTCGTAGGTCCATTGCGCGGGAGGCACCCCATTGCGCTCGGCGGCGCCCTCGGCCGGCAGCCCGAAGGCGTCCCAACCCATCGGCTGCAGGACATTCATGCCCTGCATGCGCCGCCACCGGCTGATCACATCCCCGAGCGTGTAGTTGCGCACATGCCCCATGTGCAGCCGCCCGGACGGATAGGGAAACATGGACAGGCAATAGAACTTCGGACGCGCATCATCCTCGGTCACCTCGAAACTCCGGGCCTGCGCCCAGAACGCCTGGGCCTCGCGCTCTACATCGATCGGGGAATAACGGTCGTCCATCGAACCTTGGGCTCGCTTCGCGTGGGTAAGGCCCTTATTATCCATGGATTGGCCCGGCACGTCTTGGGGGAGACGCACCGGGCCTGGGCCCGGTCTCAGCCCCCCGGCATCGCCTCCCAAACACGGGGATGGACGGGGTTGGCGGGTCGGGATATCAGCCTTGCGGGCTCACCTTCATGGCTTCGCAGTATTCCTGCCACTGCGGCGGGAGTAGCGGCGGACATTCGCCGCACGCCGCGTTGCCCGGGACCGCGTAATCGATGAACCTGGGATAAGGGAGCCTGAGTTCGCGCATGATGGCGAGAAACTCTTCTGGGGTCCGTCCCCCGCCGAGACGCGGATTCCGCGTGCGTTCCTGGGCGATGGTGGACACCCGACGGTCGTGATAATCGTGGCCTGGATAGACGAGCTGGTCGTCTGGCAGGGTGAACAGACGTTCATGCACGCTCCGATAGAGGGCCCGCGCATCCCCGTTCTGAAAATCCGTGCGCCCGCAGCCGTCGATCAGCAGGGCATCGCCCGTGAAGACCTTGTCGCCGGCCACATAGGCCATATGCGCGGCGGTATGCCCGGGGGTATGGCGCGGCTCGAGCGTGACGGCGCCCATGACGAGCGGCTGGCCGTCCTCGATGGCGACATCCGCGCACGCCAAGCCCTCGAGCGCGGCCACGGCGATGCGGCTGCCGGTCTCGCGCTTCAGACGCAGGCCCGAGGTGATGTGGTCGGCGTGCACATGGGTCTCCACGGTGTAGGCGAGCTTCAACCCGAGCTCGCGCACCACCCCCAGATCACGCTCCCAGGCGGGTAGCACCGGATCGATGAGCAACGCCTGCTTGGTGTGCTCGCAGCCAAGCAGGTACGTATAGGTATTGGACAAGGGCTCGACGAGCTGGCGGAAGATCATCCCGTGCCTCCACTGACGTCTCGGTATCCTGTTGTGGAGACCCGGAGGCGCAATTTCAACCGTGGTCAGGCGGCGATCGCGCGAGGGCGTCCGGGGCCCGGATCGACGACCACCCAAACTACCTTATCCACGGCACTGGTAGGTGGTTTCTGGGCCCGTATCCGCGCCCCGACCTATCGAAACGGCTGACGGCCGCGATCACACGGCAGGCACTCTTTGCCGCCATGCGCATGAACCTGGAGCCCGAAGGCGCGAGAGCTACGCCGCGCCACGCGAAACCTCAGCAAACCACGCCAGGAAGCGCGCGCGGGCCCCGGGCTGCGAGGTCACCCAGCGCCCGAGGGCCTGCGCCATGCGCCCGCGCCCGGCGGCATCGGCAAGCCATGTGCCGGCGACACGCGCGAGATCCGCTACGCCCGCGCACGATACGACGACCTCGGCATCGACCGCGGCCGCGAGCAAGGGGTTGCGCGGATAAGGACCGGCCAGGATTGCCGCCCCGGCAACGGGCGGCTCGGGCGGCAAGGGCGCCCCGCCGACCAGTGTCCCGCCGGCTACGATAAGGTCCGCGCACCCGTGCATAGCGTGGCGCGCCTCGGCACTCTCGATGTAATACACGCGAGTCTTGGACGGTACCTCCGAGGTCATGAGTCGCAACTGGCGCACGGTGGTCAGGTGGTACTTTATGGCCTCCCGGTAGACCTCCTCATGACGCCCCGGATCGCGGGGCGCAAGCGCCAGCAGGCCGCCGCTACCGGCCGACAAGGCCAGAAAGGTCGTGTAGGCGAGCGCCTCTTCGCCAGGCTCGGTGCCGGCGAAATAAACGACCCAACGGCCGGCCTTGCGCACCGCCTGGAAGCGCTCACAAAAGCGCGTGTCGGCCGGCGCCTCGGGCGCTGCCGGCCATGCACTGAGCGGATCGCCCGTCACCACGCCCCCACCGATACGCAACGCTACCGCCTCGCTCGCCACCGCCACCGCACCAAGCGAAAGGAGCTCAGGTGCGCGCCCGTTCACCCACGCCACGGGACAGGACGCGGCGGCCGCCGCGGCACGCGCCCGTGGGTCATCGTCGAGACATAACAGGATGCGAGGCTTCAGTCGGGAGAGGATACGCGCGGCGCCGAGCGCTGGCATGCGCACCCACGGCAGCGGCCCCTCGTAGCCGCCCTCGTCTAGCAAGAGCAGCGCGAGCGGTCCGTGGCCGGCGCCTTGCAGCGCGGCCAGCAGTTCCTGGGCGGCACACGCGCGCGCGGCGGTCGCGACCACCCAACAGCTGTCGGCGAGCGGTGGCCTGCCCGGCCAGTACCACTGCGCAAAGCGCAATAAAGGCGTGTCGCCCATGGTCTTCTACCAATGCACCAGCTGAACCTCCGGGAGCGGGCGTCCCAGGCACAGGGCGCCCACCGCCCGAAACCGTTGCGGCAGATCGGTCACATAGTATTCGTGTACCGGCTCCTCCGCGGCGGTGCGCCGAAGGTCCCGCGCAGCAAGGAGATCCGCCACCTGCGCCGCGGTCGTCTCGGCGGAGTCCACAAGCCGGGTCGCGGGCCCCGCAAGCCGCGCGAGCAGGGGTTTCAGCAAAGGGTAATGGGTGCAACCGAGCACCAGCGTGTCGACCTCCTCGGCAAGCACCGGCCGCAAGTACTCACGGGCGGTGAGCTCGGTCACCGGGTGATCCAGCCAACCCTCCTCCACGAGCGGTGCGAACAGCGGACAGGCCTGGGATATGACGCGCGCATGGTGCGCGTGCGCACGGATGGCACGCTCATAGGCCTGTGAGCTTACCGTGGTCAGGGTGGCGAGCACGCCGATGCGCCCCGAGCGGCTCGACACCGCGGCCGCCCGCGCCCCGGCATCGAGTACGTCGACGACCGGTACCGGGGACAGGCCTGTCACAATCGGGAGGGCCACGGCGGCCATGGTGTTGCAGGCAACGACCAGCATCTTGACGTCGCGCTTTAGGAGGAAATCGGTGATCTGCGCGGCATACCCCGCCACCGTCGCCGACGACTTCGTTCCATAGGGGAGCCGCGCGGTATCGCCGAAATAGACGATGCGCTCGTTTGGCAGGGCCGACATCAAGGCGTGCGCGACAGTCAGGCCACCGATGCCTGAGTCAAACACCCCTATGGGCCGGTCGCGGTTCACGCAAAAATCACCCGCTGCGCCACGGGACATGCGCGTACTTGGCAACATGGGACAGGGATCAGCACGCCGACATCTTACCAGTTACGACGCGTAAATGCAGCGCAAATTGCGCCTCTGCCTAGAAAGTGATGTTGCGCAGGGAGTCACCGAGTACCGCCTCTTTCGCACCCTTGCCGTGCAGCTTGATGCGCAGCCGCAGGTCGTTTTGCGAATCGGCGTTGCGCATAGCCTCGTCGTAATCTATGAAGCCCGCCTCATACAAACCGAACAGTGCCTGATCGAAGGTCTGCATGCCCGCCTCCTCGGATTTGGCCATGAGCTCCTTGATACCGTGAATTTCCCCCTTCAGGATGAGATCGGCGATCAACGGGGTGTTGATCATGATCTCGACTGCCGCCACGCGCCCGGCACCGTCCTTCTTCGGAATGAGGCGCTGCGAGATCACGGCCTTCAGGTTCAAGGAGAGATCCATCAGGAGCTGTGCGCGCCGATCTTCCGGAAAGAAATTGATGATGCGATCAAGGGCCTGGTTCGCGCTATTGGCATGGAGCGTGGTAAGACACAGGTGTCCGGTCTCGGCAAACGCGATCGCATAGTCCATCGTCTCACGCGCGCGCACCTCGCCTATGAGGATCACATCGGGCGCCTGACGCAGGGTGTTCTTCAGGGCTGTCTCGAACGAATCCGTGTCGACGCCCACCTCGCGCTGGGTGATGATGCAATTCTTGTGCTCGTGCACATACTCGATCGGGTCCTCGATGGTGATGATATGCCCGTTCGAATACTGATTGCGGTAGCCCACCATGGCGGCAAGCGAGGTCGACTTTCCGGAACCCGTGGCGCCTACGAATATCACGAGTCCGCGCTTGGTAAGGGCAATCTCTTTCAATACCGGTGGAAGATTCAATTCCTCGAAATGCGGAATGCGGGTCTCGATCTTGCGCAACACCATGCCGACCCGCTGCTGCTGCCGGAAAACGTTGACACGAAAGCGTCCGACGCCCTGCGGGTTGATGGCGAAATTGCACTCGTTCGTCTCCTCGAACTCGCTACGCTGCTCCTCGTTCATGATGCTATACACGAACTGCCGGGCCTGGTCTGCGGTGAGCGCCTGGCGCGCCACTGGCGCCAGTTTTCCGTCCACGCGCAGGCTGGGCGCCACCCCGGCCGTGATATAAAGGTCCGAGGCGCCTTTTTCGACCATAAGCCGCAAGAGATCGAGGAAACCCATCCTACCTCCGCGCGGCGGCGGCCGCCCCGTTGTTATTTGCGAATGCGTCCTTGTTCGCCGCCTTGCCGCGCGCCTCCTCGACCGATACCTGACGCGACCGCACGAGCTCCATGAGACACTGATCGAGGGTCTGCATACCCACGGACTGGCTGGTCTGAATGGCTGAATACATCTGCGCGATCTTGTTTTCGCGAATTAGGTTGCGAATGGCGGGCGTGCCGATCATGATCTCGTGGGCGGCGATGCGCCCGCCACCGACCTTCTTCATCAGCGTCTGCGAGATCACCGCGCGCAACGACTCCGAGAGCATGGAGCGTACCATCTCCTTCTCCGCCGCCGGGAACACGTCCACCACGCGGTCTATGGTCTTGGCCGCGGAACTTGTATGCAGGGTGGCAAATACGAGATGACCGGTCTCGGCGGCGGTGAGCGCGAGGCGGATGGTCTCCAAATCGCGCAATTCGCCGACCAGGATGACGTCCGGATCTTCGCGCAACGCCGAACGCAAGGCGTTCTCGAACCCCAGGGTATCCCGGTGAACCTCGCGCTGATTGATAAGACAGTTCTTGCTCGTATGCACGAACTCGATCGGGTCCTCTATGGTCAGTATGTGCTCGCGTCGGCTCTCGTTGATGTGGTCTATCATCGCCGCCAGGGTGGTGGATTTGCCGGACCCCGTGGGGCCCGTAACCAGCACGATACCGCGCGGCTGGTCGGCGATCTGCTTGAAGATTCCGGGGGCGTTCAATTGCTCGAGGGTCAGCACCTTCGAGGGAATGGTCCGAAAGACGGCGCCCGGGCCACGATTCTGATTAAAGGCATTAACACGAAAGCGCGCGATGTTAGGCAGCTCGAACGAGAAATCGCACTCCAGCCGCTCCTCATACTCCTTTTGCTGCTTGTCGTTCATGATATCGTAGACCATATTGTGCACGGCGCGCTCATCCAATGGGTCTACGTTGATGCGCTTGACGTCGCCGTCGACACGGATGAGAGGTGGCAAACCGGCCGACAAATGCAGATCCGACGCGTTCTGTTTATAGGAAAAGGCCAGGAGTTCCGCGATATCCATGAGGTGTGGGCTACCAGGGTGGTGGTATGTTGAAGTATAACGAGCGCGAGCGCGGAGACAAGGCGGTCTTTCCCTGGAGGAAGAGTCCCCTTACACTCACCCCATGCAAAACTTCTCGATAGGCATCATCGGCGCGGGCCACATGGGTCTGGCGCTCGCCTCCGGCCTGGCATCGCGCATGGCGCCGGAACGTATCGTGGTCTCCGATCCGCATCCCGACAAGCGGCAACGTGTCCACGACCTCGGAATCAGCACCCCAGCGGACAACGATTCCGTGGTCACGCGCGCCGACGTCCTGGTATTGGCGGTAAAGCCGCAGGGCATGCGCGACCTGTGCGCCGCCATTGCACCCAGGGTTCGGGAGCGCCGGCCGCTCATAGTCTCGGTGGCAGCCGGCATCCGCGCAGCGGACATCGCGCGCTGGCTAGGCGGCGGGCCGGCCATCGTTCGCGCCATGCCGAACACCCCGGCCTTGATGAACGCCGGGGTCAGCGTATTGTGGGCCAATGATGAGACCACCCCGGGGCACCGCGAAGCGGCGGCGACCGTATTGGGCGCGGTGTCCGAGGTGTTTTGGCTCACAGACGAGGCCCTCATGGATGCCGCCACCGCGATCTCCGGGAGCGGGCCCGCCTACTTCTTTCTGATGGTCGAGGCGCTCGCCGCCGCCGGCGCGCAGCTGGGACTCCCGCGGGACCTGAGCGCGGCGCTGGCCGGGGGCACGGCCGCCGGCGCCGGGCGCATGGTCCACGACCACCCCGGGGAGGCCGCGCTTTTGCGCGCGCGCGTCACATCCCCGGGCGGCACCACCGAGCGCGCCATAAAGAGCCTCCTGAGCGAGGGCTTCATGGAGATGCTCGGACGTGCCGCGCAAGCAGCCTGCGATCGCTCGCGCGAGCTGGGCGAGCAACTGGGGGCGGCGTGAGCTATCTCAGCCAGGCCCTGGCCTTTCTCATCGATACCCTGTTCGGGATGTATGTCATTCTGGTGCTGCTGCGCTTTTTGCTGCAGCTCACCCACGCCGACTTCTACAACCCCTTCAGCCAGTTCGTGGTACGCGTGACGAACGGTCCGCTCCTGCCCTTACGGCGCCTGATACCGGGCTTCTTTGGGATCGACTTCGCGTCCGCGGCACTGCTCATCATGCTCGAGGCCCTGAAGATCACGCTGATGGCGCTCGTCGAGCGCGTGGTGCCGCACTTTACGGGCATCCTGATCCTGAGCCTCGCGGATCTGATCCAGCTTACGCTCTATGTCCTGATCGCAGCGATCTTCGTGCGCGTACTCATGGGTTGGGTAAGTCCCTACGGCGAGCACCCGTTCACGGATCTTGCCATCCACCTGACCGAGCCGTTCATGCGTCCGGCTCGACGCCTGCTACCCTTGATCTCCGGGATCGACCTCTCGCCGGTGCTGGTAGTCATAGGTCTGGAGCTCATCGCCATACTGGTGGTGCAGCCGCTGCACCACCTCGGGCTTACGCTCCTTACGTGAGCCGCGTGGGTCGAGGGGCCCTCGAGTTGCTGGCAGCGGCGGCCCTCATCCTGGCCGGCAATGCCTACCTCACACGCCACGCCGCCGATGGGCGCGCGCCGCCGCTGGCGCGTGCGAGCCTGAACGGGCACGTCCCGCCGATCGCGGCCGGGCGCGTCCTGCTCGTCGATTTCTTTGCGACCTGGTGTCCGGTATGCCGCGCCGACCAGGGTGCGGTCCAGGCGGTGGCGCGCCATGCCCCGGTGGTCGTCGTGGCCACCCAATCCCCGGCGGCGGCCGTGCGCGCATTCGCCGCGGACCACCACTGGCGCACCCCCGTCATCCTCGACCGCCACGGCCGCATCGCCCACCGCTACGGGGTGCGCGTCCTGCCGATGGCATTCATCCTAGGGCCGCGCGGCCGCATCCGTTTCGTGGCCGCCGGCTATATGACCGAGGCCGGCCTGCTCACGCGCCTGTGGTTGGCGCGCCTTCACCTCTGACTGGACCGGCTATTCTGGGCCGTGGAACTGCCGGCGGTAATACCAGCGCTGGATGACCACCAACACGGCGGCGAGCGCAAAGGCCGCCGTGGGCAGCAGCGCATAGGGCCGCGGCAGGGCCTTCATGCACACCCAGGCGGCGACCGCGTAAAAGACCGGCAGAGTCTCGTAAAGCAGTTTCGGATACACGTCTCCCCTCCCCCAGGGACCCGCCAAGCAAACCGCGTGCCATGATTTTCCTACTTTTTACGCGACCAGGGCCCGTTCCGTGCTGTATAATGGAACATTTTTCGAGGGATATCCATGGCCACAGTCGAGGCAACAAAGGCAAATTTTGAACAGCTGGTGGACACGAATCCGTTCGTCATCGTCGACTTCTGGGCCCCGTGGTGCGCCCCCTGTCGGGCCTTCGGTCCGATCTTCGAGGAGGCCTCCGAGCAGCACAAGGACATCGTCTTCGCGAAGATCAACACCGAGGCCGAGACCGAGCTTGCCGCCCATTTCCAGGTCCGCTCCATCCCGACCCTGATGATCTTCCGCGACCAGATCATCCTGTTCGCGCAACCCGGCAGTCTGCCGAAAAAGGCCCTGGAAGAGATCATAGGCCAGGCCCGTGCCGTGGACATGGATGCCGTACGCCGCGAGGTGGCCGAGGAGGCCGAGCACGATCACGGGTGTTGCGGTCACGACCACGGCGACGAGGGCCACCAGCATTAGGGCATTGCGGGCCCATCCTTGAGTCAGTACACTGCGGGCTTTGCGTGATCCCGTGGATTCGTGAAGCCCATTCCCCCAGATTCCGTGGGACTGGTAACCCCAGCCCGGTTGCGATTCGCGGAACCGCTGGCGCTGGCAAGTGGCGGCGTCCTGGCGGATTATGAGATCGTTTACGAGACCTACGGGACGCTGAACGCCGAGGCCAGCAATGCCGTGCTCGTCTGCCACGCCTTGAGCGGCAGTCATCACGTCGCGGGCTACCATAGCGCCGACGATAAGAGGCCCGGCTGGTGGGAGCACCACGTCGGTCCCGGCAAGAGTCTGGACACCACCAAGTTTTTCGTCGTCGCCTGCAACAATCTCGGCAGCTGTTTCGGCTCCACCGGCCCGGCGTCCATCAATCCCGCGAGCGGGCGTGCCTACGGGCCGGAATTTCCGATGGTGACAGTCGGCGACTGGGTAGCAAGCCAGGCGCGACTCGCCGATCGGCTGGGGATTCGGAGATGGGCGGCGGTAGTCGGCGGCAGTCTCGGCGGCATGCAGGCCCTGCAGTGGGCGATCGATTACCCTGAGCGGGTGGCGCATGCGGTCATCATTGCCGCCGCGCCCAAGCTGACCGCCCAGAACATCGCCTTCAACGAAGTGGCACGCCAGGCGATTTTGACCGATCCGGACTTTTACGAGGGGCGGTTCTACGATCACGCCACCGAGCCGCGCAGGGGGCTGCGCATCGCACGCATGCTCGGGCACATAACCTACCTCTCCGACGACATCATGCGCGAGAAATTCGGTCGCGGCCTGCGCGGCGGGAAACTCAACTTCGACTATCAAGTCGCTTTCGAGGTCGAGAGCTACCTGCGCCACCAAGCCGATAGCTTCGTGGGCCGCTTCGACGCCAACACCTACCTCCTCATGACCAAGGCGCTCGATTATTTCGATCCGGCGGGCGCCGCCGACGGCGATCTCGCCAAAGCGCTCGCGCCGGTCAAGGCCGACACCCTGGTGGTCGCCTTTACCAGCGACTGGCGGTTTGCCCCGGCGCGCTCGCGGGAGATCGTAAAGGCGCTTCATGACAACGATCTGAACGTAAGCTATGCGGAGATCAAGGCCTCTCACGGCCACGACGCCTTCCTCATGCGCATCCCACGCTACGTCGACATCTTCACGGCCTATATGGACCGCGTGTTCGCGGGACTGTCGTCATGATCCCGGCACGTGTGGACTTTCGCATCATCGGCGACTGGATCCGGCCGGGAAGCCGGGTGCTGGATCTCGGCTGCGGCGATGGAACGCTGCTCGCCTACCTGGCCGAGAGCAAGGGCGCGAGCGGTTACGGGCTGGAGATCGACGAAACCCACGTCGCAGAATGCGTACGGCGCGGGGTGAATGTGATCCACACCGACCTGGATGCGGGTCTCTCCGAATTCGACGAGCGCTCGTTCGATTACGTCGTGCTGTCGCTCACCCTGCAGGCGGTGCGCTACCCAGACCGGCTGCTGCGCGAGATGCTGCGCGTCGGTACCGAGGGGATCGTCACCTTTCCGAACTTCGGACACTGGCGCACGCGCTGGCAGCTCGGGGTCCTGGGGCGCATGCCGGTGTCCGCGGCACTCCCTCATGAATGGTATAACACGCCCAACATCCATCTGTGCACGCTGCGTGACTTCGCGCGTTTGTGCGAGCGCGAGCAGATAGAGGTCCTCGAGTCGCAGGTCGTCGACCACGCCCACAGACAACGGCTGGCGCTGCGCCTGCTGCCCAATCTCCTCGGGGAGATCGCCCTCTACAGGTTTCGGCGTGCGCGATTATCTTAAGCGCCGGGACGTCCGTACACGCCTCTTCTGGATCGCCGTACTGTACGTGGCCGAGGGTCTGCCGTTCGGTCTGTTCAGCGACGTGTTCCCGGTCGCATTCCGCGAACACCACGCGCCGCTCTCGGAGATCGGGGTCATAAGCCTGCTGGGGCTGCCTTGGACGCTCAAGTTTCTGTGGGCACCGGCGATCGATCACTTCCGTCATCACCGGCTGTGGATGCTCGGCGCGGACCTCGCCATGGCGCTCGCCTTGGGGCACCTGGCATGGGAGCACGGGGTGGGGCCGGCGGCGCTGGCCGCGATCGGGGTCTTCACGCTGCTATCGTCGACCAACGACATTGCCATTGACGGCTATAGCCTGGAGCTCCTCGAGGTCGGCGAGATGGGTATCGGCAACGGCCTGCGCATCGGGTTCTATCGCGCCGGCATGCTGGCCGCGGGCCTCGTGCTGATTGCCAGCACTTACATCGGCTGGCGCTATGCCTATATCCTGGCAGCCGGCCTTGTGATCGCAGACGGCCTCGCGTGCCTGGCGGCCCCCCGGGAACAGGTGCGCACGGCCGTCGACCGCCAATCCCTTGGCCAGGAGCTTGCCTCCTTGAGCCGCCGCCCCAAGGCGCTGGCGATGGTGCTGGCCTTGCTGTTCGGTGCCCTGTGGCTTGCCAACGATGCGCTGCACTGGTCACGCGCCATCCCGCACCTATTCCTCTATGTCGCGGCCGCGACCCTCATCGTCTGGGCCACGAGCCTTTGGCGCCGCAATCCGCACGTCCCGCCGGCCTCCGACGGCCCGTTATTCGGCGCCCTGCTGGAGATAACCGGGCGCCCGGGGATGCCGGCGGTGTTTGTCTTCATCGTCCTTTATAAGCTCGGCGACAGCGCCATAGGCTTCATGGTCAAGCCATTCTGGGTCGATCATGGTTTTAGCGCCGCGCAGATCGGGGCGGTATCGGTCATAGCGGGCATCGGGCTGTCGATCCTAGGCGGTCTGGTAGGCGGCTATATCACCGATCGCATCGGCATCTACAAATCGCTATGGGTGCTTGGCTTAGTCCAGGTGCTGCCCAACCTCGGCTATGCGGCGTGCGCGCACATCCTGCCGCGCGCCACCCTTGGGACGCCGATCCCGCTCACCCACGAACTCCTCTTGTATTCCGTGAGCGCCCTCGAATCCTTTGCCGCAGGCCTTGGTACCGCGGCCTTTCTGGCATTCCTCATGGCGATCGTGCGCAAGGAGCGCGCCGCCACCGAGTACGCCCTGCTCTCGTCGCTATTTGCGGTGAGCCTGCGCCTGGCCGGTTTCGCGAGCGGCTTCGGGGCGCAGGACCTCGGCTACGCACCCTATTTCCTGCTGACCTTCCTGCTGGCGTTCCCCGCCTACCTGCTGCTGCCGGCGGCCGGGCGCATGCTTGCGGCCATGTCGGCCGAATCCGCGCATCCGCCGGCCTGAAGATCATTTTCGCAAGGTGCCCGAGGCCTGAAAACATATGCTCCGCATCGTAACCATCAATCTAAACGGCATACGCTCGGCGTGCGCCAAGGGCTTTCTCGCCTGGCTCGCCCAGCAGGACGCTGATGTCGTGTGCCTGCAGGAACTGCGCGCCCAGGAGGCCGACCTGACGCCGGAGATGCGCGCGCCGGGCGGCTATCAGGGCTATTTTCATTATGCCGACAAACGCGGCTACAGCGGCGTCGGCATTTACGCGAAAAGGCCCCCCGATAACATCGTGGCGGGCGTCGGACGGCCTGACATCGACGCCGAAGGACGCTATCTCGAGCTCATATTCGGCACGCTCTCGGTCGTGTCGGTATATCTCCCGTCGGGTTCCAGCGGGCCCGAACGACAGGCCGCGAAATTCGCATTCATGGACTATTTTTTTCCGCAGCTCGCGACACTCGCCCAGTGCGGACGCGAGGTCGTGCTGTGCGGGGATTTCAACATCGCGCACCACGAGATCGATCTAAAGAACTGGCGCGGCAATCGCCACAACAGCGGCTTCCTGCCCGAGGAGCGGGCGTGGCTCACACGCGTCTTGAACGAGCTGTCGTTCGTGGACGTACACCGCGCCCTGTGCCCCTCGGAAGGCGAAGGATGCTATACCTGGTGGAGCAACCGTGGACAGGCCTACGCCAAAAATGTCGGGTGGCGGATCGACTATCAGATCGCCACACCCGGCCTTGCCGCGCGGGCCCGTCAGGCACGGGTCTACAAGGATCAGCGTTTCAGCGACCATGCGCCGCTCATTATCGACTATGATCTCTAGTTGCCGCCGGGCGGTGCGCCCGGGTCGTTCCTCGAGGGTCAGCCTATGTCACGTCTGAAGGCCGCCGCCTGGCATCTCGCGTTCACCGCCGGGGCGCTCGCCGCCGTGTTCGCGATCATGCGCACGCTTTGGTACCCGCACCCGCTGCTGGCCGCTGACGGGGCCTGGCAGGCCTATGGGCTGTTGGCGGGGATCAGCCTGATACTCGGACCGGCGCTTACGTTCATCGTGTTCCGCGCCGACAAAAAGGGCCTGCGCTCGGATCTGGCGCTCATCGTCATCGCCCAGGTCATTGCGTTCGCATTTGGCGTGCACCTGCTCTATGCCCGCCGCATCCAGATGGTCGTCTACTCCCAGGGGGCGTTTCATGCCCTGGATGCCGCCCACGTCGCCCTCATCGGCGCCAAGGGCCAGGCCCTGCTGCGCACCCTGCCGGCGCGCCCGGCCTATGTCTACGTGAAACTGCCGCACAGCAAGAAGGCCATGTTCGGGGTCGAGATCCGCACGCTGCAGGGCGAGCCGCCGGTATTTCTGCGCGGCTGGCGCTATCGGCCCTATACCGCGGCGGAGCAAAAAACGGCCCTCGCCCATGGCTACCCGCTCGTGGCCTTGGCGCGCACCAATCATATGGCCGCCGCCGCCATCCGCCACTTTCGCGAGCGCCACCGGCCGCTCCGCGATTATGTGTTCGTACCGCTGCGCGGGACCTACACGAGCGTGATGCTGGCCCTCGATCGGAGGGACGGCCGGATCGTCGGCGTGTTACCCTTCAATCCGGGCTTTGGACGACCCCCGGCATGAACGACACACAAGACGCGTTTTTCGACCTCGCGGTGTCCTGCGGCGCGCTAACCTTCGGCGCCTTCACCCTCAAATCAGGACGCCAGAGTCCGTATTTCTTCAATGCCGCGGCGTTCGCCTCGGGGCGCGCGCTCACCGAGCTCGGGCGCCTGTACGCGCGCGCCGCCGAGGCCGCAGGGCTTGGCTATGACGTGATATTCGGTCCCGCCTATAAGGGTATCCCGCTGGCGGTGGCGCTGGCCTCGGGACTCGCCCTCGAATACGGTCGCGACACCCCCTACTGCTTCAATCGCAAGGAGGCCAAGGATCATGGCGAGGGCGGGGTCACCGTCGGCGCGCCCTTGCGCGGCCGGGTGCTGGTCATCGACGATGTCATATCGGCGGGGACCTCGATCGCGGAATCGGCCCGTATCATTGCCGACGCCGGCGCCACGCTCGCCGGCGTCGTGATTGCCCTGGATCGCGAGGAGCGTGGCAACGGCGCGCAATCGGCGGCCGCCGAGGTCGCAACCCGCCACCATGTCCCGGTGGTGAGCCTCGGACGGTTGTCGGGACTGCTCGCCTACCTCGGCCGGCGCCAAGGTCTGGGGCAATATCGCGAGGCCATTGCCGATTATCGGGCCCGCTACGGCGCAAGCACCACGGACTGAAAGGAAAGCCGTCGCCCCTTCACTACCGCCCTTCGGGGATCGACGCGCTACACCAGCAGGCGTATGCCCACGCCGATCGTCAGGATCTCGAAGGCACGCTTGATCCAGCGGTTGGAGGACCCGACGGCGATGTGCGCCCCGGCATAGCTGCCGGTGAGCGCCCCGGCCAGGAGCCAGGGGAGCCATGACCAACGGATCTGCCCGAACGACCCCAGGGTCGCGGCGCCGGCGGCGTTCCACACCAGACCCACCAGGGTCAGGGTATAGGCCACGGCAGATTTGTAATCGAGCCCGAACCAGCGCACCAGCCATAAGGTACAAAAGAGCCCGGTCCCCGAGGTCACAGACCCGTTCAGGACACCGATGACAAACAGGCCTAGGCCGCCCACGGCCAGTCCCCAGGGATCGCGGTGGCAGGCGACGGCCACCTGCCCGAGGTCATGGCGGCGCCACGAATAGAGCCCGAGACCTACGGTCAGCGCCCCCAGGACCATGCGTATGAGCGCCTGCGGGATGGCGAGCACCACGAGCGCCCCCAGGAGCACACCCGGCAACCCCGAGGCCAGGACCAGCAGCACGAGCGAGCGGTTGAATAGCCCACTGCGCCGATAGCGGCCCCCGGCACCCACGCCCAGCGCCACGCTGGCCACCTTGTGGGTAGCCAGGGCCTGGGGATAAGGGAGCCCCAAAAACAGCAGCAGGGGCAACTGGATGAGGCCCACACCGCCCCCGGCGGTGGCCGCGAAGGCGTTTGCCAGAAAGGCCACGCCCACCAAAAGTAAAGACCGGCTTACCATTTGACTTCCTGCCACCCTACGCCTTAATTGTACCCTATGTTGAGACCGCCCCTGATCGTATCCCTGCTGGCCGTAGCCATGCTCACGAGCATGGGCGCCACCGCGCGGGCCGTGGGGGCCATCTTCAAGTGTCGGTCGGGCGATGGACACTGGATCTATGCCGCGCGCCCGCCGGCCGGCTGCCAGGGACCGCCGGCCATCCTTCCCTTGGCCCGCACCCTTGGGCCCCGCGCCCCACGGCCCCGGGGGCGTACGGTGACGACGCACCCGGCGCTGGCCGCGCCCGCTCGCCTGCGCGCTCGCCTGCGCCGTTACGAGGCCACCCTGCATGCACTGCACGCCACACGCATACCCCGTGATCCGGCCCTGGCGCGCTGGCGGACCCACGCCCTCCATGCCGTCGCCGTCGATATCGCCGTGCTGCGTCATGACTTGGGGCAGGATAGATCGCGCCGCCGGACATCGGCACCCTGAGATGGCCGCGCCGCACGGGCGCGATCGAGCGTTCAAACACCGCGGCGCCTGCGCGCGCCCGTCGCTGGCGCAAGCCCTGCCCGCCAACCTGTGTCGCCAAAACGGACCGTATTCCCGGTCGCGGTCGCGCGGCGCCACGCGCCGATACGCCCCCGGTGGAAAAACCGGAGGCGATCGATAATGCCCTGGGCACGCGACGGCGACCTTAAAGCCGCGCCCCGATCCCGGATCGGTGGTCGCGGCTGCCTTGCCAAGACCGGAAGGACGTCGCACACTGATCGTCCGAACGGCAAGGATAGAGCGGCTTTTCTAATTTTAGTTTTTTCTTTTATAAAGCGGGTTTATCGGTTTTCCGTAAAACTTGATTAGTTTTACAAACCGTAAGGCTATAGAGTCTCGCCGACCGGGTGCGCCTGGTATCCGCCTTATAACCGAGGAAAATCGTTAATGTCGAGATTGGTGAGACCCCACGGTAGCGCGGCACTGAAACCCCTGCTCCTGACCGGGGCGGCGGCGGCAGCCGAAAAAGAACGGGCCAAAGGCCTCCCCTCCCTCCCCATGAGCTCGCGCGAGACCGGGGACGTGATCATGCTGGGTATCGGCGGATTCACACCCTTGAGCGGGTTCATGAATCAAGCCGACTGGCGCGGCGTATGCGACGACATGCGTCTGTCCAACGGCGTGTTCTGGCCGATCCCGATCACCCTGTCGGCCGACGAGGCCGTAGCCGCCAAGCTCGCGATCGGCGCAGAGGTGGCGCTCGTAGACGGCGAATCCCGCGAGGTCATGGCCACCATGACGGTGGCCGAGAAGTACACCATCGACAAGGCCCATGAGTGCCAGACGGTCTTCAAGACCACCGATCTCGCGCATCCCGGCGTAAAGATGGTCATGGAACAAAAGGCGGTGAACATCGCCGGCCCCGTCAAGGTGCTCTCGCAAGGGGATTTCCCGACCAAGTACGCGGGAACATATATGACGCCGGCCGAAACCCGCGCCCTGTTCGAAAGCAAGGGCTGGTCGACGGTCGCGGCCTTCCAGACCCGCAATCCCATGCATCGCTCGCATGAATATCTGGCGAAAATCGCAGTCGAGATCTGCGACGGGGTCATGATCCACTCGCTGCTCGGCAAACTGAAGCCCGGCGACATACCGGCGGAAGTGCGGTCGAAGGCGATCGCCAAACTGATCGAGGTGGCGTTCGTCAAGGATACCGTCATCCAGTCCGGCTACCCCCTCGACATGCGCTACGCCGGACCGCGCGAGGCCCTGCTGCATGCCCTGTTCCGCCAAAACTACGGTTGCTCCCACCTCATCGTAGGGCGCGACCACGCGGGGGTCGGCGATTACTACGGGCCGTTCGATGCCCACAAGATCTTCGACGAGATTCCGGCCGGGGCGCTCGAAACGAAACCTCTGAAAATCGACTGGACTTTCTGGTGTTACAAGTGTGGTGGCATGGCTTCGACCCGGACATGCCCTCACAGCGAAAAGGATCGCCTGCTCCTATCAGGCACGAAACTGCGTAAGGCCTTGTCGGAAGGCCAGGATGTCCCGGCGGAATTCAGCCGCCCGGAGGTCCTGGCGATCCTGCGGGATTATTACGCGAACCTCAAAGACGACGAAAAGGTAGAGGTCAAGCTCAGTGGTCACTCGGCGAAATAGCCGTGGGTGCGCCTTGCCCGGACGTATCGTCACATCACTTTCCTAGAAGCGGAGTCAACTATGCCAACGTTTGTTCGCACCGATAAATGCGATGGCTGCAAGGGTCAAGACAAGACCGCATGCATGTACATCTGCCCTCATGACCTCATGCTGCTCGACAAGGACGGCTCGAAGACCGGCCATGCAATGAAGGCGTTCAATCAGGAACCCGAGCAGTGCTGGGAATGCTACTCCTGCGTCAAGATCTGTCCGCAGAACGCGATCGAGGCGCGCCACTACGCCGACGTCGTACCCATGGGCGGCTCGGTGCAGCCGCTGCGCGGGACGGATTCGATCATGTGGACCATCAAGTTCCGCAACGGCAACATGAAGCGCTTCAAGTTTCCGATTCGCACTACGCCGGAGGGCTCGATCAACCCATACGGTGACAAGCCTAAGGCGGATCTCTCCAAGCTCACGGACATGGCGCTTTTTACCGAAACCAAACCGTATCCGTGCGACCGGAGCCAGCTGACCCGCGCCAAGTAATCACGACGCGGTTTTTGAATCGACACCCGGCGAAACGGGCCGTGATCCCGGGCCGGGGTCTCTGAGGTAGGGTGAAACATGTCAACAGAAGCTACATTTGGTAACCCCCAAGTGGTTGAGGAGACCGTCGACATCCTTCTGATCGGCGGCGGTATGGCGGCCTGCGGCGCGGCCTATGAGATCATGCGCTGGACGGAAGGTACGGGGCTCAAGGTGAAACTGGTCGACAAGGCCGCCATGGACCGCTCCGGCGCCGTGGCCCAGGGCCTGTCCGCCATCAATACCTACATGGGCGGCCAGGACCCGGCGGATTACGCGCGCATGGTGGCCAATGACCTCATGGGCATTACCCGCGACGACCTGGCCTATGATGTCGGACGCCACGTCGACGACTCGGTCCATCTATTCGAGGAGTGGGGTCTGCCGATCTGGAAGCAGCCGGGCGACGAGGACAAGCCGCTGAAAGACGGCGGTAAGCCCGTGCGTTCCGGCAAATGGCAGATCATGATCAACGGCGAGTCCTACAAGGTCATCGTCGCCGAGGCCGCGAAGAAGGCCCTGGGGATGGACAATATCCAGGAGCGTGTGTTCATCGTAAAGCTCGTGAACGACAAGAACGACCCCAAGCGCGTAGCGGGCGCGGTCGGTTTCAGTGTTCGCGACCACAAGGTCTACGTCTATAAGTTCAAGGCCTGCCTGCTCGTCGCCGGCGGTGCCGTGAACATCTTCCGTCCGCGCTCCGTGGGCGAGGGCACGGGCCGCGCCTGGTACCCGGTGTGGAATGCAGGCTCGACCTACGCCATGGCCGCCGAGGCCGGTGCCGAGCTCACCATGATGGAGAACCGCTTCGTACCCGCGCGCTTCAAGGACGGCTATGGTCCGGTCGGCGCCTGGTTCCTGCTGTTCAAGGCCAAGGCGGTCAATGCCTTTGGCGAGGTCTACATGGAGCGCAACAAGGAGATGCTGAAGCAGTATCCACCCTACGGTCTCGCCCATGTGCCCGCAAGCTGCCTGCGTAACCATCTCATGCTGCATGAAATGAAGGAAGGCCGTGGCCCGATCTACATGGACACGCCGACCGCGCTTGCCAAGCTCGCCGAGACCATGACCCCGAAGGAGATCAAACACCTCGAGGCCGAGGCCTGGGAAGACTTCCTCGACATGTGCATCGGCCAGGCCGGGGTATGGGCGGGCGAGAACATCGAGCCCGAGAAGAAGCCATCGGAACTGATGCCGACCGAGCCCTACCTGCTCGGCTCGCACTCGGGCTGCTCCGGGATCTGGGTCTCGGGACCCGAGGATCTGGGCGCGCCGGATGACTGGCACTGGGGTTACCGTTCCATGACCACCGTCAAGGGATTGTTCACGGCCGGTGACGGCGTGGGCGCCTCGGGCCACAAGTTCTCCTCGGGCTCGCATGCCGAAGGGCGCATCGCCGCCAAGGGCATGGTGAAGTTCGCGCTCGACAACAAGGATTGGGTGCCGGAGCTCGACACGCCGGTAAACGATCTGGTGGAGGAGATCTACCGTCCGGTGCGTACCTTCCTTCAGCACAAGGACTACACCACCGCCATCGACATCAACCCCAACTACATTACGCCGCGCATGCTGCAGTTCCGCCTGCAGAAGATCATGGACGAGTATGTGGCGGGGGTCGCGACCTGGTACCAGACCAATGGCAAGATGCTGGCGGTCGCCGAGGAAAAGCTCGAGATGCTGAAGGAAGACGCGCTGAAGATGCGCGCCAAGGACCTCCACGAGCTGTTGCGCGCCTGGGAGAACTACCATCGCGTGCTGGCGGCCGAGGCCCACATGAAGCATATCCAGTTCCGCGAGGAGTCGCGCTATCCGGGTTTCTACTACCGGATGGACTTCAATTTCGTCGACGAAAAGAACTGGAAGTGCTTTGTGAACTCGACGTACGACCGCAAGACCAAGAAGTGGAACGTGTTCAAGCGTCCGCACGTCGACCTCGTCTCCAAGCCCACCGCGCCGTAAGCGCGATACGCGCGGGCTTAAACGAGGTATAATGAGGGGGTCCTGCGGGACCCCCTTTTTTGTCCGTCGTATCCTGGATTTCCACGAGGAACCCGATGAATCAAGATCCCTCCGACACGCGCCCACAAAGCCCGATAACCCCCGTCAAGCTGGAGCTGGACGATCATTTTCAGTTTGCCTGCCACAGTGGGATCGCATGTTTCAACAAGTGCTGTCAGAGCATCGACATCCAGCTCACGCCCTACGATATCCTGCGTCTCAAGACGCGCCTTCGGCTAAGCGCGCGCGAGTTCCTGTTTCGTCACACGGTCCCGTTCGAGATGGATGGCCATGGTGTGCCCGGCCTCAAACTGCGTACCGCGGATGAGTCGACCCGCTGTCAGTTTCTCACCGAGCAAGGCTGCGGTGTCTACGAGGACCGGCCGACCGCCTGCCGCTATTACGCCCTCGGCCTCATGTCGATGCGCAAAAAGGATTCGCCGACCGATGAAGACGCGTATTTCGTCGTGAAGGAAGAACATTGCCTGGGTCATCACGAGCCGCAGACGCAGACCGTGCGCGCCTACCGTGAGAGCCAGGGCGTCGACGTCTACGACGACATGAATCGGGAGTGGCGGCAGGTGGTGTTGAAGAAGCGCTCGTGCGGACCGACCATAGGCAAGCCATCGGATCGCAGCCTGCAGCTCTTCTTTCTCGCAAGCTACGACTTGGATGGATTCCGGGACTTCATCAGCACGCCGTCCTTCGACGAGGTCTACGCAATCGCCGCGCAAGAGCGTGAACAACTGATGCAAGACGATGTGGCCCTCATGCGCTTTGCGTTTCGCTTCCTAAAGCAGTCGCTATTCGGAGAGACCACCATCCCCGAGCGCCCTGGGGCGCTGGAAAAGCGTCTGGCGCGCCGCAAGGAGAGGACCGCCGCCGCATCGGGCGAGGCGGGCTAAAGCGGACCTGAGAGGGGCCGTCCGTCGCCCAAGCCCCGTCCGGCTGCGGGCGCGTCCTGTTCACCAAGACACATCGCGCAGCCGTCGGCGCGCATGAGCGGGCCCGCCAGATCCCCGACATAGCGGTCACAACCCCAGCGGCGCATGGCCTCGTATTGCTCCGGGGTGGCGACGTGCGAGGCCACAACCGCGATACCAAGCGCGTGCAGGGTCGCGATGATGGCCGTCAGGCCCTCGATGGACTCGGTATCCGCCGAATTATCGACGGTCAACGAGGCGTCGAGACGCACCGTGCGAAACGCCAGCGCCTTCAAGTAGGGAAGGCTGGAATACCCGGCCCCGTAGTCGCCGAGCATCACATCGACGCCGTGCCGGCGCCAGCAAGAGAGCGCCTCAAGGGCGTCCTGCGGGTCGTCCATCACGTCCTCCTCGCGTATCTCCACGCCCACCGATCCCAGGTACCCGTCGCCGCGGGTCAAGAGTGCCGCGAACGACTCCTGGAGGCGGGCGTCCCGAAACGGCCGCGAACCAAGCCGGATGTAGACCGGCGCCGTCTTGAGGCTACGATCGCGCCAGCGCGCGATCTCGCTACCCACCTGGCGCAGTACCCACTCGACGAGTGACACCGCAAGGCCGGCCTCCTCGGCGATCCCGAGGAAGTCATCACCGTCCAACAGGCCCTGTTCCGGATGGCGCCACTTCAGGGCCGTCTCCACGGCCACCACCGTACGGTCGCCGACGGCGCGCACAGGCCGGTAGTACAGTACGAGCTCGCCCGCGCTCAAGGCCTTGTGCAGGCCGCTTGCGAGCCGAACCTCATCGCCCGAAGTGGCGTTGACGGCCTCATCGTAACAGCGATACAGCCCGCGGCCGGAGCGCTTGGCCTGATACATGGCAGTATCGCTGTGACGCAACAGGGTATCGACGTCGCGGCCATCCTGGGGATAGAGGGCGGCGCCGATGCTGGCACTGCAATACAGGGTGTGACCCTCCAGGAGGTAGGGCGCCGACAGCGCGCGCAGGAGCTTGTCGGCGATCAAGGCCGCATCCAAAGGGGTAACCAGCGCCGCCGTCAGGACGACGAACTCATCCCCACCGAGGCGTCCAACCATGTCCTCGGCGCGCAAGGCCTCTTGCAGGCGGCGCGCCACAAGCCGCAGAAAGCGATCGCCCAGGTCGTGGCCGAGCGAGTCGTTGACGTCCTTGAAGTGGTCGAGATCGACAAACATCACCGCGAACAGCTGGCCGCTGCGTTCGGCACGGCGTATGAGCTGATCGATGCGCGTCTGGATCAATGCGCGCCCCGGGAGGTCGGTCAGGGTATCGTGGGTGGCCACATACTCCATGCGCCGCTCGGCCTCCTTGCGCCCGGTGGCATCGCGCGCCGTGCCGATAAAGCGCCGCTTGTCACCCAGATAAAACTCCGACACACGCAGATCGATCGGAAACTCGCTGCCATCGTGGCGCCGGCCCGTAAGCTCCCGGCCGGTCCCTATGACCCGCGCCTCGCCGGTATCCCGATAATGGCGCAGGTAGTCATCGTGGTGGCTACGATGTGGCTCGGGCATGAGCAGGCTCACGTTATGGCCGATCACCTCCTCGGGTGCGTAGCCGAAGAGACGTGCCATGGCGGGGTTGAAGGTCTCGACAATGCCTGTCTCCGAGATCGTGGCGATGCCCTCATCAACGCTGTTCACAACCGCCTGTACGTAGCTCTCGGTATCTTTCAGGCGCTCATGGGCCTCGTGGGCGCTCCGTTCCGAGGCCACGAGATCGGCGACGAGCGGCGCGAGCTGCCAACGCAATACCAGGAGCGCGACCGCCAGCACCGCCACGATGAGCGGCAACACGACGGTGAATTCCCGATACACAGGGGCATAAAGCGCCGCGGTGTCCATGGTCAATACCATCCCAAGACCGGTATTGGCGACGGGACGATAGGCGGCCGCCACCTGGTGCCCCAGATAGTTGCGTGTCACGATAAAGCCGGTGTGGCCGGCCAGTGCATAGCTTATGGGTAGCGGGGCCCCGGCGCGACGGCGCGCCATGCGCGCAAATGCCTGACTCGGATCGAAGGTATTGGGGAAACAGGCCATGCGCGTGCCCGCCGGACCACACAGACCGATGTTGGCGGCCGAACGCAGGGCCCTGGCGCCGAGCAGCAGCCGGCCCAACGTCGGCAAGGGTGCGTCACCCACCACCCAGCCGACAACCGCGCGCCGGCGGTCGACCGGCAAGGCCACGCGCAGCACGAAGCCGCGCCCCTCGTTCCACAAGAGCGTCGTACCGAGCTCTCCGCGCAAGGGCATGTCCACGACTGGGTGCGCCATGAACGCCCCGGCATGGGCGTAGAGGGTGCCAGCATTCGTATAGAGCGCCAGCGCTGACAGGCGCATAGCGAGGAAGGCGCGCAGGCCGTGTTCTACCCTGCCGAGTGCCGCGCCCTCATGCCGGCGCGCGGCCGCCAATTGATCGGCGAGGAACGGGCGGGTGGCAACCATGCGCACGCGCAACCGCGCGTCACGGATGTCGCGCACCGCCCACTGCACGCGCAACGCAAGCCCGGACACGAGATTGCGCCGCAGGGCGACATCGGCATTGGTACGCATCACGGTAAAGACCGTGAGACCGACGATCGCGCCGGCACCCACGACGAGCAACGCGGCCACGATATTGATCGCCCACCCACGCCGTCTCACGTCCATCGCCCGCGCCCCAGGATCCCGTGGTCTCGCCCGTGGTCGCTGCGCGCCCGCCGATCCCGCGAACGCCCCCACGCCCGTCGCGGCCTCCCGTCCGCGCCCGCTTACTTGACATATATCATAGCCGACGACACGGTACACTGCTGCCCAGGTTTGTCGAACCCCGATGCACGAACACGCCCCGCAGCCGGCCGGTATCCCAGACGGCGATCATTACAAGGAAGAATTATAGAAGGCGGTGGATTACAAGCAAACCCGGTGGGGCGCGGGCACGCTGCAAGCCCTCAAGCGGCCAGCCCCGGGTCCGGCTGCCGGCATGGGGTTCGTTCGGCAGGGTGGGTGATCAGGCCCCTAGCCGCGCTATTCGCCGCTCATGGGTAACGCCGTATTCACCGTGTTTGGCAACCTGGGCATCGTTTGTCGGGGGAGCCGACCGGTCAGGGTATCGAGAAACGCCACGATCTCACGTACCTGGGTCGCGGTGACGGCCTTATTGAGCTCCACGCGCGCCATGACCCGTACCGCCTGAGACAAGGTATCGACCGAGCCGTTATTGAAATAGGGCGCCTCGAGCGCGACGTCCCGCCACGAGGAGACCACCCACATATGCTTCTCGGCCGGGTTATGCGTGACCTTGTAACGGCCCAGATGCGCCATGAGATGGTACTCGGCGACGTATTTGTTGTGGGTATAGATCGGGAACTTCATGAAGAACCCCTGACCCATGGGCGTATTGCCGGCGCCGTTGAACATGGGCCCGCTATGACATGAAGTGCAGCCCAGCTCCTGCACCACCATAAAACCCTTGCGCGCCTCGGGGCTGATCGCGTTGCGATCGCCCTTGGCGTAACGATCGAAGGGGCTGTCGGGGGTGATAAGCGTACGTTCGTAGCTTGCTATGGCCTTGGTGATGTTATCGAAGGTCACGGGATGGGGGCCTGGAAACACGCGATGGAACTGCCGGCGATAACCAGGGATGGCCCGGACGCGGGCCGCGACCGCCTGGCCGTTCGGCATACCCATCTCCTTATGGTTCAGAAGCGGCCCCTTGGCCTGCGCCTCGAGCGAAGGCGCCCGGCCATCCCAGAACTGCACCGGCAGAAAGGCGGCATTGAACACCGTGGGCGCGCTGCGCGTGGTATCCAGTCGCCCGTCGACGCCTTGCGGAAACTTGCGATTGTCGGTGCCCGTACCCATGACGTTATGGCAGGAATCGCAGGATATCGTGCCGGTACTGGATAACCGCGGATCGAAATAAAGCTCCTTGCCGAGCGCGATCTTCGCGGGGGTCATCGGGTTATCGGCGGGCACCGGGGGCTTGCTCGGTAGCACGAGACTCCGCAAGGCCTGCCGGGACAATGTCACGGTCTTGGCGGCGGCATCAGCGCCCATAAAGGCCGCAAGCGCGACCCAGGCCGCCATACCCCACACCGCGCATCGTGGGAACACGAGATCACCGCGATCCATCGCCTACTCCTTGGGCCTTCCAGGCCGAGTCTATGGCGCCGGCGGGCTCGCCGCCACCGACGTCCGTGGTCATTCCGGGCTCGCGATCAGGCGATCGCTCATCGCCCCGCGAGATATCCACCTTATACTGGGCCGAAGGAGGCATCCATCCCCTTTACGCCGGAGACCGCTCACCGGCGCGTGGCCACAGACAAGCGTTACTCGGGCCCAAAGCATGCCGCATAGTCGCTGCATACGCGGCAGCTCGGGGCCTTGCACAGCGCCACCTGCGCCTGCCGGCAGAGCTCTTTGTAGAAGAACTTCTTCCACTTCATGTTGTGGACGTTCCTCTCATAGAGCGTGGTGAAATGCCGACGCAAAAGCTCGGAGAGCTCTTGGCGATGGCAAAGCCCCATGTCCTGCCAGAGGTGATTGTCCCCCAGACATGCCGTGGCGATCGTAAAGGCAAGCCATAGGGTCTCGCGGGACTGATCGGCACGGTGCGCCAACAGCAGTTCCACGAGCTCGCCGTGCTCCTCGGCCCGCAGAGGGTCACAACCGCCCGCTGCGGACGTCGCCTCGTGGTCGGCATGCCCGACCAAATGGCGGCGGCGTAACGCCGAGAACTCCCGGGAATCGAGGCCCAGGGTATGGAATCGCGAGAGCACGCCCGCGAAGGCGCGCGCCACCGCGCTGCCTCCCGGCCCACTCGTTGCGGTGAGCGTCTCCTTCGATCGGTCTACGGTCATCGCCCTAGCCTCCTTCGCGCATGGGTGCGTGGGTATAGCACTTCTTCGGACAGATCCTGGCGCAGGCCTCGCACCCCACACAGTTCTGCGGCTGCGCGATGGTCATGACCTTCTTCTCATATTCGCCGTCATCATCGTCATCCTCGCCTACGGCAATGGCCACGGTCTCGCCGTCGTCGGTCAGCCCCACGAGCTTCAGGACGTCGCGCCCGCATACCCGATAGCAACGCCCGCAGCCGATGCATTTGTCGCGATTCAGGGCCTGAACGAACCGTGGCACCCAGCTGCGCCCGTCGGGCATGGTGACTGCGATGTCAGTCACGCCCGCCTCCCGCCCCCGCAAGCTCGGCGCGCGCCGCCGCCAGGGCCTGGTAGGCCTCGTAGGTCTCGGTCGCCACTTCGCGAATCGTCTCCCATCCGACCGGGAGGTCCTCGGCGAGATCGTGGAGACGCATCTTATGTTCGATGGCCTGGGCGCTCAGCCGCTTGATGCGCTTCTTCAAGGATTCGATGGCCTCATCGGTCAGTCCTTCGCTCATGGCCTCAGCCCCCGTAGTTGGCCAGATCGGGATAGCGCTCGATCATGGCGACGGCATCGGCGACGATCTTGTCGCCCTCCGCCGCCAGGGCCGCGAGCGTCGGGTACCCGTAGCGGTGGACGTCGCGCAGGTGTTTGTTCACCACCACGATCCGCCCGGCGAGCAGCACGAGACGCCCGAAGCCCTCATGGTGCATCTTGATCATGGGTTGGGCCATGACCCCGGTGCGGCGCTCGACACACAGTCCGACGGCATTATAGAAAAGCTCCAGACGCCAGAGGGTCTCGGGGTCCGGGTCACCGATGATCGGGATCTCCTTGCGCCTGGCCTTGTCGACGACATAAGGATCAAGCAGATCGCGATCGGTCCTTCCCTCCCAGGCCCCATGGGTATCCTGCGCCCGCCACTGCTTGACAAGCTCGCGGATGAAGGGCGATTGCAGGACGGCGTCGTCTTCCAAGACCACCTCATTATCCGCCATGACCCACCTCCTCCTCCAAGGCGAAGTGCCGCTCCTGACCCTTCCGCAAGGCCTTGCGCAACCAGGGCGGCGGCGTGCCGGACAACACCGCGCGCAGCTTCACGAGCAGATCCTCGATCGGCTCCGGGGTTGAGACCTTCACCGGGTGGATGTTCTTTGCGACCACCCGCGCCGCCCCCGACCCCCCTATGGCGGCGACATAAAGGATGGCGCAGTCGGCGATTGCCTCAAGTTTCGGCCCGAGCTTGTCCTCGTTGCCATCCTCGTTGAGCTCACCGTCGAATTCATGCACCTCCACACACTCATAACCATCCGCGGATATCTCGTAGACGGCGATGTTCTTGGCCCATCCGAAATGGGCATCCACATGCTTGAGATCTTGGGTTGCGAACGCGATCTTCATGGCGATTCAAATCTCCCTTATGGAATGTCGGGGCGGCAGGGGCTGGCGCACGCACGCTCACCCGCTGGCGACCCCTGGCAGTGGTCGTCCCGGACACCGGGGACCTCGTCGTCCGGCCGCAACTCGTGAGTATTGGCGAGAAAGATGTTACCCACCTCGAATACCAGGTCGCGCGTGCCCTTGTAGCCCACGATGACGCGGTGCGCGGCGCCCAGGCGATCGAATATCGGCAGGCCCATGCGCAAAAACGGGATGCCGAGGCGTTGCGCGGCCTGGCGCCCATGCGAATGGGTGATCAAGAGCTCGCAGTCGGCGGCCTGCCCCTCCAGGTCCTCGAGATCCCCGAGACGCACGCCGTCGGCTGCGAGTCGTGTCAGCACCGGCGAGTCGGTGGTGGTGACGGCCGCGGCAATCTCGCACCCCATGTCCTTGCACCACGCCCCCAGGGCCCACAGCAGATCCGGTTCGGCGCCGATGGCCACGCGCTTGCCCCCGAAGAAAAAGTGCGCGTCGAGCATGGCGTCCACGAGCTGACTGCGCTCGCGACGATACTTGTCGGGCACCGGCCGCCCCGACAGCGCGCTCAAGGATGCGAACAGATCATCGGCGGCGCCAAGTCCGGTTAGGCTATCGAATATCCGGGTCGGGACCCCGGCCTTTGCGGCAAGCGCCCGCGCCGCCGGGCGCATCTGCTCGCCGATGGCAAGGGCGAATTCCGAGGCCCCGATGCGCGCGATCTCAACCGGCGTGGTCCCCCCAAGGCTCGTGGGACTGAAGTCCCCGGGCACATGGCCATCGAGCGAGCCCGATAGATCGGGCAGGATGATGGGGGACAGGCCAAAAGCGGTCACGATGTCGCGCAGTTCGGCGATATCCCCGGGGGTGACGTGGCAACCCGGCAGGATGGTCACCTGGCCCTTGACGGTGGCGGCGGGCGTCACCAGAGATTCGATGATGGCGGTCACCGCCTTGGCCCAGCCGTCCTGGAAGGCCCCCTGATAATCGGGCGTCGACACATAGACGATCGGCATGTCGAGTTCCGGGTGGGCGTCCTTGATGAGCCGCAGATCTCCCGCGACGTCGTCGCCCTTGGTCTCGGTAAGGCCCGTCGAGGCGATACCGATGAACGCCGGTTTGGCGCGCTTGTGGATATTCAAAAGCGCCTTTTCGATGTTTTCACCGCCACCGAGGATGGTCGTGACCTCGTTCATGGCGGTGGTCTGCAGCGGGATCGATTCCCGGAAGTGGCGGACGAACAATACGAGACCGAAGGCCGTGCACCCCTGCGAGCCATGAAAGACCGGCATGGACCCGGCGATGCCCAGAAAAGCGAGCGCCGCCCCGAGCGGCTGACTCATCTTCAGGGGATTCACGGTGCAGGCCTTGGTCGCGGGACCCGTGGCGCGGTCACGCGTGGCGGCGGGCGCGGTCATGACAGCGTCTCCTTGTCCCACGGCGCCGGACGGCGCACCTGCGCCCAGATCGGGTTGTACAAGGCCTTGTCGATCTCAGCCACCAGCGCCACCATGCCGTCGTAACCGGCATAGGCGTGGTGGCGCTCCTGATTGATGTCGAGCCACGGTACCTTGGCCTTCAGGGCCACGAACTGCGAACGACCGCCCGACAACATGATATCGGCGCGCGCGTCCTTCAAGAGCTTGTACATCTCGCGCGGCGTCATATCCTCGATCATATGGGCCTCGTCCCCCATGATCTTCTTGATACGTTCCTTATCCTCCTTGGTCGATTTCTTGACGCTCGTGCCGACGATCTCGATGCCGATCTCCTGCAACGCCGCGACCACCGACCAGGATTTGACGCCGCCTGTGATCAGAAGCACGCGCTTGCCCGTCAACCTTGGCCTGTAGGCGGCCAGGCGCGCCCACACGCGCGCCTCTTCGCGGGCAATGAGGGCCTCGGCCCGTTCTGCCAGATTCGCGGGCGCGCCGCGCGCGATGAGCAACCGCGCGATCTCGCGCAAGGCCTCGCTCATGTCCGACACACCATAGAACGAGCCCTCGAAAAACGGGATGGCGTAGCGCTCCTCCATCTTGCGCGCGACGTTGATCATGGCCTTGGAACACACCATCATGGCGGCACGCGCGCGGTGCGCGGACGCCACATCGCGGTAACGGGCATCGCCGCTGATACACGCCAAAACCCGGATGCCCAGTTCGGCCAACAGCGGCTTGATCTGCCAGAGTTCGCCCGCGAGGTTGTATTCGCCGATGATGTTGATGTCGTAGGGCGTCGTGTACTCGGGCTCCTGGGTGCCTATCACGTACTCGAGCAGGGCCTCTCCGGCCAGCTTGTTGCCGAGGTTCTTGCTGCCGACGAAGCCCGGGGCATTGACCGGGATGACCGGCCTTGCAAAGCGCGCGCTCGCCGCCTTGCATAAGGCCTCGATGTCATCGCCTATGAGCGCGGTTACACATGTCTGATAAACGAACACCGCCGGCGGGTCATATTTGGCAAGGATCTCCTTTATGGCGCGAAACAGCCGCTTCTCGCCGCCGAACACGACATCCGTCTCGTTGATGTCGGTCGTAAAGCCCGTACGATACAGGAGCGGGCCGGACGACTTGGCCCCACGGTTGTCCCAGGAGTTGCCCTCGCAGGCGATCGGTCCATGCACGAGATGCGCGACATCGGTGATGGGGGCTAAAGCGATCTTGGCGCCATCGAACGCGCAGCCCCCGGCCGCCGCCCCCGGTTGCAGGGCCTGGGTGCAGCCCTTTTTGCGCTCCTTGTCGCCCTTCCCTTGATTCTTGCCGCACGCCGGTTCATTGAAGACCTGCTGCACGGTATTGGCCAGACCGTCCATACCACCTCCACGACATTCGTGGGCATTCAGGCAAAGACCAGAATGTCCTCGTCTTCCACCACGTATTGACAGGCCAGGCGCCAGAACGCCGGATGGGCCGGGATGTGCGCGGCGCGATATTCGGCGTCGGTAAGCTTCCCGGCACGATAGAGAAGCGTCTTTTCGTCCGGACTCAAGGTCACCTGCGTCATGGCACGCTCGCGGTCACGGAACATGATCTTGACCGCGCATGCCCCGCATAACCCCTGGCCGCAGGTCTTGTGCGCCGGCCACGGGAGCTCGCGGGCAAGGCTCAAAAGCGTCGTATGGCGCTGCGATTCGACATAGATCACGTGCTCGACGTCGAAAGGGGAAGCAATAAATGTCACGCTGCCCATACGTCACCTCAGACCTACAGCCATCCCTGGCATGCCCCGGAAAGCCCGCCCGCCCTCCATGGACCGGCGGGCGTTGCCCCTACCGGATGATGTCGAAGCTATAGTCGGTCTTGCCCGGTATGTTCGTGTCGGCGTCAGTCACATCGAAGATCTTGTCCAGGATCTTCACGAGCGTGTTCATGGCGCCCTGGTACCCCCACAGCGGATAGCGGTGATGGTGATGCCGATCGAAGATCGGGAAGCCTACGCGGATCAAGGGCGTCCCGGTGTCGCGCTCAAGAAACTTCCCGTAGGTGTTGCCGATCAAAAAATCGACGGGCTCGGTGAACAAGAGCGAGCGCATGTGCCAGAGATCGCGCCCCGGATAGACGTGGCAGCCCTTGCCAAACGGCGAGGAATCCAACAAGGCCTGCACGCGTGCGCCCCACTCCGGCGTGCCATTGGTGGCCAGGATGTGCACGGGCTCGGCACCGAGCTCCAGCAGAAATGCCGCGAGCCCGAGCGTGAGGTCCGGATCCCCATAGAGCGCAAAACGCTTGCCATGGATATGCGCCGAGGAGTCGGCAATGGCATCGACGAGCCGCCCCCGTTCGCGTGCGATCTCCTCGGGGATCGCACGCCCCGATAGCCGCGCCACCTCCATCAGAAAGCGGTCGGTCCCGGCCACCCCCATGGGATGATTGAAGGCTACGACCTCCTGGCCCTTCTTCTCGATATAGGCAAGCGTCTTCGGCGTACAGAACTCCTGCATGGAGACCGTGGCCTTGGCGTGCACGGCGGCGGCCGCGTCGGCGAGCGTCGTGCCACCGTCGTACATGCGGAACTGGCCGTCGGTCGGGGTATCCCATACGTCACTGTTGTCCCCGAGGATCGTATAGTCGATGCCCATGAGACCAAAGAGGCGCTTGACCTCGCGCATGTTGCCGATCGCGTAGCCATCAAAGCCGCCGATGAAGTTGATGCTGTCGCGCGGCTCGCGCACAAGCGGCGCCTCGGTCCCGGCCTTGCCATCCCAAAAATGCTCGAGGATGCTCCTCATGGTATTGTCGTAGCCTGTGATATGGCTGCCTACGAACGCCGGCGTGTGCGTGAACGGGACATCGAACGTCGGCGGCACGGAGCCCTTCTCCTTGGCGGTCTTTATGAACGCGTTCAGGTCGTCGCCTATCACCTCGGCCATGCACGTCGTCGAGACCGCGATCATCTTCGGCTTATAGAGGTTATAGGCGTTCGCCAGCCCATCGATCATGTTGTTCAGACCCCCGAACACCGCGGCGTCCTCGGTCATCGATGACGATACGCACGATGTGGGCTCCTTGAAATGCCGGCTGAAGTGACTGCGGTAATAAGCGACGCAGCCCTGCGACCCATGCACGAACGGCAAGGTCCCCTCGAAGCCCACGGCCGCGAAGACCGCTCCCAAGGGCTGGCAGGCCTTGGCGGGATTCACGACCAGGGCCTCGCGCGCGAAGTTCAGCTCGCGGTATTCCTGGGTCTTGGTCCAGTCGACGGCCTTTTGAAGTTGGGCCACCGGGACGGCGTTCTCGAAGGCCTTTTTGTTTTCGAACATATCCACGTATTCCGGGGACCGGAACAAGGTGAAATGGTCGAGGACTTTTTCCGCATTCTGGCTCATACAAACTCTCCATTCACTCGATGAGGGCGTCTATGACCGGCCTATTGCCCCGCGTTCCAGGGGGCCTTTGTGAGACCCCACACCGGGTTATTGATCGCCATGTCCATGTCGCGGGCGAATATCGCGAAACCGTCGTAACCGTGATAGGGGCCCGAGTAGTCCCAGGAGTGCATCTGGCGGAACGGTACGCCCATCTTCTGGAACACATACTTCTCCTTGATCCCCGAGCCCACGAGGTCCGGCTGCAGGCGATCGACGAACTTTTCGAACTCGTAGCCGGTTACATCGTCGTAGATCAGCGTGCCGTCCTTCACGTAATGGGTGGTGCGCTGATAGTCGTCGTTGTGGCCAAACTCGTAGCCTGTGCCGATGACCTCCATGCCAAGGTCCTCGTAGGCGCCTATGACGTGGCGCGGCCTGAGCCCCCCGACGTAGAGCATGACCTTCTTGCCCTCTAGGCGCGGCCGGTATTTGGCGATGACCGCGTCCATGAGCGGCTGGTATTTGGCAATGACGCGCTCCGCCCCTTCCTTGATGCGGTCGTCGAAGTGACTGGCTATGGTGCGCAGCGATTCGGCGACCTTGGATGGGCCAAAGAAGTTGTATTCCACCCACGGGATACCGAACTTCTCCTCCATGTAGCGGGAGATGTAATTCATGGAACGATAGCAATGCAGGATGTTGAGCTTGGCCTTGGGGGTATTCTCGAGTTCGGCCAGGCTCCCGTCGCCGGACCACTGGGCGATCACGCGAAGCCCCATCTCTTCGAGCAGGATGCGCGAGGACCAGGCATCGCCCCCGATGTTGTAATCACCGATGATGGCGACATCATAGGGTGTGCTCTCGAAGGGTGCGGCCTTGTCGCCGCCCTTCTCGAAGACCCAGTCGCGGACCGCGTCGTTGGCGATATGGTGGCCCAGCGATTGCGACACGCCGCGGAAACCCTCGCAGCGCACCGGCACTATGGTCTTGCCGTCGTACTCCTTGGACTTCTTCTTGGCGACGGCCTCGATGTCGTCGCCGATAAGCCCTATGGGGCACTCGGATTGAATGGTGATGCCGTGATTCAACGGGAACAGGGTCTGGATCTCGTCTAGGATCTTGTCGAGCTTCTTGTCGCCACCAAAGACGATGTCCTTTTCCTGGAAGTCGGACGTAAACTGCATGGTCACGAAGGTGTCTACGCCGGTGACCCCGATGTAATAGTTGCGCCGCGCCGCCCAGGAGTATTGGCCGCATCCGACCGGGCCGTGGGATATGTGCACCATGTCCTTGATAGGCCCCCACACGACACCCTTCGAGCCCGCGTACGCGCAGCCGCGGATCGTCATGACGCCCGGCACCGACTTGATGTTGGATTTCACGCCGCAGTCGGGCTTGTCGCCCTCATAGACGTTCAGGTGCTTGGCACGCTTCTTGGCGGTTTTCTCCGGATAAACCGAAAGCGCCTCCGCGATGACCTCGCTATTGCGGGCCTTTACTTCGTCTGGTGTCATATCCATAGCAAACTCCTGTCAGTGCGGCCGGGGCAGAACCCCGGCCGGCGTCAACATCGTCAGGCCACTGCGCACTCGGCGGCCGACTTGCCCACGATGGACTCATCCACCGCCTTCATGATGCCGTGCTCCATGAGCAGATCCTCGAGCTCATCCATGGTGATAGGTGTGGGGATGGTGCCCTTGCCCACGTTCTCATGGATCTTGGCGGCCAAAGTCCGGTACTCGTCGGCCTGCTTGGAGTCGGGCGCGTACTCCAGGACCGTCATGCGCCGCAATTCGGCATGCTGCACGACGTTGTCGCGCGGCACGAAGTGAATGAGCTTGCTGTTCAACTTCTTCGCCAACGACTCGGCCAGTTCATACTCCTTGTCGGTCTGGCGCTCATTGCAGACCAGCCCCCCCAGGCGCACGCCACCCGAATTGGCGTACTTCAGAATGCCCTTCGAGATGTTGTTGGCGGCATACATGGCCATCATCTCGCCGGACATCACGATATAGATCTCCTGGGCCTTGTTCTCGCGAATCGGCATGGCAAAGCCGCCGCACACGACATCGCCCAGCACGTCGTAGGAGACGTAGTCGGCGCCGTCATAAGCGCCCTCCTCCTCGAGGAAATTGATGGAGGTTATGACGCCGCGGCCGGCGCAGCCCACGCCCGGCTCCGGGCCCCCGGACTCCACGCAACGGATGTCGCGGTAGCCGATCTTCATGACGTCCTCCAACTCCAGGTCCTCGACGCTGCCCGCGGAGGCCGCAAGACTCAGGATCGTGTCCTGGGCCTTGGCGTGCAAAATGAGACGCGTCGAATCGGCCTTCGGATCGCAGCCGACGATGAGGATCTTCTGGCCCATCTCGGCGAGCGCCGCCAAGGTGTTCTGGGAGGTCGTCGACTTGCCGATGCCACCCTTGCCATAGAACGCGATTTGCCGTAATCCTGTCATTTCCGATCTCCTTATGTATTTTGAGACTCTTCGTGGCGTTGGTTTCCCAATCCGTTTCAAAAGGCCGCATACCTCGTGGCGCCCAGAGAATTTCCTGAAAGCGGCCGCAACCGGTCCGCAATCCCTGGCGTCCGAAGACGACATGCCGTACAGGCAGGTGAGAGCAAATGCCGTGCCAGCGTCGAAGTCACGGGAAACGGCGGTTTGTGGCACGACGCATGTCGCGCTTGCGACAAACCGTGCGCGCAAATGTGGGAGTTGTCTCAAAGCCAACAGAGTCGCGACCCCAAGCCCGCAGGGCCGAGGGCACCGGTCGTGGGGATGGTGCGAGACGCGCGCAGGGCGACGGCCGGTCGCGCACGGGAATGAAAATTGCTGCCGTACTGGCCATGGCATACCTGGGGACCGCAACATGCAAATTGGCGTAACGAGCGAGGAGGCGGTGACGAACCGCTGTGTATTCGTGATTCACGGTTGCGAGATCAGCCGCACGGCCTTGCAGCTCATGCTGCAAGACGAGTACGAGACCCATGAATGGTCCACAGTCGATCAGGCGCTCGCGCGCCTGCGCGAACGCCGGCCGGACCTTTTGATCATCGGCGAGAGCGAACTCGGCGCGGACACGGCATGCGTCATGGATCGTATCCGGGACGCGAGCCCCAATACGCGCATACTGGTTGTGGCAGGCGCGTCCGCCGGCGCGCCACACCGGTCCTGGCAGGCAGCGGGGGTCTGTGGCCTGCTAGCCCAGCCGCTCACCGTGGAGGCCGTGCGCCGCAAGGTGCGCCTGGCCCTGGGCCTGCGCGCGGCGCTTGCCATAGGCGTGGAGACAGGCTAGCCCGGACACGCGCCGCGCCTCTCTGGTCACGAAGCGACGAGCGCCTCGGGCGCGGGCGTGAGATCGGCAAGCGCATGCGTGAAGGCCGCGAGATCCACGACAACCGGCGTTATCGACTGCTCGCTCAGAAAGCGGGACTCGTTGCGGGTCTTTGTGTCCGGCAATACCGCCCAGTGCGGCCCGTGCGAGCGCTTCATGATCTGGCGCGCAAAGGCCCGTTCGAGCTGGGTCGTGAAACGGCAGCCGAGAAACAAAACCCCGCGATCCTGGCGCAGCGCCTGCACCTCTCGGGGAATCGGCGTCTGGATGTCGATCTCGGTCAGGACCTCGACGAAGTCCGAGTCCGACACCAGAAAATTGCACGCAGGATGGAGGGCGCCGAACGGCTCATAGACGAGCGTCGCCCACGAGGCACGATCGACGCGCACGCCATCAGGCCGGAAATAATGCACCCAGGTGCCGTAATGCTCGGCCTGGCTGACCGCCTGCACCAGGCCCCAATCGCCGCCCCGCGCCGCCAAAGCGGCGCGCACGAGGTCGTCGTACCAGGCGTGCACTATAAGGGGGAACCCGGAGGCCGCGAGCCAGCCATGCAAGGCGTTGGGGGAGGCGTCCACCGCGAACGCATCGCGCATCAGGGTATTCACGGTCTTTCGATGCTTGAAGTTCTCGATGAACTGGGCGGCGGCCGTGAGATTGCCCCGGATCTTGTGCGGGACCGCGGCGCGCGCCACGAGCCGCGACACCAGCGCCTCGGGGGTCGCCGGGAGCGGACAGGCGGGATCGAGCGCGAGCACCCCCGGACCTATGTAGGGAATGAGCCGGCCCGCGGCCAGGGCCTCGTGCAGATCGCCGGGAATGATCATGATTGCGGACTCCTTTTCAGTAGTAACGGTGCGCGCGCAGCGCGCCCTCTCTCAAAGATAAATCGCCGATCCCGCGCCGACATTGATGGAGGCATCCTTCAAGGTCTCGACGATAAGCGCTATGTCCTCCTCGCCAAGCCCCGCATGAAACGGGAGCGCGATGCCGCGATCCGCGATCTTGTCGGTAATCCCGCATCCGGCCCCCGAAAATCCCTTCTGGCGGCAGTACATATCCCGATAGAGCGGGGTGGCGTAGGGACGCGCCTCGATGCCATCGGCGCGCAGAT
This sequence comes from Acidiferrobacter thiooxydans, assembly GCF_003333315.1. GTDB lineage: Bacteria > Pseudomonadota > Gammaproteobacteria > Acidiferrobacterales > Acidiferrobacteraceae > Acidiferrobacter > Acidiferrobacter thiooxydans. Next base: position 1,339,055 of record NZ_PSYR01000002.1, read on the forward strand.
CGTCGACGATGGCATCGCGTGCCTGCCGGCTGAAACGGGCGCCCAGGTGGACGAGAAACGTAAACGGGTGGTGGGTCGTGACGCGCGGCCCGGTGTACGGATCCTTGATGCCCTCGAAGGATCGTATAAAGCGGGCATAAAGCGCGCTGACGCGGGCGCGCGCGGCGAGCGTGGCGTCCAGACGCCCCCATTGGGCCTGCAACAAGACCGCCGTAAGGGCACTCATGGAGTCGGCGTGAGGACCACCCGCCGGACCCTGGCGCAGCGACTCCGCCAACCGTGTATCGTCGGTCACGACCAGCCCCCCGGCGCCGCACGCCACCGGTCCACGCGCGCGGAAATCAAAAAGGCTGGCGTCGCCGAAACGGCCCACCGGTGTATGGTCATAAGCACACCCCAGCGCCTCCGTCGAATCCTCGATGAGCACAAGGCCATGGCGCCCGGCCACGGCGCGCAACGCCTCCCAGTCGGCGGGATGACCGTTGGTGTTGGCGGCAAGGATCGCCCGCGTCGCCGGGCCAATGCGCGCAGCGGCCTTTTCAGGGTTGAGCGTGCCGGACCAGTAGTCGATATCGGCGAACACGGGCGTGGCACCGACCTGCCATATGCTGCGCGCGATCTCGTACCATGAATAGGCCGAGACGATGACCTCATCGCCGGGCCCGATGCCGTAGGCCTTGAGAAGGCCCTCGAGCCCGCAGGCGGCATGGGCGAATGCCAGCGCGTGGCGCCTCCCGAGGACGGCCGCGACGCGGGTCTCGAGGGCTGCGATCGCCGCTTCCTGCAAGGCCGGGCCTTGCCGCGCCACGACGTGCATACGCTCGCGGTCGGCGGGCGTGATATCCCGCGCCTCGGCGCGGATCTTGAAATCGCTCATGAGCGCTCACGCAGGGCGATCAGGACCCCCGTGGCCGCCCCCAGATCGGAGGTCAGCGACACACAGTGGTCGCGTCCATCGATGAGGTAGACGTCGGCCGTGGGCGTGACCCGAAAGGGCCGGCTTGCGGCCATGTCCGAGGCGTCGCAGCGTACGAAGGCAAGCCCCGGGAAGTCGCGTCGCAGCGCCGGCAACAGGGGTCCGTCTTCGGCGTCGAGCAGGGCTTGCAGGCGGCTCCAATCGGACTCGTTCACGGTTATGCCTCTCCGATGCGCCGGGCCTCGACTGTGATCGGCAGCGCGGTCTCCGCCGCCAGCGCCGGCAGTTCCAGCTGCCAGCCGTTGGCGAGCGTCACGCGGCCACCCCACATGGCCGCCCGCTCCATGGCCACAATCGGCTCCTCGAGATCCTTCTTGGCGACGTAGGCAGACAGCACCCCGTCGCGGTTTTTGCGAATCATGACCTTCATTTCGTGTCTCCTCGCATCCTCGTGCCCCTCTACGCCGCGCGTGCCGCGACCTCGCCCAGGATGCCGGGGAGCAGGGTCAAGACCCGCTCGACGCAGGCCTGTGTGTTATATCGCCCCAACGAAAACCGGATCGACGCCAGGGCCGAGCGCCGCTCGAGCCCCATGGCGGTCAAGACGTGCGACGGCTCGCTGCCGCCGAGCGCGCACGCCGCCCCCAGGGAGACGGCCACGCCATGACGATCGAGGGCATCCATGATCTGTTCGCCATCCAACGTCGCGAACCCGACATTGCTGGTATTGGGCAATCGCGGCGCCCCGGCCCCATGGATCCTGGCCGCGGGAAAGCACGCCATGATGCCGCGCTCAAGGTCGTCGCGCAGCCCGCACACGCGCCGGGCCTGCGTCTCCAGATCCTCGCGGGCCAGCGCGCAGGCGCTCCCGAGACCCACGATGGCCGGCAGGTTTTCGATCCCGCCGCGCATCCGCCGCTCCTGGTGCCCCCATAGAAGCGGGGCAATCCTGAACCCCTTGCGCACGAACAACACCCCGGCCCCGGGAGGCGCATGCAGTTTATGGCCGGACAAAGACAACAGCTCGACCGGTACCTGCGTAAGATCGATCGGGACCCTGCCGGCCGCCTGTACCGCGTCCACATGGAACGGCACGCCCGCCGCACGCGTCGCCTCGGCGATGCGTGCGATCGGAAACAACACGCCGGTCTCGTTGTTGGCCCACATGAGCGTGACAAGCGCGGTATCGGGCGCGAGCGCGGCGCGCACCGCGTCGGGATCGAGCCTGCCTTCGGTGTCGACCGGGACACGGGAGACGCGTATTCCCGTTTCCTCCAGGTGGCGCAACAACATCAGTGTCGAGGGGTGCTCGACGGTGCTCGTGACGATGTGTGTGCGCTGCGGGTCCCGGGCGAGGGCGCCGAGGATGGCCATATGGTTGGCCTCGGTGCCACAGCTCGTGAACACGATCTCCGGCGGCCGCGCACCGAGGAGCGCCGCGACCTCGCCACGCGCCTCCTGAAGGAGACCCTTGGCACGCATGCCGGCGGCATGGCGGCTGGACGGATTGCCGACGCCAGGCCGCAGGCAGGCAAGCATGGCCTCCAGGCACTCGCGCGCCACGGCCCCGGTGGCGTTATTATCGAGATAGATATCGGCCGCTACTTTTTCGGTCATCGTCCCAAGTCCCTTGTCACCGGCCCCGGAGTACCGATCGGGGCGCGCGGCTCAACACCCCATGTCCGCGCCGTCGATGGGCGTCATACCCTCGAGCTCGCGCGCCTTCATGCCCACCCGATAGCCATTGGCCACGAAGTCCACGCCGTAGATATAAAACTGCTGTAAAAAGGTCCCGATGCTCGTCACATAGCCCTCGTCGCCCTTCTTCACGAGGATGTCGCCTATGTCCTTGCCAGGAAAGGTGCCATCATTGCGCACGGTCTTGCGCGAGCGGACCTTCTGCCCATACTCGAATTGCGGTGGCCCATTCAGCTCCACCGTGTCGCTGTCCCGATTGATCTTCACCTTGAGCCTCCTTTGAGTCCGCGCGCGGCGGATCCGTCCGAGTTCCTCAGGAGCCGCGCCTCAGCCGGCTGATATCGACGACCGCCGCTCCCTCGCCGGCGGTCGCACAGCCGCAGCCACCGCCCTTTGGATCGAGGACCGTGAAACCCAAGGAATGGAGCGTATCCGAAAAGTCCAGGGTGCAGCGGTCCAGTAACTCCTGGGTCGCAGGCGGCATATGGATGGCGAGACCTTCATACTCGATCGTCACATCGCCCGCGAATCCCGAGGTCTCGACGCTGAACTCGACACTCGTCCCGGAACAACCTCCGGGGGTAGCGAGCAGGCGGATCCCTGACGAGGGATTGCCACTCATGCGCAGCAGGCGGCGCATAAACTTGAGCGCTGATGGCGTAATCGTCATGCACATGGGCATTCGCCTCTTTAAGCCTGATAGCGTGGGACGCTTGAGTCGACCACGCACGTGTTCTCGACCGGGCACACCGCCACGCATTGCGGATCATCGAAATACCCGATGCACTCCGTGCACTTGTCGGGCTTTATGATGTACGTGCCATCCTTTTCCCGGATGGCATTGTTCGGGCACTCGGGCTCGCAGGCCGAGCATGCCGTGCACTGCGAACTTATGATCTTGTATGGCATCGTTGCGTCCTCGTGTTTTTGGTTATCGTCATGCAGGCCTCAGGCGGCGACATACGCGCCCTGGCGGATCGCCGCGTCACCTTTAAGGACAGGCGTGATCTCGCCCTTCTCGATCCGATCGATGTAGTCCTTGTAGTAGGCGATGGCGGCCGCATCTATGAACTCATAGGCGCACGCGTCAACGGGCTCTATGCCCGCCTCCTTTAAGGTCGCGCGCGGGCAGCCGCCGATCTTGGCGACAAGCACCGCCGTGCAATCATTGAGCGCGCGGATGATAGTCGGCAGGGCGTCTTCCTCGCCGTAGCCGCCCTGGCAGTACAGATCGACGCGGCGGTGGCCCACGAACTTGGCGCCCGTGGGGCTCACCTCGTAGATCTGGAACTCCTTGGCATGCCCGAAGTGTTCATTCACGCGTCCCTCGCCCTTCGTGGCCACCGCCACCAGAATCGCGATATCGGCGCCCCGGTCACGCAGACCCTCGAGTTCCGCCTCCTTGGCTGCGATCTTTTCATTTCTCTGGTCTTCCACCGCCTCCTGATAGGCGCGCCGCGCCGCGCCATCATAGGTAAGCTCCATCTCCATGACCTTTTCGGTGGTGAACTCCGACGACCGGTCCTCGCCCAACAGGCCCACGGCGTCCGCCCGGCACTGCCGGCAGTGACGCATCATGTTCATCTGGCCCTCGCAACGGTCCTGCAGGGCCTTCAGTTCCTGGGCCGTGGGACCGCGTTGCCCGGCAAGACCGAACACCGTTCCGTGCTCGGGCGCGGAGATGAGCGGCATGATGTTGTGCAGGAACGCGCCGCGCGATTTCACGGCCTTGTTGACCTCGACCAAGTGCTGATCGTTGATCCCCGGGATCATGACCGAATTGACCTTGCAGAGAATGCCCCGCTCGGTCAGCATCTCCAGGCCCTGCATCTGCCGCTCGTGGAGGATCTGGGCGGCCTCGCGTCCAGTGTGGCGCTTATGTCGGTAATAGATCCAGGGGTAGATCCGGGCGCCGACATCCGGGTCGACCATGTTGATGGTGATGGTCACATGATCGACATTCAAGTCCTTGATCCGGTCGACATAGTCAGGAAGCGCGAGCCCATTTGTGGACAGGCAGAGCTTGATGTCCGGGGCCTCGCGCGCAATGAGCTCGAAGGTCTTGAAGGTCTTTTCGGGATTGGCCAACGGATCGCCGGGGCCGGCGATGCCAAGGACGGTCATCTGCGGTATGGCGCTCGCCACGGCCAGGGTCTTGCGCGCCGCCTGCTCGGGGGTCAGGCGCTCGCTCACCACGCCCGGGCGCGACTCGTTTGCGCAGTCATACTTGCGATTGCAGTAGTTGCACTGGATGTTGCAGGCGGGCGCCACCGCCACATGCATGCGCGCATAGTGATGGTGTGCCTCTTCACTGTAACAGGGGTGATTCTTGACCTTGTCCCAGACGCCCGGGGCCATGTCCTGCGGCGCCATGGATGATCCACAGCTAGCCTTGCCGGCGCCGCCCGAGGCCCCACACCCCTTATGGTCAAGAGTGGGCGAGGCGGTTGCGTCCGTAGGGCCTTGCGGCGGCAGCGCATCCCAATTCCCTTTTGACTCCATAAAAAGGCTCCTCTGATGGTGGACGAAAACCCGGATCGCAACCGCCCCCTGTCCATGACACGGCGCGTTCGCCCCTCTCTCAGCAAACGCCATGCCAGCATCGATCAGGGCGCCCCAGGGCGCGGCAATGCGTCACTGCGCGCGGACGCCATGCGACAGGGTTGTCGCGTTAGCGACAGATTCGGACAAAAACGCCGGGATTCGTCGTTGATGCGACACGAGGTCCGTGGCCGCAGGCCGCCGCCCATCGCGCGCAAGGAATGGAGGCGAGGCGATTTCATGGCGCTCGCGCGCGCGGCCGGGACGCGGCGTGGCGCGTGGCATGGGACTTGCTTTTCATCAAGTCGCGTGCCTGGCGCAACACAAGGAGCATTCGCGCACGATGAAACCTTGGGTTGCGCCGCGCCATACGATCATCGGACGGAGGTGACATGACTCGCACGGCATTGAAGGAGATCGCGGCCCCCATAGAGGCGATGGGAATGGTCGGCGGCATCGAGGACCCCATTACGGTAAGCGCGAGCGCACTCGAAAAGATGCGCGCGCTCATGGATGAAGAAGGTCAGGGCCCGCTTTACCTGCGCATATGGGTGGGTGGTGGCGGTTGCGCCGGATTCCAATATGGCTTTTGCTTTGAGAGAACCACCGAGCCCGGGGACCGGGTCATCGAGAAAGATGGCGTCCAGGTGGTCATAGACCCGCTCAGCCTGCCGTATCTCACGGGCGTCGACATCGACTACCGGGACGATCTGAAGAGGGCGCGCTTTGTCGTGAAAAACCCGAACGCGCGCACGACCTGCGGCTGCGGTAACTCGTTTTCCGCGTAAGCCGCGACCGATAACGGATGGCCTTGCCGCTACCGCCGGCCGTGGCGCGCGTCAGCGGGCCGCGGTGCGGCGCTTTTCGTACATCCGGCACCAGCCCGGGAGATCGTCCGCGGACATGGGGCGGGCGATGGCATAGCCCTGCACGCACACACAACCGAGGCCGCGGAGGAATTCCAGGTGGCGATCGGTCTCGACCCCTTCGGCCACGACGTCCAGCCCCAGGAGATGGCCGACGTGCGCGACCGCGGAGACGATCGCGTAGTCCTTGGGGTCATGGGCCATGTCGCGGACGAAGCTCTGATCGATCTTCAGGGTTTGCGCGGGCAGCTTCTGCAGATAGGTGAGTGAAGCGGATCCGGTCCCGAAGTCGTCGAGCGCCACGCGCAGCCCGAGCGCCAGACAGGCATGCAAGATCTGATGGACGTCGGCGAGATCCCGCAAGGGCGCGGACTCGGTTATCTCGATCTCGAGCGCCGCGGGCATAAGCCGGGGGTGACGCGCAAGCGTCGCGCGCACGTCCCCGAGAAAGCCGGGATCGAGCAGGTAAGCGGCGCTCACATTGACCGAGATGCGTAACGGCAGGCCTTCGGGCGTGCGCACCTCGGCCATTATCCAGCGCTCGGCGTGCGCGGCCGCGGTCTCCAGGACATGGCGTCCGAGGGCGCGGGCCAGCGGGCCAGAATCGAGGACGCCCGCAAAGGCCCCCGGCGCCAAAAGGCCGTAGTCGTCATGCCGAAGCCGCAGCAGGGCCTCGGCGCCCACGACCGGTCCATCGATACGCACGATCGGCTGGTAATACAGGGTCATGCGATTTTCACCGAGCGCCGCCCGTACCATCTCGCGCACCTTGAGACCCTGATGGGCGGCCTCCTCGAATTCCACACTGTGGACCCGGTATTGATCACGGCCCCCGGCCTTGGCCGCATAGAGCGCGAGATCGGCATGACGCATGAGGGTATCGGCGTCGTTGTCATCGAGCGGAAACACCGTGACCCCGAGGCTTCCCGTGATGGCAAGCCCCGGCGGGGCCGACTGCGTGAGCCCGATCTCGCGCAGGACCTTCAACAGGCGCTCGCACAGGGCCTCGAGATCGTTGAGGCAGGGTATGTCGACGAACAACAGGGCAAACTCGTCGCCGCCGATCCGGGCGAGCGTGTCGCCGGGACGCAAAAACGACTGTATGGCCCGGCCGACCCGTCGCAGGAGGGCATCGCCCGCAGCATGTCCGTCCCGGTCATTGACGAGCTTGAAGCCATCGAGATCGAGCAACACCACCCCAAGGAGACGTTCCATGCGGCGCGCGTGCGCGCAGGCATGAATGAGGCGATCGAGAAACAGCGCGCGATTCGGTAATCCGGTGAGGGGATCGCGCAACGCGAGCATCCTCAGGGTGAGGGTGAGGTCACCGAGATTCATGAACGCCGAGAACGACTCGAGACCGACCCTTGTGAAGAAACCCGCCTCGCGCGCGCCCACGACGCCGATCCCCTGCGTGGGGGCCACGCCGAACGGAAATAGCACGAGCTCGCGCGCGTCGTGGCCGGGCCACAGCCACGCCGGCGTACGGGGATCAGCGGCGTGATACAAACGCACGCGCCGGGCGCGCGCGATGGCCCACAACAAGGCCACCTGGCCGCGCGTAATCCGCAGGTCCGGGGCACAGGCCCCCGCCGAGAACTCGGGGCGCAGCTCATCTGCGTGCTCATCGAGGACGACATAGTACGCGAACGTAATGGCGGGACTGGCCGCCACCAGACCCGTGCAGATGCGCCGCAGAAGCGGCCCGGCGCGGGGGCCGGCGGTAAGCGGCAGGGCCAGGACGTCGATCAAGACCTGCAGGATGGCCAGACGCTCGGCCTCGGCGGTCCTATCCCCGGAGGGCACGCACGCCTGTTCGTGTTCCGCCATATCCCCCACGTATCGCCATGATGTTCCACCCCGACCTGGTCTGCGACCCAGACCTCGCGCGCGCCCCGGCCCGCAGCCGGCCTCGTTGCGGATAATAGTGCCCCATCCCCGCGGCACGCGCGGCGTGCCGGCGGTCCGCGCCGGGGTCCGTGATCTTCCGGCAGGCGCCGCCATCGAACCTTGACCTGGGGCAAGTCCGTTAGTGTATTGCCATATACTGATTGTATAGCGGGCGGCTTTGCGCCTTCGACGGACGAGGGATGCGCGCCGCGACCGGGACGGACGGCCGCCGGCGGGCGACGCCCCGGGCGCGGGGCACCGGCCTGCAGACCGGTCAGCGACCGGCGCCCCGGACCTTAGCCGAACTTGAACAATATCCCATAACCCCCGCGCGGGTATTCCCAGCGGACGTTACGGTGTTCACCGCAGATCACACGGCAGGTCCCGCACTCCAGGCATCCATCGGTGATCAACGTCACACGCCCACCGTTGTCCTCGGCGTAGCAGCCGGCCGGACAACAATAGGTGCAGGGCTTGTCTTGGCAATGAACGGCGCAGACATCGGGGTCGGCGATCTCGATATGCGATCGTCCGGCATCCACGCGATAACGGTTTTGGAAGAGCTTCTCTTCTATGCGTATCATTCGAATGCCCTCCACAGCCTGAAGGCGTCGGCGAACAACCCAAGGGTCGTGCGCGCGCGGGTGAATTTTCTGCGGATGGAGCGCTCCTTGGTTTTCTTGTCGACACCATCGACAGTCAACAGGGTATGTGCCGCCTGGCTCACGAGATTGGGGTAGGCGGTGAAGAACTGGCGGTTCCGGTCCATGATATCCGGCACGTCCTTGTATTTTTTGAGATCCTTCATGACGAAGCTCTCATCTAGGGCCTTGCGATAGCGCGCTAGATTTTGCGCGGTCATGGTCTTGCCTTGGGCCTTCAGATCGATGACCGTCTCGGCCGCAAGCCGCCCGGTGGTCATGGCCAAGTTCGATCCCTCGCGGTGCACGGCGTTTACGAACATGCCGGCGTCGCCTACCATGAGCCATCCGTCGCCATAGACTGCGGGGATGGCCTTATATCCGCCCTCCGGGATCAGGTGCGCGGTGTACTCCTTCATCTCGCCACCCGCGAGCAGCGGCTGTATGGCGGGATGCGCCTTCATCTGCTCGAGCAGGGCATAAGGCGCGACCCCGCTCTTCTTGAAGTCCGAGAGCAGACAACCGACACCAACGGTCACCGACTCCTTGTTCGTATATAAAAACCCCGTACCCACCATGCCCTGGGTGATCTTGCCGGCCATCTCGATGACGACACCCTCGGTGCCTTTGACGTTGAAGCGCTCCTCGATGGTCGATTCCGGGAGGAAATGGATCTCCTTTACGGCCAATGCCACGTCCCTCGGCTTCAATTCCTCGTGAAACCCGGCCTTGCGTGCGAGCAGCGAGTTCACGCCATCGGCGAGGACGACGATATCGGCATAGACGGAGCCGTGCTCGCGATCGGTGCGCACCCCCACCACGCGGTGTCCGTCCATATGCAGATCGAGCACGGTGGTCTCGCATACGACCAACGCCCCGGCGTCCCGCACCTTTTGCGAAAACCAGCGATCGAATTGGGAGCGGATGATCGTGTAGCGATTATAAGGGGGCTTGCTGAAGTCCGCCGACCGGTAGGTGCCGCCGGTACAGGACTCGTCATCCAGGACCCAGACGCGCTGCTCGATGACATGGCGCTCGAGCGGTGCGTCCTCGCGGAAATCCGGGATGATCCGCTCCAGGGCATCGGCATACAGGATCGCCCCCTGGACATTCTTGGATCCCGAATACTCGCCGCGCTCGATCTGCAAGACCTTGAGACCGGCCTTGGCCATGGTATAGGCGGCGGCATTTCCAGCCGGCCCCGCACCCACGACAATGGCATCAAAATGCTCGGACATAAACCCTCCTTCGCCGTCAGCAGGCCTGCTTGCGGGCTCGTAAATGCTCTGTGAACGCCTGGGTCAGGGCCGGCAGGATGGTCATGGCGTTGCCGACGATACCGTAATGCGCGAAATCGAAGATCGGGGCGTTGGCGTCTTCGTTGATGGCAATGATCACGTCCGATTTATCCATGCCGACCCGGTGCTGCACGGCCCCCGAGATGCCCGCCGCGATATAAAGCCGCGGGCGCACGGTCTTCCCCGACTGCCCGACCTGACGGTCGGCACCGACCCAGCCGGCCTGAATGACCGGCCGGCTGGCACCCACCTCGGCACCAAGCACCCGCGCCAGGTCCTGGATGAGGCGGAAGTTCTCTTGGCGCTTCATCCCCCGCCCACCGCTCACGATAATGTCGGCGAACGGCAGATTGGCCTCGGCGGCGCGGTCATCGGGAATGAACTCCAGGACCTTGGTGATGATCGACTCTTCGAGGAAGGTCACCGGATGCTCTATGACGCGTCCCGTACGCCCCGCGTCCGCCGAGGGCATGGCCATGACGCGCGGGCGTATGGTCGCCATCTGCGGGCGGTAATTCAGCGTCACGATGGTACATAACAGGCTGCCGCCGAAGGTCGGGCGGGTGGCGGCGAGCCCGCGGTTCTCGGGATCAATCGCAAGCCCCGTGCAGTCGGCCGTGAGTCCGGTCTTCAAGGTCGTGGCCACGCTGCCGGCGAGATCGCGCCCGAGCGTGGTCGCGCCGAGCAACAGGATCTCCGGACAGTAGCGATTGACGAGCTCGGTTAGGACAGCGCTATAGGGGGCGTTGCGGTAATCCTTTAGGACGGGATGGCACGCGAGATAGCAGAGATCCGCGCCATAGTGGATCGCCTGATCGCAGAACCCGCGCACGGCGCCGTCCGGCGGACCGAGCAGCACCGCGGCGAGCTCCACCTTGAGGGCATCGGCGAGCTTGCGGCCCTCGCCCAGCAACTCCCAGGAGACTGGATGGACCTGACCGCGCTCATATTCGACGAATACCCAGACACCCTTGTAGCCGGCCAGGCGCTCGTCGAGCTTCTGGGCACGGCGCCCTGCAGGGCGCGGGGTCGGGGCGTTTGGTGTGGCTGTCATAAGGATCTCCCATCGAGCTCAAGGGAAGGGTTGATGGCGAGCGCCACGTCCGGGTGCCGGGACAAGAGCTTGGCGACCAGGGTCGCCGCCAGATCTACCGGCTGGCCGCTTTGTGTCTCGATGATCTCCGCGCGGCGATTGGTCGGGGTCGGCGCAAATACCTTGGAGACCGCGGTCGGCGAACCTTTCAGCCCGATCTTGGTGACATCCTCGATATGGGCATCGTCCTTGCTCCAGATCGTGAGCCGGTGGCGCTCCGCACGGAACATGTCGGTCAGCGAGGCAAAGCGCATCTCGTTGATGCCCTCCAGCACCGTGATGAGCGCCGGCAACCGGGTCTTCAAGACCTGCACGCCACCCTCCGACCGCCTATGCACGACGATCTCCCGGGCCGTCAGGTCGAGGGAGACGATCTTGCTCACATAGGTCAACAACTGCATGTCGAGGCGGGTGGCGATCCCCGGCCCCACCTGCGCGGTATCCCCGTCTATGGTCTGCTTGCCGGCAAACACAAGATCGACCGGCAGGCCCTGATGGACTTGGCGTATGGCCGCCGACAGGGCGTAACTCGTAGCCAAGGTATCGGCGCCGGCGAACGCGCGATCGGTCAAGAGGATCGCCTCGTCGGCGCCGAACGCCAGCGCCTTGCGCAGCGCCGCCTCGGCCTGGGGCGGCCCCATACACAACACCGTGACGCGCGCGCGGTAGCGATCCTTCAGGCGCAGCGCCTCCTCCAGGGCATAGAGATCGTAGGGGTTGACGATCGCCGGAACCCCTTGACGCATGATCGTGTTGGTGACCGGATGCACGCGGATCTGCGCGCTGTCAGGCACCTGTTTGATGCACACCAGAATATGCATATCATTCCCCCTTGGGGCGCGTGGCAAGGGCGCGCTGAATGGCCGTGACCGCGATCTGCGGCGTCGGGTCCTGAAACACCCGGAACACCTTCTCGGCCTGCGCGCTGGAGCGTGCGAAGTCGGCATGGGATTTGGCGAGCAGCGATGCGCACAGGGCGTACAGGCCCTCGCGATCGGCGGGCGGGTCATCGAGGGCGGTCGCCAGATATTGGCGAAAGCGCTTCAGGATATGGAGGCGGTTGACGTTCACGACGTGTCGGTCATAGGGCACCGCGAAGTATTCGAAAAACTCTTCGGCTGCCGACAATGCGGCCAGATCGCGAAACAGCCGCTGGCCTTCAGATCCCTGAGACCGGTCCTTCATAAGGTCGCCCCTGCAAGCCCGAGGGTTCGGGTTTGGCCAAGAAAGTCGCGCAGATCCTGATCGCTCGGCGAGGTCTTGGTGCGCATCGCGTGCGCCCGGACCAGGGTCACGATCCGGCGCGCCTGCTCGCGACTCAAGGCAATGCCGAGCTTGTCGTAGACATAGGTCACGGCCTGCGAGCCCGAGTATTTCCCAAGCACGATGCGATGCGCTCGCCCGACCTCCGCCGGATCGAATCCCTGATAGGTACGCACGTCCTTCAGAAGTCCGTCGACATGGATGCCGGCCTCGTGGGTAAACACCGCATCCCCCACCACGCTCTTCTGGGGAGGGGCCGGGCGACCCGAGGCTTGGCCGACGAGCCCCGAGATCGCCGGCAGCTGCGTCATGTCGATGCCGGTGGTCCGCCGATAGATCACGTGGAGCGCGAGCACGACCTCCTCCAGGCTGGCGTTGCCGGCGCGCTCGCCTAAGCCATTGACGGTGGTATTGACGTAGCGCGCACCGGCAAGCACCGCCGCCAGGGTGTTGGCGGTGGCCAGACCCAGATCATCGTGGGCATGCATCTCGATCGGCAGATCGGTATGGCGCACCAGCGCGCCGATGCGTTCGCGCGTGGTGAATGGATCCAGCACCCCCAGGGTGTCGGCAAACCGCAGGCGCCAGGCGCCGGCCTTCTGCGCCACCTCCGCCACGCGGCACAAAAAGTCCGGATCGGCGCGCGAGGCATCCTCGGCGCCGACCGACACCCGCATCCCCCGATCCACGGCCATGCCCACAAAGCGTGTCACGGTCTTTAGTACCCACGCGTGGCTGCGCTTTAGCTTGCGCTGAATATGAATGTCCGATACCGGTATGGACAGATGGACGAGGACGTTACCGCAAAGGCTCGCGGCGTCGAGGTCGGCGGGACACATGCGCGCCCACACCATGGGCCGGGCGCGCAGACCGAGCGCGCCGATGGCGCGGATCGTCTCGCGCTCCTCGGGACCAAGAATCGGTATACCGACCTCCATCTCGGCGATGCCGGCCTGATCCAGGGCGCAGGCGATGGCGATCTTCTCCTCGGCGCTAAAGACCACGCCCGCGGTCTGTTCGCCGTCGCGCAACGTGGTGTCATTGATGCCTACCGTAAGATCCATGGCACGATCCCTCAAAACCGTTCGCCAACCCCAATAGCAAGGGCCATGCCAATGCCGGGAGGTTTGGAAACCGCAGCGCCAATAGGGTTCGCACCGCGATAGACGACACGATGTGGGCTTTGCGACCAGTATGTTTGTCGGTAACCCGACAGCAGGGAGGCGAAATGGCGCTGCCAATCCCGCTAACAGACGAGACCGCGAGCGCCGACCCTGCGGCCGGGGTCGGGATGGGGGCTGGCTTCGACTAGCTGTAAAGAATGCGGGCTCGGCACGACCGTGAGAGCGGCGCATGCGCGCCGCCCATGGCCCGGGGGGCTAGAGACAGGCGGCGAGCGGCCGCCCTTAGGCGGCGCGATCGGTGTCGGGTGAGAGCGCGTGCTTGGCGCGATAGTCCGCGACCGCCGCGCGTATGGCATCCTCGGCCAAGACCGAGCAGTGGATCTTGACCGGCGGCAACGCCAGTTCATCGGCTATCGCCTGGTTTTTGATCGCTAGGGCCTGCGCCAAGGTGCGCCCCTTCAGCCACTCGGTGGTAAGCGAGCTGGCAGCGATCGCGCTTCCACAGCCATAGGTCTTGAACCGGGCCTCGGTAATGACACCGCCATCGTCCACGCGAATCTGCAGGCGCATGACGTCCCCGCAGGCCGGCGCCCCGACCATGCCGGTCCCGACGGCATCATCATCCTTGTCGAATCCGCCGACATTGCGGGGATTTTCGTAATGATCGAGCACCTTGTCGCCATAACTCATAGCCCTTACCTCCGATATGCGATATAGGGATCGCGCGCGTGGCCGGATCCGGTGGGGCATGCGGAACGGCGGCGATCGCCGCGCCCGGTGCCACAATGCCGCCCGCAGGCCCCGTCCCGAATTAGCAAGTCCCATGCCATCCAAAAGACCAGGCCCCGCCCCGATGCGCCTGTCCGGTACGCGACGATACCCATACAAAATGTCTGTGTTTGTCGCATAACCGACAATCCTCCCGGGGGCGCGACCGGGTCGGCCGGGGCCGCCGATCGGCGTGCGTGCCCGCCGCAGGCGCGCGCAAACGCCTTTGATGCAGGCAACAACAAGACCTATCGACGTATCGTGCAAACGGTACGTAAATTGCCTGATGTGGCGCTAGAATGAGAAACAAGGGGTACCCGATGCATGATAGGGGCAGTGTCATGACCAAGCGGCCAGAGGCCAACGCCACAACACAAGTGCTTGCCATGTACGAGATCAGCAAGGCCCTCAACTCCTGCGCCGACCTGGCGAAGAACCTGCGGGCCACCCTCGAAATCCTGGCGTCCTATCTGCACATGCAGCGTGGCATGGTGGCGCTTGTGCAAGACGACGGGGCCCTGCAGACCGTGAGCGCGCACGGCCTGAGCCGCCAGGAGAAAGACCGCGGACGCTACCTGAAGGGCGAGGGCATCATCGGGCGGGTACTGAAGACCGGTCTGCCCATGGTCATACCGGACGTGGCCGATGAGCCGTTATTCTTGAATCGCACGCAATCACGGGATCTGGGCGAAGGGGACGCGATCGCGTTCATTGGCGTGCCGATCAAGATGGGCCGCGACACGATCGGGGTATTGAGCGTGGACCGCGAGACCGATGCCTCCCAGCGATCTACGCGCTTCGAGCAGGACGTGCGCTTTCTGAAGATGGTCGCGATTCTGATCGGGCACGCCGTAAAGCAAAGCCGCGTGATCGCCGCGGAACGCGCCGCACTGCTGTCCGAAAAACAACGCCTTGAGACCGCCTTGAAGGGGCGCTACAGCATCGACAATGTGATCGGCCACGGCAAACGCATGCAGGAGGTGTTCGCGGAGGTCCACAAGGTGGCGCCGGGGCGCGCCACCGTGCTTTTGCGCGGCGAATCCGGGACCGGAAAGGAGATGATCGCGCGCGCCATCCATTACCTGAGCCCGCGCAAGGATAAGGCCTTCGTGCGCGTCAATTGCGCGGCACTCACCGAGACCCTGCTCGAATCCGAGCTCTTCGGCCACGAAAAAGGCGCCTTCACCGGCGCCTCCCAGGAGCGCAAGGGGCGCTTTGAGTCCGCACATGGCGGCACGCTCTTCCTGGATGAGATCGGCGAGATCTCGCCGGCCTTCCAGACGAAGCTCTTGCGCGTACTCCAGGAGCGCGAATTCGAACGGGTCGGCGGAAACAAGTCGATCCGGGTCGACGTGCGCCTGATATGCGCCACCAACCGCGACCTGGAGGCGGCGGTCACCGACGGCACATTCCGCGAAGACCTCTACTACCGCATCAATGTCGTGGCGATCTTTCTGCCGCCCTTGCGCGAACGCCACGAGGATATCCCGTTTCTCGTCGAGCATTGTCTCGACAAATTCAACCGCGAGAACGGCCGGCAGGTGCGCATGGCACCCGAGGCGATGCGCATCCTCTTGCAATGCAATTGGACCGGCAATGTGCGCGAACTCGAAAACTGCGTGGAGCGCTCCGCGACCATGGCGCAGGGCGATGTCATCGAGCTCCCGGACCTTTCCTGCCAGCAAGGAAAGTGCTTTTCAGGGGTCCTGCAGGAGGGCTGGGCGGCGAAAGGCGGTACGCAGCACCCCCTATCGCGCATGGACACGCGACCCGGGGTATCCGCGGCGGGCAACGCGCACGCCCCGCCGCCGGCGAGTTCCGAGCGCGAACGCCTGATCTGGGCCCTCGAGCAGTGCGGATGGGTGCAGGCGAAGGCCGCACGCCTTCTCAACCTTACTCCGCGGCAGGTCGGCTACGCCCTGAAGAAGCACGCCATCCCCCTGCGCCGCCTGTAGTTGCCCGATGCCGGATCCGTCGACCCACCCCGTAAGCCCTGTCGTGACACCAACAGGTCACGGGCAAGAAGGCCGCCGGGCATCGCCTTGTGGTACGGTAATTGCTTGGTATAAAGCCCGCGGCCGCAAAGGCGGGCGGTTCAGCGGGCATTGCAACAAGACCGCCTGCGCGCGGAGCAGACTTATGACGACCGACCGACGAGACGGCCGGATGACAGGCGATGCCGATCGGCACGAGGAGTGCGCGCGCTGCGGCATCCGCCAATGGCCGTGGCCGGCGCGATGTCGTCCCGGATCCATGTGCCCATTTGCGCAGAGCACCTTCGGGATCCATCGCTTCTTTCGTCGTAACCCCTTGTTCGGGACCCGTTGCGCCACCCCTGAATGGCCCGCAGGCATCCGTCGGGCCGCGGCCGCTCGCGCCCACCCCTATTACGCCCCCGAACTGCTCTACGACCCGGACCGGCATATACGCCGCCAGGCGATCAAGCGCGCGCCGCTCGATCATATCGCGCCGCTCCGCGAGGACGCCGACGCGAGCGTGCGCGCCGCAGTCGCGCGCCGACTCTTCGGCAGCGACCTTATCATCATGATGGACGACTCAGATATCATCGTCCGGCGCATCGTGGTCTCGCGTGTCACGGCGCACATGCTGCCGCTTATGCTCGGCGATGCGGACCCCCACATCCGGCGGGTCCTGGCGCGACGCATAGATGCATCCTGGCTCATGGTCCTCGCCGAAGACCCGATTGCCGACGTACGCGCGATCGTGGCCCACCGGCTGCAATGGGCCGTGCCGGCTTCGCGCCCGGATTAGGTCATGTGCGTGTCCGCCCTCTCCGCCCGGCCGCGCGCAACGGCGAGCCGGTCCCCATGGACCGCCGATCGGGACGCTCGCCGTGAATGACACCCACGACGACACCAAGGCCCCCATGGATGATCCGGCAGCGCCGCCCATCCACCCCAACGATGTCGATCGGCGGCGCATCCTGCGCCTGCTGAAGAACCGGCGTCGCTACCGCTATGTTACACCTACCGTCCTCCCCGGCCCCGAGGGCTACATCGTGCGCAGTCCCTGCTGCTCACGCACGGTCGACAGCGCAGGCGGTGTCATAGATGTCGCCTGGTTGCGTTTTCGCAGCGGTCATAACGTCTGGCATCTCTACCGGCGCGACCACATCACCGACGCATGGGTGATCCAAAGCGCCCAGCCAAGCCTCATCGAGGCCGTCGCCGAACTGAACGACGACCCCGCGCGCGTGTACTGGACATGAGATGGCGCATCGCCCCTGTACCGCCGCCCCTTCGCGGTGGCGGATGAAACACGCGCCCAATCGCCGCGCGCACACGGGTTATCAGGCCTGAGGCGGACGCGCAAGGGCGCCGACCGGTCAGGGTAGGCAATGGCGGTCCGGCCAGACACCGCAACCGTTGTTTTGCGGCTTCGCAAAAGCGCGGCTCCGTCATCGCGCCCTACTTCGTGCCGTGATGCCTCGCCCACCACTGTTTTGCCAGCGTCTGCGCTTGGGCGACCTGTGCGGGGGCAGCGACTCGCTCTAATATATGAAGCGCTTGAGCCGCCGCCGCTAATCCACCCGCCTTCGCAAGGATAAGCCACTTGAGCGCCGAGGTGTCGTCCTGCGGGACGCCAAGTCCCTGTAAGTAAGCCAAGCCGAGGTTACTTTCCGCATAGATATACCCTTGCGCGGCGGCCCTGCGATACCAGTAAACGGCTTTGACGTAGTTTTTCAAAACGCCATGCCTATTCGCGTATAGGGAACCAAGCGCGGTTTCCCCGGCAGAAATTCCTTGCGCCGCGGCCTTCTTATACCAGTAGACAGCTTTAGCGTAGTCCTGCGAAACCCCACGGCCGGTAGCGTAGTCACTACCCAAATCGATTTCCGCATAAGGATCTCCCTGTACCGCGCCCTGGCGGTACCACGCAGCGGCCCTGGTATAGCTCTGCGCCACACCTTCCCCGGCGGTGTACTGAAAACCGAGGTTGGTTTCGGCACCAGCGTCCCCTTGCAGCGCGGCCTTCTTATACCAGTAGAAGGCTTTCGCGTAGTCCTGCGGGACGCCGAGGCCGTTGCCGTAGAGGAAACCGAGGTTGTTTTCCGCATCGACGGAGCCCCCCTACGGCGGCCTTTCTATACCAGTAAATGGCCTTAATGTCATTTCGCGATATGCCTAGACCCTTGGCGCGGCGCACACCCAGATCATATTCAGCCTGGACGTCCCCTTGCGCTGCCGCCTTGTGCCACCAAGCAGCAGCTTTTGTATAACTCTGCGAAACACCCTTGCCGCTGGCATAGAAGGAACCGACGGAGGCTTCCGCGGCGGCACTCCCCTGCGCCGCGGCCTTGCGATACCAGTAAATGGCCCTGATGTCGTTTCGCGGGACACCTAGGCCCTGAGTGTAGAGGCTAGCGAGATTATTTTCCGCATTGACGCAGCCTTGCCCGGCGGCCTTTCGTTCCCAGTAAATGGCCTTCGCATAGTCCTGTGGAACACCGAGTCCGTGGGCGTAGGCTCCAGCGATATTATTTTCCGCATTGGCGTAGCCTTGCGCGGCAGCTTTTCGATACCAGTAAATAGCCTTTAGGAAATCTTGCCGGACGCCAAGACCATCGTCGTACATTACAGCCAGATCAAATTCCGCATGGGCATCCCCTTGCGCTGCCGCCTTGCGCCACCAAGCAGCGGCTTTGGTGTAACTCTGCGGAATACCTCGGCCACTGGCATAGAGGGCACCGAGGAAGCGTTCGGCGACGAGGTTACCTTACACCGCGGCCTTCTGATACCAGTAAGCGGCTTTGGCGTAGTCCAGCGGAACACCCTTACCGTTGACGTAGAGAATACCGAGGATAGTGTCCGCGGTGGGATTGTCAGAATGAGCGAAGTCCCGCAGCACATGAAGGGCGTGTTGGTTTCCCGCGGCGGCCTTGTGTGCTAGAGCCAGGATACGCCCAGCGGACGGCGCACGGGCCGCGTGGGAAGATACGGCCGGGGCAAAGACGAATATCGCGACCATTAAAAGACCACGACGCCAAACCATGGATCACAGACCTCAAGTGTTCGTTGCAAAAACTATATCACGTGGACGATATGCGCCTTACTCCACGCATCCTGCGCTGCGTACCTCCAAGCGCTGAATGTCAGGCGAAAGTCGGCCTACCGATCCCCTTGCGTATTCTAGTCATCGTGATCACCGGTTCTTGTCTAAGCGTGATAGTGTCCCTATCGCGATGAGGATCCCCCTGTTGCAGAGCTGATGGCGCAACTCTGGTGCGAATCGGTCAATCGCGATGCTTTGACTAGCCCCGCATGATGATGCAAGACATAGGGGATGGGGAGACACAATAGGGATCGAGGGGCCCTCAACGCACCGGATCAGTGGCGCCTGCTGCGCTCGGCGCCTGGTTTACGAGCCAGATGCCGGCGGCGATTCCGAGCGCGCCCGCGGCCACATGCCAACCGACGGGCTGGTCCAGGAGCAGCCAGCCGGATAACACACCAAATACCGGAGCAAGAAAGAGATAGGCGCTCACGCGCGCCGGGTCGTTTCGGTGCAGCACATAAAACCAGGCGCCGAACTGCACGATCGAGGCCATAACCACAAGCCATGCGAGGATCGCCGCCGAAGCGGCATTCCAGCGGAAATCGGGCACCTCGAAGACCGCGCCCAGTGCCAGCAGGACCAGCCCACCCGTGAGCATCTGATAGGCAGTCAGCACCCATAGGTCCGCGAACCCCTGCCAGCGTTTCATGAGGAGCGTAGCGGCCGCCCAGAAGATCGCCGACGAAAGCGCCAGGGGCACACCTGGCCTCAATACAAAGCCCCCGCCGACCGCCACTGCGAGGCCGGTGAACCCCACGACCACGCCCGCCCATTGCCGCGCGCGATACCGATAGCGGAGCAGCACAGACCCGCCGACGACCACAATCAGGGGATTGGCAAAGGTGAGGATGGCCGACTCGCCGGCAGGGATCGTCTTTAGGCTCACGAAGATCGTGCCCATGACGCCCGCGGTCTGAAGGAGGCCTATGGTGACCACCCGCCCACGGTCGCTCCATCGGGCCAGTGGCCGGCGTTTGCGTGCAAACCCGGCGAGCAGCGCGCCGGCCAGGGTGAATCGCAGCCCCGCCAGGAAAAGCGGGGGGGCGTAACGCAGTCCCATTTGTCCGATGGCAAAAGACGAGCCCATGAGCGCGGTCGCCACCAAAAGCCAGACGATATCGCGTGCGCGCACCCGGACTCCCCATAAAACGGCGCATCATACCGCGTGTGCGACCTCGTTCAAATGGACCGGGCTGGAAGGCCGAGGTTTCCGGGACACCCTTCTCCTATACTCACGACCCATGACTAGGCGGATGGATGAGATATTCCACGTCGTCGTACTCATGGATCCGGACGATTGCGGGCGCAAGCTGGCCCCCTACCTCAGGACACCGGGGGCACGCATAATCCGCAAAAGCATCGCGCCGAACGGAATACGCAGGGAGGCCGCGCTCTTTACCGTATCGCGCTCAGCCTCCCAGGTCGCCCGCAAGGGCCGGCGCGCACCGGCACCGGCCATGTCGGTACGCCGTCGGGCGCAGGCGGTATTGAGGGCCCTTCCGGCACTCATCACCGACCTGCTCGGCACCGAAGGGCAAGAGCGGATGGTGACGCGCGCAACTGCGGCCCTTCTGCGCTTTCCCGGGATATATGCGGCGCGCATCGTGCTGTACAAGGAATACCGGACCGCTCCACGGCGCGAAGGCTTCGCGAGCGTCGAGGACCCATACCGCCTTGGGCGATTTCGCAACGCCCGCCGGCACCCGCCATTGCCGATCGCACCCGGCCTTCGGCACGCCGCCCTGTCTTTATTCGATAACAGCCATCCAATCGGCTTTGTCGATCTCGCGGTAAGCTCGGACGCGCTCCTGCCGCCCACGCGCGGTGCACTGCTCGCCGCGGGGCGCAGCATAACGAGTGCCGTCGAACGGGAACGTTCGCGCACGCATATGCGCCGACTACACTTTCTGCACGCGCGCCGTACAGCGGAGCTGTCCGCCGAGATCGCCGAACGAAGACGCACGGAGCAGAAACTGCTGCGCTTCATGATTGCCATCGAGCAATCGGGAGACTCGGTATTCATAACCGACACCAAGGGCGTCATCCGTTATGTAAACAAGGCCTTTGAAACGATTACGGGCTACACCCGCGAGGAGGCGATAGACTGTACGCCGCGCATCCTGCGCTCCGGCCGCCATACTCGCGCGTTTTACGACAATATGTGGCATACGATACGTTCCGGGTCCGTGTATCGCGACATGTTCATAAACCGTCGGAAGGATGGCTCACTCTACTACGAACAGGCGACGATCACGCCGTTGCGCGACGAAAGCGGCGCCATAGCCTATTTCGTATCGACCGGAAAAGATATGACCGAACATATCGCCACCGAGGAGCGCATAAACTATCTTGCGCACCACGATCCACTGACTAATCTTCCCACACGCGCGCTGCTGTCCGAGCGCATCGACGCGGCCATCGTCCAAGACGAGTACGGAAACCGCTCTCTGGCCGTCCTGTTGTTCGATCTCGACCGGTTTCAGCGCGTGAACGACACCTTTGGCCCGCTTGTTGGCGATCGTATCGTCCAGGAATTCGCCGAACGCCTGCGCGCCGTCCTTGGCAGAAAGGCCTTCGTCGCGCGTCTCGGGGGCGACGAGTTCGCGGCGCTGCTCGCGCCCATGAGATCCGTCCAGGAAGCGAGCATATTCGCAGACCATCTGGCAGCTTTGGTGAGCGAGCCGTTCAACGTGAGCGGTCATGAGTTTTTCTTGACGGTGAGCATCGGCGTGAGCCTCGCCCCCACAGACGGCGCCGATGCCGAGACGCTTCTTAAAAATGCCGGCAGCGCCCTGGATCGCGCGAAGTTGCGCGGCGGCAACGCCCACGAATTCTACACTGCCGACATGAACGCCAAGGCGCTCGAGCGGTTGACCCTGGAGAGCCGGCTGCGCCGCGCGCTGGAACGCGACGAATTGCGGCTTTTCTATCAGCCGCAGAAGGACATGGTGAGTGGGCGGATCGTGGGTGCCGAAGCACTGATGCGCTGGCAGCAGCCGGATGGCGCGCTCGTAAGCCCGGCGGGTTTCATACCATTGTTGGAAGAGACCGGCCTTATCGTGCCGGCGGGAGAATGGGCCCTACAGGCGGCGCTCGCCCAGATGGAGGCCTGGCGGGCGCAAGGGCTGTGTGACATGCGCGTGTCTGTGAATATCTCCGCGCGCCAGTTTCGTGATCGCGCCCTACTCGCGGTGCTGGCCGACATTCTCGGGCGCTGGCCGCACAGCGAGGGCCTGCTGGAACTGGAGCTCACGGAGTCCGTCCTCATGGAGAACGCCCAGGGGGCGGTCGATATGCTGGAGGCCTTGAGCGACATGGGCATAAGGCTTGCGGTCGATGACTTCGGGACCGGCTACTCGTCTTTGAGTTACCTCAAGCGCTTCCCCTTGAACGCACTTAAGATCGACCAATCGTTCGTAGCCGACCTCACGCGCCATACCGACGGCGGTGCCATCACTCGCGCCATCATCACGCTGGGCCACGAATTGGGGCTCGACATCATCGCCGAGGGCGTCGAGACCGAGGACCAGATGAGCTTCCTGCGCCGCCAACACTGCGACTTGGTGCAGGGCTACCTGGTGGCGCACCCGCTGTCTGGGCCGGCGGTCGCGGAATTGTTGCGCGCCCAGACTTAGGTCGCGCGCCTTGGTGTCAATCATCGCTTACCGTGGGCCCATGCCCATACTGACGCTGTACCCAGGCGCCCCGCAAAGACGCGAGCTTGCGGGCCTGTACCTCGATGACGTGCCGGCAGATGTCGGGCACCCCTTCATCTATGCCAACTTTCTCGCGAGCCTCGATGGCCGCATCGCGCTACGCGACGGCAATGGACACAAAGGCGTCCCCGCGACGATCGCCAACGACCTGGATTGGCGCCTGTACACGGAGTTGCTGGTGCAGGCCGACGCCGTACTCACCACGGGTCCCCAGGCCCGGGCGATCGCCACAGGCGCGTTCAAAGATATGATGATCACCGCGCACGAGCGCTATCCGGACCTCCGCGACTACCGCCGCGCGCGCGGCCTGAGCGCGCACCCCGTGTGCGTCGTCGTGACCTCGCGACCCCATGATTTGGCGGGAGGGGCGCTCAAGTCCGCGCATCCGGGCACCATTGTGGCCATAACCCCCACCAAGGCAAGGGATGAGGTGCAGGCGGCGCGCGCGGCAGGGCTTCAAGTCATCGTAGTCGATGAGGCGCTCACCGTGACGGGCAAGGATCTTTGGCGGGTGCTCGATGAACGCGGGCTGCGGCGCGTGTACATGACGGGCGGCCCGCGGCTCTTCCACAGCTTATTGGTAGACCGGGTAGTTGATCGACTTTACCTCACCACCGCCTGCCGTCTCCTGGGGGGCGAAGAGGATATGGAAACGCTGGTGCGGGGATCGGTCTTACCGCTGCCGGTCGAGGCGCGACTGCGCCGTCTCGCGCTCGATGCCGTGGGGCCGCCGCAACAACTGTTTGCGAGCTACGAGCTGGCTCGTATTGACCGGTAGAGCGGGAGTTCATAAGATCGAGTATCAGTTCTACCTGCGGCATTTATGAGCGTGCGTCCCTTACCCATCTTTGCCTTCCTGATGTGTGCCACCCCCGCCAGTTTCGCCACGATCCTAGGTCGTGCGGAAAGGACCGCGATGCCCATGGTGATGGCCCGCGACACGATACCGGTCGTGGGTCCGACCATCCCCTGGGCGCAAGGGCGGATCGCATGGCAGTCCTCGCGCAAGGCAGGCGAGCGTCGCGGACCCGATGCCGTCATGTTTCCCGGCAAGAGGGTCGTGATCACGGTGGTGGCCAACGCCCCGCGCCATCCGGACATGAGCTTCGAGACCGGGGGTCTCACAAACCCCACGGTATGCGTGTCGCAAGGGGCGCATGTGACCCTAAAGGTCATCAATATGGACTATGGTCCAGGTATGGTCCATGGCCTCGTCATCACTTCGGCCAAACCCCCCTACCCACTCCAGATCGGGCGGCACCCGCCCCACATGCTGGCTCGTATCGCGGCATTGGCGCCGCGCTCGAGCAGCCGGCTACACGCCGCCCGCTATGCCGAAGCGACCGTGCATTTCGTTGCGCGGCGCCCAGGCCAATATTACTACGTCTGCCCCATCCCGGGGCACGCTTTGGCGTTTCATATGTATGGGCGCTTTATCGTGAAGCGGGCGCCGATGCCCCCTCGACCTTGAGGGCACGCCGCGCATAGAGCAAAAGCGCCTGCAAGACCCTCTGGTTGTCGGCATCCTTAAAGAGTGCCCACAGTCCGCCAAGTCCGCCGCCCGGACGCGGCGCGCTGGCAAGCTCCCCCTGCAATCGTTCGGCGCCCTCCGCGAGATCCGACAGGATGCCGCTCGCCGTAACGCGCTCGAAGAGATCGAGCAACGCCGGCAGGGCCTTCAGGACCCGATCGACGAGCGCGGGTGTCACGCGTTCCTCCAGGCGCTCCCATATGCGCGCGTAACGGCCATCATCGGCGCGCGTGACATGATCCAGAATGGTCATGGTGCGACTCGCGAGACCGGCAAGGCGCGTTACGAGGTCGTCAGTCATGGCATCCTCGGCCGCGCCCACCAGTCGCGCCAGTCGCACCAGTCGCGCCAGGTCGCCGGAGGCCGTAAGCTCGCCTACAATCGGCAAGACCTCAGAGATGCGATGGCGCTGCAGATCGTCCAGGACATCGAGCCCCTGGCTTGCCGCCTGGGCGAGCCGCCCCACCATCTCGTCGGTCAAGGTGTCCTCGGCCGCGCCCACCAGTCGCGCCAGACGCGCCAGTCGCGCCAGGTCGCCGGAGGCCGTAAGCTCGCCTACAATCGGCAAGACCTCAGAGATACGATAGCGCTGCAGATCGTCCAGGACATCGAGCCCCTGGCTTGCCGCCTGGACGAGCCGCCCCACCATCTCGTCGGTCAGCGTCTCGAATCCGGCCTCGGCCAGGATGGCCGCCGCATCCCCCGCGTTCGCATTATCGATTGACATGGTAATCGCTCCTTACAGCAGGCCGCGCACGCTGTTCCAGTACAAGCGATTGTAGGCAAGCTTGAACCAGTGGATGGCGCGCGACGGCGGCCGGGGCTGGGGCGGATTCTTGTAGTCGAACGACGCATAAGTAGCGCGGTCCTTGCCGGCCTCGATAAAGCAAAAGACCTTGCCTTCGTAAGAGCGCATGGCCCCGCCCTGGGTGGCAAGCCGGGCGAGATTCTCCCCCAGCACCTCGGCCTCGTAATGCGCCGTGGAGCCAGCCTTGCTGATCGGCAGGTTCGTGGTGTCGCCAAGCACGAACACGTTTTCCCGGCCCTCCATGGCGAGCGTCGCGCGATTGGTGGGTATCCATCCCGCGGTGCCGAGCTTGTTCTGCTCTATGACCTCCATGCCCTTGTGGGGCGGGACTGCGATCAAGAGATCGAATTCCACCACACTCCCCTCTTCGCTATGCACGCGCTTCTGGACCCCGTCGACCTCCTTGGCGTTGAACAGCGTCTCGTAGCGCACGCCCATGCGATCGAATTCCGGGGCCGCCCACTTGGCGACGTTCTCCAGGGAATGGATACGGCCTATGGGGTAGGTATAGGTAAAGCTCACCTTGTCGAGCAGGTCGCGGTCCTTGAAATAGTCGTACATCATGAAGGTGAGTTCGAGCGGTACCATGGGGCACTTGTGCGGAACCCCGGTGACGATGGCGATCCGTCCGCCCTCAAAGGTCCTCAGGGCCTCGGCGGTCTTTACGGCCGCATCCTCGGTGTACACATGGTGGGCGCTTTCCATGAGACCGGGGACAGAGGCCAGTACCGGGCGCGATCCCGTGCAGATCGCGAGATAGTCATAGCCGTAGGTTTTTCCGCTCTTGGCCTTGACCTCATTATGATCGAGATCGAAGGACTCCACCGGATCGACATGGAAGTGTATCGCCGGGTCGAGCAAGGTCTCTTGATCGACATAAAGCTCAGACGGGGCCATCTTGCCAAACGCGACATAGAGCAGGCCGGGCTGATACATGTGGCGGGCGCTCGCCGACAGCAGGGTTACAGACGCGCGCGCGCTGTCGATCTCTTGACGAAGCCTGCGCGCAAGATTGTTCGCAAGGATCGTACCGCCCGTCCCGCCGCCCACTATGAGTATTCTTTTCATGAGTTTATCACTCCTCCCGCCTTCGGCATGAAGATGTTATTTAGTCTTGCGAACGCGCAGGTGGTAGACACCGCCCTCCTCGGAACTGGATACCAGCGTGTGGCCGACCTTTTTGATCCACTCGGGGATATCCTCGGCCGAGCCCCGATCCGTGGACAGGACCTCGAGCTCCTCGCCTATGGTCGCCGTCTTCATCGCGGCAATCAATTCC
This sequence comes from Acidiferrobacter thiooxydans, assembly GCF_003333315.1. Lineage (GTDB taxonomy): Bacteria > Pseudomonadota > Gammaproteobacteria > Acidiferrobacterales > Acidiferrobacteraceae > Acidiferrobacter > Acidiferrobacter thiooxydans. Next base: position 1,365,563 of record NZ_PSYR01000002.1, read on the forward strand.
ATGAGAGGCCCGGGACAAAAGCTTCCGCGGGCATCGACGATTCTGACTTCACTCATTTCTTCCCTTCCCCTCAGAAAGTAAGGACATGGCTGCCTTCCAGTTCGCTCAGAAACTTGGTGAGACCGGTGGGTTTTTCCAGATAAGGGACGAGGTCGGCCGGGCCCAGGGACAGGACGTCCAGGGCCATGGAACATGGGTAGACCCGGGCCGATCCGAGATCGACGGCCTGCGCAAAAAGGTCGAGAAAGCGGGGCGCGTTGCGGGCCCTGAGGGCATGCCCGACCTCGCCTTCCGCGGGGGCCTCGGGGGCCCCTTCCCGGCGGAAATACGGCAGGGCGTTCATGGATACGAAGATACCGACGTCGGTCCCGCCGGCGGAGGCCACGGCCGCGGTCATGGCGGCCATTTGCAGCTTCTCCCGAGTTCCCGAGGTCAGGATGATGCGGATGCTGTCGGACATGAGACTCCTGTTGAGGTCGCGGACGAATCACGACGCGGCGGTGGCGTCGCCCCCCTTGTAGCAATAGCCATGCCGTGCGCGCCTTGTAGATGGCCACACATCGAACACAATATATCGGGGTCCAGCAGCGCCCCATGGGCACTTGACATGACACAGGTGGCAGTGTTGTCATGACGACATGTCAAAGCTGTCAGCCTCCCGCGTCCACGAATCCGTGCAGTCCCTGATCGACATGCACGAACACCCGGCCGTACTCATCGACCGCGCCTACCGTATCGTCGCCGCCAACCGCGCCTACCGCACGACCTATGGGGTGAAGAGCGAGCAACTGATCGGCCGCCATTGCTATGAGATCTCACATCATCGCGACTCACCCTGCCATCTGCATGGTGAGGATTGCCCCCATCAACAGGTATTTGCGCGCGGCGAGATCCAACGCGTCGTGCACACCCACTTCGATGGCAAGGGCCGCCCCGAATATGTCGGGATCAAGGGGCATCCGGTGGTACTCCCGGACGGCGAGATCTACCTGGGGGAATCGATCCAGAGGCTCGCTCCGCCAGAGGCCATGAACTGCGAGGAGATGCGCATGGTGGGGCGTTCGCGTCCCTTGCTGCATGCGATCGATCAATTGAGCCAGGCCGCGGCCAGCCCGGCACCGGTCCTGCTCGCCGGGGAGAGCGGGGTCGGCAAGGAACTCGCCGCCCGCTACCTGCATGACCACAGCCCACGCCGGGGCGGCCCATTCGTGGCCATCGACTGCACGACGCTCCCCGAAAGCCTGTTCGAGAGCGAGATGTTCGGACACGAAGCCGGCGCGTTCACGGGTTGCGTAGGGCGTAAGGCCGGGCTCTTCGAGGATGCGCGAAACGGCACGCTGTTCTTAGACGAGATCGGCGAGATCCCGCTTGCCATGCAAGCCAAGCTGCTGCGGGTCCTGGAGAGCGGGACATTCCGGCGCGTCGGGGGACGCGAGGCGCTGCATGCCGATATCCGGCTCGTGGCGGCCACCAACAGGGACCTCAGGAACGCCGTTGCTACCGGCCGGTTCCGCGAAGACCTCTATTACCGTATCGCGTGCATCACCATCGCCCTGCCGTCGCTGCGCGAACGCCGCGCGGATATCCCGCTGCTGGTCGAGGCCCTGCTCGCGCGCATCAATGCCGCCAACGGCCGTCACGCGCGATTGAGCGAGGCGGCCTGGACGCGCCTCATGCGGCACGACTTCCCGGGCAATGTTCGCGAGTTGCGCAACGTCCTCCAGCGCGCGGTCGCGCTCTGCCATGGGCAGATCATAGAGCCCGGGGACCTCGGTCTCGAGGAGGCGGACGCCGATACCGGCGCGCCAGTGGCCCCCAACTGGGGGGGTCTGGAGCGCGAACAGCTCGAGGCCCTCGCCGAACGCTACCATGGCAAGCGCCGGGCGATGGCCGATGCCTTAGGCATAAGCGAACGCACGCTCTACCGGCGCCTGCGCCGGCATGGCTTTGCGGCCCCACGAACGGGGACATGAGCCGGCCCTCGAAAAGGCCTGCAAGCCGCCGTTCGACCCGCCTGTAATCGCGCCTACGGGCCCATAATAGACATTTGGCAGTGGAGCGGCCTGCTCCCGGACACATCCACGGAGGTTTTATGACGGAACTGGAACGTTTTCGGTCGCTGTTCAATCAACAGGTTCTGCACACCTTCGACTATCTCCGCACCGTGGGCGAGCCCCAATGGCAGGGGATCCCGAGTGATTCGGAGGCCCTCTATCTTGGGTCACGCATCAACAAGATCACCATCGCCGCGCTGTCGCGCCACCTGGCGACGGCCGAGTCGCACTGGATCAGTCAGCTGCCCTCGCTCCCCGCGAACGGGACCATGCCGATGCCGGAAAAAGACCCGGTGGTCGAGGCGGTGAAGACCGTCCCGAGCTTCATCGATGTCTATGAGAAACGCCACCAAAAGAACATGGAACGACTCGCGATGCTCGGCGCCGCCGATCTCGACAAGCGGCTCGTGTTCGCCGGCCGCCACTACACAGGAATGGGTCTCCTGTGGTCCATTCTCGGTCACCACGCCTACCATCTCGGTCAAATGGATCTCCTGATGCGTCAACAGGGCGTGGAGGCGCCGGAATACATGGAGTGGCGGGAAAAGGAGCGGGTCGTGGGCTAATCCGTACCGCCGGCATCGGCGAGCACCGCCGATGCCTCAGGCTGATAACCCACGAAAATTGACGATGCCCGACGGCGCCAACCCATGCGTCGCGCCAAGCGGCAGACCGAGCACGGCGCGCAGATGATTCTCGAACTGACTCGACCGCTGCCGCACTGTCGGCGAGATCACCGCCGGCAAGGGGCTGGGCCTGTCTGCAGCATACCCTGGCGTGCGTGGACGACAGCCGCGCCGCCACCGTGCTCAACACGGGCAGCGTGACGCGCGGCCCGGGCTCGACGAACGAGGACGAGGAGCGCAACATCTGCAAGCGGTTCGTCGATCGCGGCCTGGCCGACGGCGTCATGCTACTGCCGGAGAACCTCTTCTACAACACTACGGCCGCCAGCGTCATCGCCGTGCTCTCCAGGCGCAAGCCCGCCGCCCGCAACGAGCGGATCATGCTTCTCAACGCCAGCAAGTGATTCAAGAAGGGGCCGCCGAAGAACTACCTGCCTGGGGAGGACATCCGACCGCTGGCGGCGATGTATCTCAAGAGGGAGCCGGTCGAAGGCGAGCTGTCAGTCATTACCAAGCAGCAGGCCGGAGAAGCGGACTACACAGCCTGAGTCCGAGCAGGTGGATAAATGGTTCGTCCAATGCCGAATCGGCGGATCTCGGGGCGCTACTACGGCGATTCGAGGCGTTACGGGAAGCCGATAAGAAAATTGAGGGCGATCTGGCGGGCGCCCTTGCGCAACTGGGCAAACTGGCATGAACAGTGCGGAAACTGGAAGCGTCACTCTAGCCGAGTTATAGAATGGCGCGGGAATACCCATCCTCTTCAGGGGATGGGATGAGAGCCGCCGCCCGGAAGGGCGGCTATTTCCCCTGGCATTCCTGGATATAGCGACGAATGACCTCCGCCCATACAGGCGCCCGCCGTCCCCACTAGTATGCCTGAGTCCAGAGCTGTCCCCGGCCACAGAAGCGCTTGAGCTTGGGGGGCCTCTCCCGCCGCGTGCGCGAGCTGTACCCCGTGAGCCTCCGACGATGGTCGCCGGAGGCCATCGGGGCGGGGCGGATACGAAACCATGCCCATGGTCACCATCCGTTTCCAGGGCCCGCAGCCGAACATCGTGCCGATCGCAGCATGCGGCGCTCAATGCCTTGCAGGCTGCTTCCCCGGCGCCTGTGAGAATGTAGCGCTAATACTTACTCTGGTATCGCCCGAAGGGATAGGCGATCTGGTAGGGTGTCCCCCGGGTTTTTCCCACTGGCAGGGTCTCGTTCATACAGTGAGAATATCCGCCATGGAACGTGTGCGCACCGTCTCGCTCAAGGGCCTTTCCAGGCGCCAAGCATCCATCGTTAGCGAGGGCCAGAGGGAAGCGGCGCGGGTCTGGACCGCATGCCGGGACAGGCACCGCAAGGCGCGCCAGGAACGCACGCCCTGGCCTACACGCGATGAATATCACAAGGCCACTCCCGGTGGGCGCTTCGCCCCGCACTCGCAAAGCATCCAGCAGGTCTTTCGCGCCTTCGATGCCGCCGTGGATTCGGCGGGGAAAAACCGCCGCAATGGCGGCCAGGAGATCCGCTATCCCTACAAGGACAAGCGCTTCTATCCGTTGATGTGGTCAGCCCAAGCCATGCACCGGGAAGCAAGACGCATGGTGCTACCCATGGGGCGGGGCCGCCCGTCCTTGGTGTTCCCGCGACCCGTATGGCTCTCGAGAAAGTGCGCCTGCCAGATGGTCTGGAACGGGGTGCATAACGAACTCCCTATCAGCCTGGAAGAACCGGATTCGCACACCCCTGATTGGGGCACTACGGAAAAGCATGCCACCGTGGATCTCGGTCAGATCCATCAGGCCGCCGTGGTGACCAATACCGGCGAGGCCCTGGTCGTCTCCGGACGCGGGATCCGCTCCCTGAAGCATCAACAGAGTAAACAGTTAGGTGAAATCGCCAGCCAACGCTCCCGCTGCCAAAAGGGCTCCCGGCGCTGGCGCAAGCTCGGGCGGACCCGGGCAAAGCGCACCTTGCGATGTAAGCGCCAGGTGCGCGGCCTACGCCACAAGGGCACCCGCCAGGTGGGGGATTTCTGTAAGGGGCGCGGCATCGAGGCCCTTTTTGTCGGCGATGGCGTGCCACCGCTGCGGCCGCCCCTACAACCTGCGCCTGAGCCAGCGGGAGTACGGCCAAGGACATCGATGACCTGCAACAGAAGTCCGAACAAGACCGCATCGTGCCTTGTGGGCCGCATGACCCATGCGTCACCGGGGATGAGCGTGGTACATCCAGCCGGCATGGCCACCCGCAGGGGGGGCATGGCCACCCGCAGAGGTGGTGTCCTGTATACGGCCACCGTCACAAGCCCCAAGGGCGGAACTCGCGGTGCCAGGCCTGTGGCCTTGAAGGCCGCCGGGATGTCGTCGGCGGGGTCGACATGTACCCGCCGGCGTTTGGTCAAGTGGTGCCGTTTCCGAAGCGCATCACGTATCACCGTCCAGGACCTTTGCGGTCTTGGCGGTGTAGTCGCCCGGGCACGGGCCACCGCTTCTTGCACTACTACCCGCAAACGCAGCAATCGCGAATGGATAGCGAAGCCCCAAAAGGGACGCAGAAGAACATCAATATCCAGTTTTGTCCCCGTGGCCTGTGCCCATCCCGGCTCTCGATGAACAACGCGACATCGTCGCCATCCTCGACGCCATCGACCGCAAGATCGACCTGCATCGCAAGAAGCGGGTGACGCTGGAGGAACTGTTCAAGACCTTGTTGCACAAGCTGATGACGGGCGAGATCCGGGTGGACGACCTCGACCTGTCGGCCCTCGATCCGCCGAGGATGGCGCTGGCGGCGCCTTGACGACTAAGGAGAGTTTGGCTATGGTACCTACATCATCCGCCCCTGGCAGTAAGCCTTCCCCCCTTATCCGGGAAGCGCCAAACCCCGGGGCAATTTTTTTTCACGCTCCCGCTCGACCGACCTGCTGTATCACGTCTCCCCGACAATGACCGCCGTCATGGTCGATGTCGGCTTCTACCTGACTCAGGCCCAGCGTATCTTCGGCCGGCAACATCCCGAAGAGGCAGCCAAAAGGCTCCATCAGTTCGCGCTCGATCACCTGAACGACGACAAGAGGCGGCGCGTCGCTCGGCTCTACCGCATTTTCGTCTATGACGCGCCGCCCGCCGCCTGGAAAGGGCATACCCCAATCGGAAAGAACGCCATCGACCTTGGAGAATCCGCGACGGCGAAGTGGCGCAATACGTTCCACGAAACCCTCCGCGGCCTGCGCAAGGTGGCGCTGCGCCTGGGCGAGATACCGACAAGCCAGGTTCGTTGGCAACTCAAGCCGGAGATCTTGAAGGATCTGACCAACGGACGAAAGCGCTGGGAGCAACTCACCGACGATGACTTCCGGCTGGATCTGCGCCAGAAGGGTGTGGACATGCGCCTGGGGCTCGACATCGCCTCCTTGGCGTACCAGCGGAACGTCAACCAGATCGTATTGATCTCCGGCGATGCGGATTTCGTACCCGCAGCCAAGCTCGCCCGCCGCTCGGGCATCGATTTCATCCTTGATCCCATGTGGGCCACGATCCGGCCCGCCCTGTTCGAACATATCGACGGTCTGCGCAGTGTATGCCCAAAGCCGGGCACCAAACCGGCCTCGGGCATCGAGGGATCCGCCACGCCATGACCACCCTCAAAACCAGCGAGGCCGCGAGCGTGCAGTTCCCCATGGTCAAGCATGCCGGGGAGATCGGCTGGGAACCGCTCACGCCCTTCGAGGCACTGACGCTGCGGGCCGACGAATCCTCCAGCCTGTTCCGTGTCGTACTGGAGCGGAAGATCCTCGAATTCAACCCGCGAGTCTCAAAGGACGCGGCGCGCTCCATCGTCGAGACATTTCTCGTCGGCAAGGATGAGCGCTTCCAAGATTACGTCATCGTGCACGAGCTTCTGCATTTGCGCTTCTCAACCCACGGGAGGATGTTCAAGGCGCTGATGAGCGCCTGCAAGGAAGCTGCATCTATTGCGGTGACCCTCCCGAAACTGTCGACCACGCGTCATCACGTGTGTTCCTGGACGATCCGCTTCCCAAAAACGTACCGGTCGTCGAAGCCTACCGGGAGCGCAACGGCGGCTTCTCGTTGGACGAAGAATATCTGACGTGACTACTGGAGTGCGTCATGGCCTTAACCCGCGCCGCCGGCATCGGCGAGCATGCGCAGGCGGGCCAGGGCATCGAGGACGTCGCCCTCGCGAGGGGCACGTACCGTGGCATGGCCGAGCTTGCGGCCGGGTCGCGCGGCCTTTCCATAGACGTGGAGGTGGGTGCCCGGTACAGCGAGCACCGCCGATGCCTCGGGCAGATAACCCACGAAATTGACCATGCCCGACGGCGCCAACCCATGCGTCGCGCCAAGCGGCAGACCGAGCACGGCGCGCATATGATTCTCGAACTGACTGGTCTCGGCCCCCTCCAGGGTCCAGTGGCCGGAATTGTGCACCCGCGGCGCCATCTCGTTGGCGAGCAACATGTCGCCCTTCTGAAAGAACTCCACGGCCAGCACCCCCACATAGTCGAGATGCGCAAGGAGCCGGCCGACGTAGCCCTCGGCGCGCGATGCCATCGGGTCCCCGGGGCGTGCCCGCGATTGCACGAGAACGCCGTTTCTATGGACATTCTCGGTCAGCGGATAGAAGCGCGCATCGCCGTCGGCGCTGCGCACGGCGACCAGAGAGACCTCGCGATCGAAGGCCACGAAACCCTCCAGGATCAATGGCGTGCCGGACAACGCGGCGAACGCGGCATCGACGTCGCCGGGAGTGCGCAGTACCCGCTGACCCTTGCCGTCGTAGCCCATGGTGCGGGTCTTTAAGACCGCCGGCCAACCGGTAACGGCGAGCGCCCGATCCAGGTCCGCGCGCGTGTCGACGGCCACGAACGGCGGTGTCGATAGGCCGAGATCGGCAAACAGGCGCTTCTCATGCCAGCGGTCGCGCGCCAGGGCGAGCGCCCCGGGGTGCGGATGCACGCGGACCCGGGAGGCCAAGCGGCGCAGGCTCGCCTCGGGCACGTTCTCGAATTCATAGGTCACGACCGTGGCCCGGCGGGCCAGCTCGTCTAATAGGCGCGCATCGCCGTAATCGCCGCACAGCAGCTCTCCGGCGGTGCGCGCGCAGGCATCCGGGGCGGGATCCAGGAAGAGGCAACGGATACCGAGCGGCTGACCGGCCATGGCCAGCATCTGCGCCAGTTGGCCCCCCCCGATAATGCCGACGATCATGGGATGCGCGGGTCTCCATGGGCAAGAACGGCCTCGGTCTGCCGGGCCCGAAAGGCCGCTAGCGCCTCGCGGATCGCGCTATCGTATGCGGCCAGCAGCGCGGCTGCGAACAACGCCGCATTGATCGCCCCGGCCTTGCCGATGGCAAAGGTGGCGACCGGAACGCCGGCCGGCATCTGGACGATGGACAACAGGGAATCAAGCCCGTTCAAGGCCTGAGACTGCACGGGCACCCCCAGCACCGGGAGCATAGTCTTCGCGGCCACCATACCCGGCAGATGGGCGGCGCCCCCCGCCCCGGCGATGAGGACGCGCAGCCCGCGCCCCTCGGCCTGCGCGGCATAATGGAACAGCAAATCGGGGGTGCGATGCGCCGAGACGACCTGGACCTCATGGGCGATACCGAGATCAGTCAGCGCCTGCGCGCCATGCTGCATCGTGTCCCAATCGGAACGCGACCCCATGATGATACCCACTCGTGCCGCCATCAGGCCTCCCAACGTCGGTTCCGGCCCATAGACGTCTATCGCGTAGCCGGGTGTCCCAAGGTCTGGGCATTGTGTCACAGCCTGCGTGCTCCTGTCCCTCACGCCATACCCATCGATCGCGCCCAGGCCCGCCGCCGGCAAGCGCAAGCCGCCACAACAGCGACCGGTGGGCCCAGGCCACGATCGCACCCTCGCGCCCGCCAACCCCAGGGCAGGGCTCGAACGGCCGAATCCCTTGCGGCACCAGCCCGGCTCGCATCGGTTGTGCGAGACCGGCGTTTGCAAAGCAAGCAGTCTGCGTCTTCGGCCCTTGGCCACATGGCTGCCGGAAAGATCGACGGCGCGTGGCGGAGACGACCCTATCGGGCAATCCGCCATCCGCAATGCCGCCCGCCCGCGGCGCTGTGCGCGCATCTCCCGGCGCCTTAGAGGTCTCGCGGCCGCGCAACCTGTATCCATGCCCCCGAGCTCGCGTGCCGGACCTGCCGCCCTAGCGCCTCAGGGACACGAATCGGGGGCGGTATCTTGATCCCGGGCTCAGATGGCGGCAAGCCATGGCATGCGCTGGTTCACGGCCATCACGAGGAGTCGCAACCCTGGAATGCCTCGATGAACCGCGCCAGCGCAGCCGCCAGTTCACGCGCCATCTCCGGTGACGGTAACGGGATTTTGAGCGAGGACCGGCCGCTTGGCGCGTCGCGCTCAACCCAGGGATGGACGGCACCATTGTCGTGAGCGGCGGCAAAGGCGCCGAGCAACTGACGGCCGAGACCCGCGAGGGTCACCCAGGGATCCTGCGCGGCGTGCGCCGTGGCAGGCGCGGACCGGTCACGCCCCTCCCCCGGGACCATCGGCACCGCCCCGGTATCACCGGCGACACCCTGCCCGCCCGATCTCGCACCCGCATTCGGCGCCGCGGACTCGAAGGCGTGCTCCTCGGCAGGTGCCACCTCCGCGGCCTCCCCCATGCGCCCGGTGACGTTCTCCACGTCCTTCATGAATCGGTTGAGGCGCGAGCCGCCAAGCGATACCTCGCCTGCCCCTCCATCCAGAATGCCAGCCGAGAGCGAGCGCTTGAAGGCAAGCACCCCCAGCATGCCCTCCTCGATGGTCCCCTTGGCCACGAGATTCACGATGCGCACCGGACGTTTCTGTCCCATGCGGTGGATGCGCGCGATACGCTGCTCGAGGATCGCCGGATTCCAGGGCAGATCCATGTTGATGAGCGTGGTGGCATGCTGCAGGTTGAGGCCGGTGCTGCCGGCATCCGTGGACAGAAAGACCCGGCAATCCGCATCATCGCGAAATCGCTGCACGAGTGCCGGGCGCTTCTCCGAGGGCACCCCGCCATGAAAGCTCACGTAACCCAGGCCGCGGGCCTTGAGCCTGCGGATGACGATGTCATGACTGCGCGTCCACTGCGAGAAGATGACGGCCTTGGCGTCTTGCGCGGCAAGGTCATCCACCAGCGCCGCCACCTCATCGGCCTTCACGCCATGGTCGCTCTCCTGATCGAGCAGATAGGTGCTGTTGCACGCCATGCGCATGTTCTGCAGCGCGCAGGTCAGGCGCCTTTGATCCGTATCCGACAGAAAGCGCGTCTTGCGCCAACGCTGGACGATGCGCGCGACGATATCGGCGTTGTCCTCGTGGTAGCGCATCTGCGCCTCGGTCATGGGGACGAGGATGGTGCTGTCGGTCCGCTCCGGGAGCTGGCGCAGGACCTCGGCCTTGCGCCGCCGGATCATGATAGGTGCGAGCGTCTTGCCGATCGTGTCGAGACCGGCGTAACCGATGACGCGCCCGGCCTCGTCGCGCACCTGGTGCTCGTGCAAAAGTCTCCAGGTCGGTCCGAGTCTGTGCTGATCGACATATTGCACGATGGAGATCAGCTCCTCGAGCTTGTTCTCGAGCGGCGTCCCCGTGAGTACGACGGCATAGGGACTGTCGATGCGCTTCAAGGCCCGTGCCGCAATCGTGTTCCAGTTCTTAATACGCTGCGCCTCGTCGACTATGACGAGTTCCGGCGCCCAGCCGGTAATGAGATCGAGGTCTGGATCGAGCTTTTCGTAATTGGTGATCTTGCAAAAGTCGTCGCGGGCGTAATCCTTCTGTCGTTGCGCGCGGCCCCCGGCGATCACCCGTGCCTTACGCCCGGCAAAACGCAAAAACTCGCCCTGCCACTGATACTTGAGCGACGTCGGACAGACCACGAGCACGCGCGAGACCCCGAAATGGCGCGCCAGGATCTCGGCGGCGGCAATCGCCTGCGCGGTCTTGCCAAGCCCCATCTCATCGCCTATGAGCGCACGCCCCGCGCGCGCCGCGAACAAGGCGCCCTCGACCTGATAGGGGTAGAGGGCAAGCTTCGTGAGCCGCGCGCGACCCCAGTCGGCGGCACCCCTTGGGAACAGCCGGTCCAGGGTCCGGGCGCGGTGCGCGGCATCGCGCCACCCGGCGACGAAATCCAGGACCTCGCCGGGGACCCGCAGCTCGTGGCCGGCCTTGGCCGCTGCATTCATGAAGGACTCCAGATCATCCACACGATCGGGGTGCAAATCGCCCCGGGGTTGCGCGAAAAGTCGCGCCGCCGCCTTGCGCAAGGCGGCGGGACACGCGCTCCCCGGCCGGAATCGGACCGAGCGGCGACCGTCATTATGCAAAACCAGTTCCGAAAACACCGGCTGATAGCCGCGCGCGAAGGCGGCCTTGGCACCGCGCTTCTTAAGGAGTTTGGCGAGCACGAATTCTATATGCTTGCAGGTACCGAGCTCGTTGGTGGCGAAATCGGGACAGGAACAGCGGTTGTCGCCTGGCTGCAGCCCACGGATCGTCACACGGTAGCGGGAACGGCTCGCCGGGTTGCTGACCTGAAAATCGGAGAATATCGCCTCATCCCCGATGTTCTTCCAGTGAAACGCCTGTTCGCGCCCGAACTGCCGGCGCAAGGCGCGCTGCCAGTCGACGGGGGCGAGATCGGCGGGTTTATGGGTATGGGAGATCTTCGGTGGCGCGCGCCTCTTGGGGCGCGCACGGGCCTTGCGGTCTTGGGTCTTCATCGATTCCTCACGAGACAGTCCCGGGCTTTGGTGGCAAGGGGCGCGGCGTCCGGCATCGCCCGTTGTGGAGACCCCGCCTGCCGCAACAGGGCCAAACCGCCGGCACGCGTCCGATCAGGGTCCCCGCCCGGCGTCGCGGCGTCCCCACGCGACGCGCCCACGATACCGGTTTTCCGAGCGGATGGCACGATCAGGACCCGCATCGGGAGGGGCGACACGTGCGACCCCGACGCCAACGCAAGTTGCGTTATTTCCGGCGCGGTGCGCCCGACTCCCTGTGCCCCGCGGCCTCGGAGGCGGCATCGCCCCGGGCTGCGCGTTCCAGACGATCGCAGACGGCATCCCACGCCTCGGTGGCGGGTGGCCGCTCGACCAGCACCACGCGACAACCCCAACGATCGATGGCGCGCAGGCGCGCATATAAGGCGCGGCCATAGGCACCGGCCGCCCGCGGCATCACCAGCCAGCGACACCGCACGGGCCCCCGAGCCGGGGGATGCCGCGCGATCACGGCCAGGGGCCACGGCCCGTGGCGCCACTCCCGATCGGCATCGGTGACCAGCCGTAACGGGGTCGCGGGGGCGTAATGGGAAGGGAGACGCCCGGGGGCGCGGGGGCCGCCGGTCACGGCAAACGCCGGCGTCTGGCCGATGATCGCGGCCAGCGCCCGCGGCGCCACCGCGCCTGGACGCAGTATGCGCGGTACGGGCCCGCTTAGGTCGAGAATGGTGGACTCCAGACCGACTGCGCAAGCCCCGCCATCCAGGATCGCATCCACCGCGTCCCCCAGCCCCTCGACGACATGCGCGGCGGTGGTCGGGCTTACACCGCCAAACGGATTGGCCGAGGGCGCGGCCACCCCGCGCCCGAAGGCCGTGAGCAGTGCCAGCGCCACGGGATGCGCCGGGACGCGCAGACCGACCGTGTCCTGGCCGCCGGTGACGGCATCGGGCAGGCCCGGGGCGCGGCGCAGGATCAGCGTCAAGGGCCCCGGCCAAAAATGTTCGGCAAGCCGCCAGGCGACCGGTGGGATGTCGCGCGCGTAGCGAGGCATCTGATCGGCATCGCGGATATGGACGATCAGGGGGTGGTCGGCCGGGCGCCCCTTGGCCGCGAACACGCCCGCCACGGCCGCGGCATGGTGCGCGTCCGCGCCCAAACCATAGACGGTCTCGGTCGGAAACGCGACCAGCCCGCCGCGATCCAGGATCCGCGCGGCGCGCGCAATCTCCGATGCCGGGACGTGTCGCTGGGTCGCCAGCCCGTCCTCGGGGCTCATCCGCCGGTATTCGTGACGAGCGCCGCCACGACCGCCGTCAGAGAAGGCGCGATCGCGCGCCATATCGGGATGCCGTGCGCGTCATGGTGGTAGGGGACGAGCACCGGATCGCACCCGAGCCAACGGCCGACATCGACGCCGTTATTCATCCGCGGGTCCGCGCTCGGCACCGTCTCGTTCAACACAACGCCGGCCAGGGGCAGGCCGCGACGCGCCACGGCCTCGGTCGTCAGGAGCGTTTGATGGATCGCCCCGAGCCGGTCGGCGCAAACGACCAGCACCGGGAGACCGAGGGCCGCGGCCAGATCGGCGTTGAGACCATCGCTTGTGAGCGGCGAATAGAATCCGCCGGCGCCCTCCACCAACAGAAAGTCCTCGGGGCCTACCCCGTCGCGACACCCCTGGATCAGGTCGTCCAGGCGCAAGGTCCGCCCCTCCAGGGCCGCGGCGCGCTCGGGCGACAACGCGGCGCGAAACCGATAACGACCGATGCGTGCAAGCGGCTCCCGGCCGCTGATCGCCGCATGATAGGTCTCGCCATCACCAGGATGCGCGCAACCCTGTTCGCTGTCATAACCCGACTCCACGGGCTTGCGCGGCCGTACCACAAGCCCCTCACAGGATAGTCGCCAGGCCAAGGCGGCACCGACGGCGGTCTTGCCGACACCCGTGTCGCTCCCGGTAATGAACACCCCACGCATCACACCTCCTTCACAACCATCCCTGATCCCCGGCCCCGCATCCCGGCGCGCCGGCGACCCCACCCGACCGATAGCATGGCATCCCGCCACGCCCATTCACGCATCCCACCCGGCCGCCACCCCCTGGGGCGACATGCCTCCCGGCGACCACCTCAGATGTCCGCTAATACGCGCGTGATGGCCGCGGTCAATACCGACAGGTCCTCGCGACTTATCACATAAGGGGGCATCACATAGACGAGCCGACCGAAGGGGCGCACCCACACACCGGCGTCCACGAACCGCGCCATGAGCACCGACGAGTCGAGGGCCACGCGGGTCTCCACGACCCCGATCGCGCCCAGCACCCGCACATCAGCGACCGCGGCCAGACGGCGGCAGGGCTCGAGTTCACGGGCCAGCTGGCCGGCAATAGCGCCGACGCGGGTCTGCCAATCGCCGGCCATCAGCAGGTCGATACTGGCCACCGCCGCCGCGCACGCCAAAGGATTGGCCATGAACGTGGGCCCATGCATAAGACAGCCGGCCTCGCCATGCCCGATCACCGTGGCAATACGATCGGTGGTCAGGGTCGCGGCCAGGGTCATGTAGCCCCCGGTCAGGGCCTTACCGAGGCACAGGATGTCCGGCGTCACCTGCGCATGATCGCACGCCAGAAACCGCCCGGTGCGACCGAAGCCCGTGGCGATCTCATCGGCGATGAGCAGTACATCATGGGTAGCGCACAAGGCGCGCACCTCGCGCAGGTATTGCGGATGATAAAACCACATCCCGCCCGCGCCTTGCGCGATGGGCTCGAGGATGACCGCCGCCAGCTCGCCGGCATGCGCGGCGATCAGCTCGGCGAACTCGGTGATGGCCGACGGCTCCCAAGGACCATCGAACCGGCACGCCGGCCGCGGCGCGAACACCTGCTCCGGGATAAGCCCGGCAAACAGGCGATGCATACCGGTGACCGGATCACACACCGACATGGCGGCAAAGGTGTCGCCGTGGTAACCCCCACGCACAGTGAGGAGCCGGTGCTTGCCCGGTCGCCCGCACCCCTGCCAATACTGGATCGCCATCTTGATGGCGACCTCCACGGCCACCGACCCCGAGTCGCACAGAAAGACCTTTTCGAGGGGCGCCGGGGTGAGATCCACGAGTCGCCGCCCGAGATCGATCGCCGGTCCGTGCGTAAGCCCCCCGAACATCACATGCGCCATGCGCCCTAACTGCTCGCCGACGGCCTGATTCAGGATCGGGTGGTTATAGCCATGGATCGCCGCCCACCACGAACTCATGCCATCGATCAGCCGCCGCCCATCGGCGAGCGTAAGCCGCACGCCATCGGCCGCCACCACCGGCCACACCGGCGCGCCCATGGGCGCGTACGGATGCCAGAGGTGCGCATGGTCGAATGCCACCGCGCGTCCCCAGTCCCGGGGCTCGGACCACCGGTTGTCTGTGCTACCCGCCTGCGATCTCATCTTACGAGTCGGACCCGTCCTGCTCACGCCCCATCGGTCACCGCGCCGCGGCTCGCCGATGAGACCTGGCGCGCGTATTTGGCCAAGATCCCGCGCGTGTAACGCGCCACGGGAGGCACCCAGAGGGCGCGGCGGCGCGCAAGCTCCTCCTCGGGTACGTCGAGGTGCAAGATGCGCCGCTCGGCGTCGATGATCACCCTATCGCCGTCGGCCACCAACGCGATCGTGCCGCCGACCGCGGCCTCCGGCGCCACATGCCCCACCACCATACCATAAGTGCCGCCGGAGAAACGCCCGTCGGTGACGAGCCCCACGAGGTCGCCGAGCCCCTGACCGACGAGCGCGGCGGTGGGCGAGAGCATTTCGCGCATACCCGGACCCCCGCGCGGCCCCTCATACCGAATCACGACCACATCCCCCGCCGCGATGCGCCGCTCCAGAATGGCGGCCATGCACGCCTCCTCGGAATCGAACACGCGCGCCGGGCCGGCGATCCTCGGGACCTTGACGCCGCTGGTCTTGGCGAGCGCCCCCTCCTCTGCGAGATTGCCCTTGAGGATCGCGAGGTGACCATGCGCATAGACCGGTCGCGCCCAGGGCCTTATGACGTCCTGATCCGCGCGCGGATGTTCGGGCACATCCCGTAGGACCTCGGAGAGCGTCTGCCCGGTCACGGTCAGCGCATCGCCGTGCAAAAGGCCGTGCGCGAGCAGCATCTTCATCACCTGCGGTACCCCGCCGGCGCGGTGCAGGTCGGTGGCGACATAACGGCCGGATGGCTTTAGGTCGCACAACACCGGGACGCGGCGACTGAAGGCATCGAAATCATCGAGCGCCAGTTCCACACCGGCGGCATGCGCGATCGCCGGCAGATGGAGGACGGCATTGGTGGAGCCGCCCAACGCCATGAGTAGCGCAAGCCCGTTTTCGAAGGCCTTGCGCGTCAGGATCGCATGCGGCAGCCGGCGGGCCTTTATGGCCTCGACCAGCACCCTTGCCGACTGCGCCGCGCTGTCGGCCTTTTCGGCGTCCTCGGCGGTCATGGTCGCAGAGTAGGGCAGGCTCATGCCCATGGCCTCGAACAGCGCCGACATGGTGTTGGCGGTGTACATGCCGCCGCACGAGCCCGCGCCGGGGCAGGCCTTGCGCTCGATCTCGTGCAATTCCCGGTCATCCATAGTGCCGGCGATACGCGCGCCGACCGCCTCGAACACGCTCACGATGGTGAGATCGCGCCCGTCATGATGGCCGGGCTTGATCGTGCCCCCATAGACGAACACCGCCGGGATATTGAGCCGCGCGATGGCGATCATGGCGCCCGGCATGTTCTTGTCGCAGCCACCGAAGGCCAGCACGCCGTCCAGGCTCTGGCCGGCGCACACGGTCTCTATCGAATCGGCGATGACCTCGCGCGACACCAGGGAGTATTTCATGCCCTCGGTGCCCATGGAGATGCCATCCGAGATCGTGATGGTCCCGAACATCTGCGGCATGGCACCGGCGGCCGCCAGGGCCGCCTCCGCGCGCCCGGCAAGCGGCCCGATTCCCATGTTGCACGGCGTGATGGTGCTGTGGGCATTGGCCACGCCCACGATCGGCTTTGCGAAATCGCCGTCGCCAAATCCAGTGGCGCGCAACAGGGCCCGGTTGGGGGCCCGTTCTATGCCGGTGGTCACCACGCGGCTTTTATGATTGTCAGACATGCTGTTCTCCTGGAAACGAGGGTCGATAGGCATCCCGGCCCTTGCCGGGTGGGTATGCGCGGATGGGGCCGCCGTCCGCCTCCGCAAGCGGCCCACGGGTCAGTCGGCCAGGCGCCACGCGACCGTCTCTCCGGCGCGCAACGGTACCAGCACGTCGAAGCCTGCGGCCATCGTGGATGGGACCTGCCAAGGCTCCTTGATGAGCGTGATGCGCTCCTGATTACGCGGCAGCCGGTAAAAGTCCGGGCCATGGCGACTGGCGAACGCCTCCAGCCGGGCGAGCGCGCGGGCCTCCTCGAAGACCTCGGCGTAGAGCTCCAGGGCGGCATGCGCGGTATAAATCCCGGCGCATCCGCAGGCCGACTCCTTGGCGTGCCGGGGATGCGGCGCGCTGTCGGTCCCGAGGAAGAATTTCGGACTGCCCCCAGTGGCCGCGCCCACCAGCGCGGCGCGATGGTGGGCGCGTTTTAAGAGCGGCCGGCAGTAATGGTGCGGGCGCAGGCCGCCTGCAAAGAGCGCGTTGCGATCGAGCAACAGATGGTGCGCGGTGATCGTGGCCGCCAGGGTGTCGGGACCCGCGCTCACGAAATCGACCGCGGCACGGGTGGTGATGTGCTCCAGAACCAGGCGCAGGCCTGGGAAGGCGCGCATGAGCGGCGCCAGCTGACGCTCGAGGAACACCGCCTCGCGATCGAAGACATCCACTGCGGGGTCTGTGACCTCGCCGTGCAAGAGCAGCGGGAGATCGAGACGCTCCATGACCGCCAGCACCGGATAGCAACGCTTCAGGTCGTGCACACCCTGCGTGGCATGGGTGGTGGCACCGGCCGGATAATACTTGACGGCGCGCACCAGGCCGCAGGCATGCGCGTGACTCACCTCCGATGGTCGTGTCGTCTCGGTCAGATACAAGGTCATCAACGGCTCGAAGCGTGCGCCTGCCGGCAAGGCCGCCAGGATGCGCGCGCGATAGGCCAGGGCCTCGTCGACCGTGCGCACCGGGGGATCGAGATTGGGCATGACGATGGCGCGCGCGAAGCGCCGCGCGGTATCCGCCACCGCCGCGGCCATCATCGCCCCATCCCGCAGATGGACATGCCAGTCGTCGGGGCGGATCAGGCTGAGATGCGTGACCGGCGCCGGGTATCGCGACCGCTCGGCCGCCCCCGCAGGGTGCCGCGCCCGATGGTCGCGACCGCCGTTCACCGGGCCCTCGCGGCGCACCATGGGCTAAGACTGCCCGACCCAGACCACCGGCAGCGGCCGGCCGACACGGGTGGCCGGAACGCGGCGAATGCTGTGGCCCTGGGGCTTGCCGTCTCCATGCAGGCGTCAGGGATTACAGAGATCGCAACGCGCCGGATCGGCGTGCGCCGGATCGTCGCACGCGCGCGTCACCCGATGCCCGCACTTTTGACACCCATGGACCTCGGCCCGCGTCTCGCGCGTGGGGGCCCCACAGGCCTGGCAGGGGAGTCCGGCGATGGTCTCCACCGTCCAGAACCCAGGGGTGCGGCACACAGGACACAACGATGCCAGGCGCCGGCCGAGATCGACGGCGGCGAGCCGGATATTGACGAGACGCGTGGGGTTCGCATAGGCGCGCAGATCCACCTCCACGAACACACGCCCGCTCGACGACTGCGCGCGCGCCCTCTCATAGGCCGTCTTGAACCCCGACCAATCGGCGATCCCCTTGCGCATGCGCCCATCCCCATCGCCGTCCGGTCTTAGGACCAGATAGTGCTCGGGAAAGCGTACGGTATGCGCAAAGCGCTCGGCGTCGTCCCAGCATGCCGCCAGGGTCTGGGCGCTGTTGGCTCGACCCTGCGCCATGCCGACCACCTCGAGCCCCAATAGCTCATCCCGAAAGACCAGCAATTCGATATTCCAGGGGAATATCCCGGCAAAGGGATCGAGGGTGAAGGACCCCTCGCTGGCAAGCCCCACGGGCAGCCCCGAGAGCTCCATGCCGATGCGCGCCTTGTGGCGGGCGGCCTCGATCTGCGTACCGGCGCGCGGGATATCGCGCGTGAATGTCCCAAGGAGATCGGTGTCGTATCCCGCCACCCGCTCGACGAGACAACCCACGAAACCCTCGAGCACCGGGCCCACGATACGCTCCTTGCCGTGCTGGGTCAGAAACGCCACGCGCCGCCCGCGATAGAGGCTGCGGGTCGACGGGGCGCAGCTCGCCACATGTCCGCCCGGACTCATGACAGCTGCCCCCAGCGCCCGTCGCGGGCGCGCAAGAACAGGCCGCCGGCCTCACTATCCATCTGAAACAGAAACAACCACCCGTGCTCCACCACGCTGCGCACGATCTCGTGGCCGGCCAGGACCTCGTCGATCCGCGCGCGCGGCGCCTCCACGAACGCGTTCAGACGCAGGGGCTCGTGGAGCCAGTGGCGGCCGTCAAACAGCGACTGGATCGGGAGGCCGTTTCTGAGGTCGCCGCCCGCGCCCTCCAACACCCCGACGCATCCGCCCACCGCGTTGTGCAGGGCCTTGTTGCCGCCACCGAAGCGCTTGT
Organism: Acidiferrobacter thiooxydans; assembly: GCF_003333315.1. Lineage (GTDB taxonomy): Bacteria > Pseudomonadota > Gammaproteobacteria > Acidiferrobacterales > Acidiferrobacteraceae > Acidiferrobacter > Acidiferrobacter thiooxydans. The sequence goes on from NZ_PSYR01000002.1 coordinate 1,384,703, forward strand.
GGTCGACCACCGATGCGTAGTAGCGCATGTTCATCCAGTACGCGGCCATCATCGGCGTGGTCATGATGTACCGGAGAATCCGGAAATCCGCATCCCGGCGCCACGCATAATCATGCAGGAACGCGCGGCCATCCAGGGCCATACCCTCGGTACGGGCGCGCGGCGCGGCAATAAAGGCGGCATTGCCGACAAATTCCGGGTCGGCTGCGGCCCGCGACCGTTCCGGCGTGCGCGCCCCGGCCGGGGCGCTCGCCAGGTGGGACGCCAAGACCGGCGAGACAGGCGCGCGGGCGCGCTCTTCCCGCGTGCGCGCGCCGGCCCCCTCCAGGGCCGCGCGCGTATCCCGCAGATCCTGGGCATGGCTAAGCTCCCATGGCCCGGTATCGAGCACGGCGACCTCGTCATGCGCGCCGTCATAGCGCGCCGCCACGAAGCGGGTATCCGCGGGGATCGCAACCCCCTCTTGCGCAAGCCGCGCGCGCAGCGCGCGGTCGTTCAGCCAGGCCGCCACCATCGGCGCATCCAGCTCGCCGATCCGGTATTCGCTGGGCCCGGAGCCCGCGTCCTGCGGCCTGTGCGCCGACGATGGACCATGATCGATCAGCAACACCAGGCGCGCCAGGCCGTCTGCAAGCGACATGCCGCGCAGCAGGGCCGCGGCCATGGCGCCCCGGTCGGCATCCGTGATGGCCGCCCGGTGCTCGAGGTCCGCGCCCGGCCCTTTCGGGCGCACCGATGGCGTGACGGGTGCAACGGCCTCCACGAACGGGGCGCGGGCGAACGCGAGCGCGCAAAAACCGCTGAATCCGAGGGTCTGGATCCAGGGGGCGACCGTCTCCAGGGCGCGCCGAAAGACCTCCACACGATTGTGCATGCAAAAGACCGCCTGGACCGCGACACGGCCCTGTCCGGCATGGCGGTCAGGTCGCTCCCCGCACGCGGCGAGATCGGCGACGATGCGCCGCCGGTATCCAAGCTCAAGCGCCGCCTGAAGGACCGAGTCGACCTGGACATCGGGCGTCATGCGCGTCGCGGGCAGCGACGGCAGCGACGCGAGCGCCGTCTGCCAAGCGACCTCCAGTCGCGACCCCGGGACTGCGCGAAACACAATGAACTCCCAGGCCAGCCGGATGGCGAGCAGCTGTTCGATGTCCGTGGGGTCGGCGTCGACCCCGCGTGCCCGAGGCCTATCCGCCACGCGCGTCGCCCACCCGCCGATATCGAGCAGTGCGGCGTGGCAATAGTCCACGACATGGGCATCGGGGATGGCCAGCGTCTTCAAGACAAGCGCAATGGAGGCAAGCGGCCGCCGGGGCAGCCCGGCGACGATGTCGGCCACCCCCTTGAGCCCCATCGCCCGGGGACTCGCATCCAGTCTCGCAAAACCCCGCCACGCCTCGTAGAGGGGCTCATCGCGCCACGGCAGGGGCCACGCGGCCTGGCCCGCGTCGAAGTAGGCGGCAGCGAACTGGCTGATGCGCTCGACGCAGAACGCCGCCCACGGCGTAGGCGCGTCGATGCGTTGCCACACATGCGATACGAGCGGGAGCCTCTGGACGGGTGGCGCGCCATCGTGCATCAAAAGCCGCGCTACAGACCCTTCATCGGATGGCAGGCCATGGGCCTTCAGGGCCTCGGCGATATCGCCGCGCGTGATGCGGCCGCTCGCGACCTGCTCTCGATAGTAGCGGCGCGGCATGGTGAGCGGGGACCCGGCGACGCGCGCCAGGGTCACCCCCGCCACCTCGAAATCCAGATGACGTAAGCCGAAGTAGGGATTGACGACGGCCGCTGCGCCCTGCGACCAGGCCGGCGCGAGCCGATCACAGGCGGTGCGCACCGCGCCCCGCCAGGCCGCAGGGCGCGCCGGCGTCCCCTCGGTCAGGGCGTGACGGCCGGCAAGCGATCCCTCGCCATGGGACGCCGGTATCCCTAAGGGGCCATCCATGGCGCCCCCTCCGGATGCGCATGGCAGGGACGGGGCGCACGGATCACAAACGCCCGCGCGTCCATCGACCGCGGCCCCGTTCCTGTTTGCAAGATCCTGGTCATGGACTTGAGCTCCCGCCACACCACCCATCGCGGCACGAGGGAATTTTAAAGATCCACGAAAATAAGTGACACTTGATATTAGAAATTATGAGCATTTACCACGGTTAATTCCCGTTGGCGACACACCGCTCCCGTCCAGCCCTTGGCCGTGCCCCGCCCCATCCCGGCTGGGGCGCACGAGATCGCAGAGCGGGGCCGATGAAGACGCCCGGGGCGCGATCTCCGGGATCGTATCGATCATGTGGTAATCACCCTCGATGCGATCGGATATCACCGGCGCCAGACGCCGATCCATGAATCCGGTATAGGCCGGGTGCCTGCGAAAGGCGTCGGCCGCCGCCACCGAGGCAAGGCGCGTCAGCAGGCAGTGACGATAACGGCCGCCCTCATCCGCAACACTTCCGGCGTGAACGGAGCGTACGCCCGGTATGCCCGATAGCAGCCGCTGCCCCTCGGTCATCAGGGCCCGCAACGCCTGTGCATCCAGACGCGGCGTATCGTACACAACGACATGCAGGATATTGGTCCACGGGCGACAACGATCGAGCACCTCCGCGGCGCGGCCCGCCGAGCCCCACGCGCGCAGGCGCGGCTCGATCTGCGCTACGATCATCTCGTGCAGGCCCTCCTTCAGGGCACTGTAAGGGGCGTGACGATCGCGCCGCACATTGGCCCGCAGCCGCTCGCCCGCGAGGGCGTCCGGGACCACGGAACACGAGATCTTGGCCGCGCCTTGCATGATGAGCCTGCGGTAGTGCTCATCAGCGAGCCCCATCTCGCCCGCTATGACCAAGGGCATCCCGAGCGCGGCATTGAGCTCCTTGAGCCGCCCCCAATCGAGCCGCGACTTGCCTCGCCCACGCACCATCGCCGCCGACACCACCAGGAAATCCACCTGGGTGCGTTCGACAAAGCCGCAGGCCTCGGCCACGGTCGCATATTGGATGGTGCGCGATGCGTGGCCGTCGCCCGCATCGGTGTCGGACACATAGGCCAATTCACCCTCTACCGGCACGCCGCAGGCATGCGCCGTATCCACGATCGCGCGCGTACGGTCGATGTGGCGAAAGAGCGACTCGCGAAGGGCGCTCGCGACGACGCCATTGGCACCCAGGCATACGCCGTGCCGGACGGAATCGGCGTCAGTCCCGCCACCGAATTGGATCGCCACGGGCACAGTGGCGCGCGCGCCCGCGGCCTCCACGGCCGCCATGGCCCAAGCGAACACCGCGTCCTGCGAGCGCGGCTTGGCGACACGCAGGATCACTGGGGCACGCGCCGATTCCGCCGCGGCCAATACCGTCGGCAGGAAATCCAGATCCGCGAGTTCGAAGGCGCCCACCGCATAGCCGTTGGCATAAGCGTGCGCAAGCATGTCCTTCATATCGACCAACGGCATAAGAAGCCCCCAAAGAGTGAATCCTGGCGGCCGCGGCCCGAGACCACCGGGACGGCCTGTGAGATGGTGCGCGCGACAACCGCGCATGGGCCGGGGTGCCCGAGATCCGGGGTGGGACGGCCCTGGGTGATCCGCTACCCGCGCTCGCCGGCCGGCCGCGTCATGCCCTCGCCATCAACCCGCACCACGCCACCCGGTTAGGCAGGATCGAATTTAGAGAGTAAACTGGCTAAAGAGAACTCAGTCTTCATTAGCATAGCCATTTACCGTAGTTAATGATCAATCATTGGACACTCCAGCAACTGCGGCTCTTCGAGGCGGTCGCCCGCCATCGCAGCTACACGCGCGCCGCCGAGGAACTGTGCCTGACGCAGCCTGCGGTCCACATCCAGGTGCGCAGGCTCGAGGAGATCGTGGGCCTGCCACTGATCGAACGGGTCGGCAAAAAGCTCCTGCTGACGCGCGCCGGCGAGGAGGTCTATGCCGCCACGGTCGCGGTGCTGGATCAGTTGCGCGGGCTGGTCGGGGAGATCGCGGACATGAAGGGCAAGGTGGCCGGCCCCCTGAAGATGGCGGTGGTCACTTCCGCCAAGTTCTTCATGCCGCATTTCCTCGGGCTTTTCGTGCAAGAGCACCCGGACGTGGCGCCTCAGCTCACGGTCACGAACCGCGCGCGGGTGCTGGAACGTCTGGCGGACAACGTCGATGACTTCGTGGTCATGGGCCAAATCCCAAGCGACATGGATCTCGCCGTCCGGCCGTTCATGGATAATCTGTTGGTGGTGGTGGCGCACCCGGACCATCCCTTGGCGAGACGCGCGCAGATCCCCCTGGAGGTGGTCGTCCGCGAACGCTTCCTGTTGCGTGAGGCCGGTTCCGGTACGCGCATGTCGGCCGCGCAGATGTTCGCCGAACACGGACTCGACGTGGAACCCTATATGGAGCTTGGCTCGAGCGAGGCCATAAAGCAGGCGATCATGGCCGGTCTCGGGATCTCGGTTCTGGCCCTGAGCAGTCTGGAACTGGAACTGGAGGCCGGGCGCCTCGTCATCCTGGATGTCGTAGGCTTCCCCCTGCACCGCACCTGGTACGCGGTGCACCTGCACGGCAAGCATCTGGGCCTCACGGCCAGCACGTTCCTGGACTTTCTGGTGAAGGAGGGCCCGGACCTCGGGGTCCGCAAGGGCTGGGTGGCGGAACTCCAGCCTGGCCACCGCCCGCGCACCCCGCAAAAACGGCTCGGAAAGGCGGGCCGCCGGTAGCAGCGGCGCGCCGCAGGGGGCGGGCCCGCGTCTGCTATCTCGTACCCGGCTCCGGCCACTTCTGGCGCTTTTTCAAGATGCCCTCCACCAAGCCAATGGCGCGCTCGAAGCTTGTCGCCACATGCCGGAAGCGAATGCGCGCACCGGGCCCGAGCATGCTCTGGAAGCGTGGCCCGACCCGCTCATCGGGATCGTACACGCGGAACATCTCCAGCGGATGATCCCCGACCGACCCCAGCGCATACAGATAGCGAAAGAACAGATCCGACTCCGGCAACGAGTACCCGATCACGAAAATATGCTGGGCATCCGACAATTCCTGGGCGGCCTGCGCCCACACGCGGGTGAACTGGCTCTGATAACCGTATTTGTTCCATGTGGGTGGTACTATTACCGGATGCTCGCCTGATGGACGGTCGAGGATGCTGGCCGTGGTGCACAGCCGGAACACGCCCTCCGCCTGCCTGCGGAACACCGTGCCTGCCGACTCGGCCAGCAGCCGATCCATGCGCCACGGCACGACCTCTCCTCCGCTACCCCCCACCCAATTGAGCGAGCCGTGGAGCTTCAGGAGCGGGATGCCGGAGGGCGGGTCGGAGTCGTCCAGGCAATAGCGCACCGGGATCCCTCCTCGATGCAGGGCGTAGTCCAAGGCCAGGTCATAATTGAACGTGAGGATGGCGTGGCGATACGGAGGGGACGCGGCCTGACTCTCGCGCAGCAATTCCACAAACCTGGGGTAGGGGTCGGGCGCCACCGGCAGCTCCCCGGGCCGGTCCTCGTTGAAGTTGAGCGTCGACTCCAGGGTATAGGCGATGACGGTCTTCAAGGCCGCGATCAGGGCATCGATGTCGTCCACTCCATAGCCCGGCATGCGGCCGAGGAGCCGGGCCATCTCGAAGGCCGCAAATACGCTCTCGACATGGGTGATGTCCAGATCCTGGGCCTTGGAGTGCACGGCCTGGAGCTTGCCGATCGCCTCGAAGACCTTCGCGAAATCCCCCGCGCGACCCTGCACGGCGCCGGTAAACAACAGCCGGCGCGCCTTGTCCAGAAAGCTGCTCATGACCGGCGCACCACCTTGCTGCGACGCCCCTGCCCCGAGTATGAATACCACGTCCGCCACTCATAACCTCCCAAGCTGCGTCGGCACCGGCCACCCTTTACGGTCTTACGATACTACGAAACTCCCAGGATATTCCATACATGTACTCACCCGCCGCGCCCACCCGCCGTCCGATATATCGATACTGCTATGACAAATTGCCGTTCCCGGGTTAAGCGTGGATCGACACGGATACCAAAAGCATAGAGTCCGGTAAATTGTGATACTTGCCAATATTAAGTGTTCCTGATAACGCCACATCCGTTACATTGCCTCACAGGATCGCTGTCATGCACATAAAGACGGCGGCGGCGATGATCGCTTGGCGCATAAGGGCGGCATATAACGCATGGGGGGCTTTGTGGATCTTACGAAAAGCGTCGTGACCTACGGCTTTCACGGGGTGACCGATACCGAAAAGGCCCTGCTCCAGGCCATGATCGAGCGCATATCCCGCGATCTGCCGGGCCCGGTGGCGCATGTGCCGGCCCATGACGCGCAGATCGTGTTCTTCGACGGGCCGGCGCCCTGCCCGGACGGGGCCTGCGGCCGGCTCGTGCGCATGGTCCGCGATGCCAACGCACAGCGCTTCTCGGGTGGCCTGCGCATGCCGCCCCACGTCACGGATCTCCTCGACATCTTTACGGATTTCGTACAACAGGAGGCCTATGCGCACACCCAGTGCGGGGCCATGAAGTCGCTGGTCCGCACGCTTCACGAGCTGTTCCAGACCCGCGGGGCGCCGCATGCCCTGGTTGACGAAAATGGTGCAGGTCTTGTCCTCTACCCGGCCGACCGGCAGTTCTCATGGTCGGGCTCCGGGGACAAACCGGCCCTATCCGAGCTCTTCCAATCGCACCGGCTCCCGGGACTCGGCCTGCGCCCATGGGACGCGTCCGAACCGGGGGAAGACCGGGAACGGCGCAGCATCGAGCCCCTGTTCTGGCATATGGGGCTTGCGCATGCACGCTGCGGGCTCGTGCCATGGGTCGGGCATGACGATCTCCTCAAGATGCGCGCATGGCCCTATCTCGCAGGACAGGGACCGGCGACCGCCACCCGGCTTGCCACCGCCCTGCGCGCCCGACCGCGGAGCGTTGCGGCCCTGGCGGATGCCGCCCGCGCCCCCGAAACCGAGGCCGTGGCCTTCGCCAATGCCGCACTTTTGTGCGGCTTCGTGGTGACCGTAAGGCCCACGGAGACCCATACCCCAGGGCGTCAGGCACCCCTCCGCGACAGGGGTGCCGGGGCCCTGGGCGCGGCGCGAGTGCCAGGCATTCTCGGGGCCATACGCAATGCCCTGGGGATACGCGCGTGAACGACGAGCTGAAACTCTTGTTTGCAGGGGCGATGGGCGCGGGGAAGACCACCGCGATACGCGCAATCAGCGAGATCGCGCCGATAACGACCGAGGCCGCAAACGGGGATCGTACGGAGTGCGACAAGGACGAGACCACCGTGGCCATGGACTATGGCGAGATCACCCTGGCCACCGGCGAGAAGCTACGGCTGTATGGCACCCCGGGTCAGGCGCGCTTTCAGTTCATGTGGCCGATCCTCGCCACCGGGGCGCTCGGCGTGGTGATCTTGATCGACAACTCGCGCCCCGACCCCCTGGCGGATCTCGCGCTCTACCTCGATGCCTTTCGCACGCTCGCCGATAGCGGCGCGGTGGTGGTGGGTGTCGGACACATGGATTGCTGCCCGCGGCCATCGCTCGAGGCCTATGCCGAACGCCTGGCGGCGCTCGATGTGGTGGTCCCGGTCATGCCCGCCGACGCCCGCCGACGCGACGACGTCCTGGAGATGCTTGCGATACTCCTGCAGCAGATCGAGGCGACTTCGGCCTATGACGAGGCGACTGACGCTGGTATCGGCCATGACTGGATAGGGGCTACGCCATGAATGCGCGCGTCATGCCACCGGAACTGATCGCGGCATTCGACGAAGAGATTCGACGGCTGCATGCCCGCGTATCGGGCGTCATCGGCTGCGTACTCGCCACCACAGACGGGCGGCGGGTGTCAGCGGTGGTCGACAACGAGGCCGATCCGCAGCGGGTATCGGCGATGGTGGGATCGATCGTGGCGCTCGGCGAGACCATCGGCCGCGAGGTCATGATCGGACGCACGCAGTTTGTCGCGGTCAGCGCAGTGGACGGCATGATCCTGCTGCAGAGGGTACCGGCCAGACGCGACCTGCTGGTCGTGGGCACGCTCGCCCGGCGCCATACCAATCTCGGGATTCTTCTGCATGAAACCGGGATTACCGCCGAGGCCGCGGCCCGGACGTTCGACGAATGGCTGGGGCGCGACCCGCAGCCGGCGTGATGGCGGGCGGGGTATGACGGCAAGGCCGCGAGGCATCCGGCCCGCGGTCACGGAATTCAATGAAGGATGGGCCTAAATCATGGCAAAAGTGGATCTGAGCAGTATCCAGGATATTGACGGCTTTATCGCCGCAGCACTCGGCGATTCGAGCAGCGGCATGCTTCTGGCCAGGATCGGCAATCAGTCGGTCGACCTGGACCTGGCGATAGCCGGGAATTCCGAGGTGGTGAATAGGAAGCGCGCGCTGGTGGCGCGCTTGAACCTGGATGACAAGATCGAGGATATCCTCATCACGCTCGGCAAGCAGTACCACCTGATCCGGCCCCTGGAGCGTAACGACAAACTCTTTCTCTACCTCATGCTGGATCGCGCCAAGGCCAATCTCGCCATGGCCCGTCATGAATTGCGCGCCTACGAGAAGACCCTGGATTTCTCCTAGACGGGCGTGCCGGGCCCGTCGCCCGGCCGCGTGCGCGGTCTCGATACCTCTTGAGCCGGGCCGACATAGACCTGTGGGGCGTCGCGCCAGATGCAAGATGGGAGGGTGTTCATGATAGTCAATACCATATTGGCTCATCGGAAACGCCAGAACGCGCGGGCATCGATGGGAGGCCTGGCCGGCCTTGATACGAGGTGACCACCGCAGATCGGCCGCACAAGGCACGGCCAGCGACGATGGCCTGTCGGCGGCGGCGACGCAAGAAGGGTCTGTGAGGCCGAGCGACCGTTCCCCACGCCCAGCGCAGGCGCGGTTATGGGATGGCCGCGCCTGCGCACGGCGCGGCCCATGATGGAGGCGGCCTGTGATGCGCCGGCCTGGGACGTCGAGGCCGAGTGCCAATCCAGACTGCGGGTGCTCCTGCAGACCCTCGCCGATCCCGGCGTGGCCGGGGACCCGGGGGACACGCGTCTATTGAGCCACGTGTGCCATGGCCTCGTGCGCAGCAGCGCGTTTGTGGCGTGGTGCGGCTACTGCGTCCGCACTGAGCGGGACCACTTCGAGTCGCGCTGTCTGGCGGGTACCGCAAAGACGCGTCTGCGCATCCGGAAAGAGGCGGCGGGCCCGGTGTGGCAGGCCGCCCAAGAACAGGCGGTGGTCGTTTGGGGCCCGGCCGGCGATCCACCTCCCGCCTGGATGGTGGGACTGGGGCCCGATGTACGCGAGATCGCCTGCTTCCCGTTCGGACAGCCCGATCGCGATGTCGTGGACATCATCGGTGTCCGGCAGGCGGGCTATTTCGAGCGTGTCGGCCTGATATATTTCCTGACGTTCAGCCATGTCGGCCGGCTCGCCTTGCAGTTGCATGACCCGGCCCTGCGCGACCCCTTGACCCACCTGCCGAACCGTCGGCTCTTTCTGGAGAGGCTGACACAGGCGCGTAACAAGAGTCGCCGCGACGGGCGCTTTCTCGGGATCGCCATTCTCGATTTCGACGGATTCAAGGAGGTCAATGATCGCTTCGGACATATGGCCGGGGACGATCTTTTGTCGCAGGCGGCGCAGCGCGTTCGGCGCACGCTACGCGCCGACGATATGCTCGCGCGGCTCGGCGGTGATGAATTCGGCCTACTGCTCTGGGATATCCACGCGCGCGATCTCGACAAGGTTTGTGAACGTATGCTCAGCGATCTGCGCCGGCCATTCCGTCTGGCCAACGGCGACGCCGCCGTCATCTCCGCGAGCATCGGCATCACGTGCTACCCATCCGACATGAGCAGTCCGGCCTCCCTCCTGCGGCATGCTGACGCGGCCCTATACGAGGCCAAAAGACAGGGGCGCGACCAGTACCAGGCGCATACCGTGGCGCTCCGGGCGCGCATGACCTGCCACGGCGCCGCCCATGAGCATATGGCGCAGGCCCTTTTCGATCGTCGTCTGTTGTTTCATTATCAGCCGCTCGTCCGTCTCACGCATCCTGAACGCCCGGTATTTGGCGTCGAGGCGCTTTTGCGGTGGCGCGATAAAGAAGGGCGGCTACGTACCGCGGGCGATCTCGGTGACAGCCTGGACCACCCTCGATTCGCGCGCAATATCGGCCGCTTGGCGCTCGCGCGGGCGCTTTCTCAGGCGGCCTCGTGGCAGGTCCAGGGTTTGACGCTGCGCGTCGCGATCAACATCAGCCCCTACCATCTCCTCGACAGGCGTTTTTGTGCCGACATCGAGGATGCCCTGGCACGCCACCCCGACGTGGCACCGCAACGCCTGGAGATCGAGGTGACGGAGAGCGCGCCGCTCCCGGACTTCGAACGCGCGCACGCGGCACTCGCACACTGCGCCCGTCTGGGGATCCGTATCGGACTCGACGATTTCGGGACCGGCCACGCCTCCTTGAGTTATCTGCAAAGATTCCCCGCGCAAACCATCAAGATCGATCGGAGCTTCCTGCAAGACATAGTGGCGAACCCGCGCGACCTCGCCATCATCGGCGGGATCGCCGCGACCGCGCGTATATTGGGCCTGGATGTCGTAGCCGAGGGTGTGGAGTATCCCGAACAGGCGCGATTATTGAAGGATATCGGGTGCGAGCGGATGCAAGGCTACTGGGTGGCCGCGCCCATGCCGCCCGAGGATATCCCGGGATGGGTAGCACGCTACCACCTCCCGAGGTCCCTTCTTAGTAGCAGCCCAAGCGGCAACAGCGGCGTGGCCCACGCACGGCAGAGGCGGAACACCGGCGCGCACGCGGCCCATCCCGCGACCGTGGTCACGGGATTCCTGGCGGAGGATTTCTCATAGGGCCAGGGTAGCCGCCAGACAACCGGGGCGCACGACGAGCCGGAATGGTCGGGGCGCGCACCGACGATGACAAGGGCGCGCGAGGAACTTGTCACCTTCAGGACAAGACAACATGGGCCGTGTTGGCAGGAATGCCGCGACTCGATCCCGGCGCTTTCCCTGACTATGAGCGCGCGATCCTGGCACGAGCATCGATGGGCGATGTGGCGCTCGGCTTTGCGCGCCTCGGACCCTGCGCGTTTCTCGAGGCCTTCGATGACCCGCATCGCTCGCTGAGACGCTCGTTCGTCGATAAGTACCGGCCGATCATGCGCCGGCGCATCGGCGGCAACAGTCTTTATATGGTGTTGGCGCAACCGCGCGCCGCGGGGATACACGCATTTCTGGGCGTCTGCTGTACCGAGTTCTTTCTCAAACGCGACCAGGCCTTCATAGAGGCCGGCCTGAGCGCCCTCTTCATCGACGTCGGCGGCGAAACATGTTGCACGCCCCGCGCCGAGGAATCGGCGTATCTTGGCCAGTTCACGGCCGAGGCGACACTCGATCCCCGGTTACTGGACCGGGTATTGCGCCTGGGCGATACCCATTAGCCGTCTATCCAGAACGAATAGTCCATCTTCAAGAACTCCTCGTAGGGGAGGTAATGCGAGGAGTCCGAGGAGAAGCTCAGGCTCACCATGCCGTTGAAGATATTCACGGTGCCGGTGCGCAGATAGAACCGTCCCTCCATCGAGCGCAGCGTCCTCATATTATCCAATATCTCGCGGACACGCTCGGCCGGGACCAGCGCATTCCCGGGGTAGGGACATTTCGGGTAGGCCAGACAGATATCGGGATTGGTGAGTTCGTTTATGGCAAGCAGACGATACCGGAAGGGGTCGTCGACCACCCACACGACCGCCTGACTGCTCGAAAAGTGCAGCATGACATGATAAATGCCATGGACCAGGATCAGCTCCTCCATCACACGGATCACGGTATCGAGCTGCGCGTCCATCTTGCTCGCAAGTCGCGAGGCCCCGGACGGGGCGTCCGGTCGCGGATAGTCGGCATCGACCCGCCGCTGGCGGCGCGGGTCCTCATAGAGCGCCTGCGCCTGCGGCAACTCGCGCAAGGCGAAGTCGGCCCCCACGAAACCAAGCACACGGCCATCTGCGGCGCGCACGAACTGCATGGCGGTCAAAGACGGGCGCAGGGCACGCAGACTGATATAGGCGGCGGACAGCACGAAATCCGTCGCCTGCCCCCCATCCCCGAGATCCGCCCATTGTTGGTAGTGCTGCCCACGGCTATTTGTCAGCGCATCCCGCTCGAACATGGCCTCCCGGACATAGGGGCGATCGGACCGGTCGCGCCCGAAGTGTTCATCCAATAAACCATCGCGACTCATGTTGGCGGTGATCTGCCGACCGTTCGCATCCAAGACGTACAGGAACTTGCAATAAGGCACCGAGGCGAAGGCCTCCTGCAACGCGGCCTCCAGGGCGGTGCGATCACCCCACACGCGCGCGCAGCGCTCGCTTAAGGCACGTAGCGGCTTGTAGAGCGCCTTCGTCAACATATTGCGCTGCTGCGCGACAGTGCTGTGCAAGGATTCCGATGGTGAGGCCATGATAGTGCTCTCCGTATGCGCCCTGGCACCCGCGTCGATGGGGCGCCTTGCCTGGTAAGCCAGTGTAATCCAAAAAAACGGGGGCGCGGGAATACTTCCCCGCACCCCTGAAGGCGGCGGCTGGCCGGAGGATCCTGGCGCCGTCCATGGTCCCATGCCGCGCCCGGACCGTCCGGGATGCGCCAGGGTCCGCCGCGTCAACGCCCCGAAGACGCGGGCGACCTGCGCACCCTATGGCCCGTGGGCCCCGCCCGCCTCTAGAAGCTGGCGGTCACGGAGGTATAGAGCCCGTTGGAGTTGGGGATGCTGGCGATATGCCCGAGCATGGCATAAGCCAGTGTCAGCGACACGTTCTTGTTGGGGATGTAGGCCATGAACACATCCTTCCAGGCGTTGCTCTGACTCACCGCCGGCCCAAGGGCGAGTTCATTTTGGGGCATGGCGCGGTATTCCCCGCCAACCACCACATGCGGATCCAGAAACACCCCCGCCGAGACCTCGGGCTCATAGTGGTAACGATTGTCGGTCGGGCCTCCGAAGCCGAACAGGCCGTTATAGTTGGCACGCGTGGCATCGACCGTGACATCCAGCAGGGTCACATGCCCAAGCAGGCCCTTCAGCCACACCTTGGTGAGCGCCAGGTAATAGCTCCCGCCGCTTGCGCTAGCCCCCAAATCCTTCATGAGGGCCCCGTCCTCGTTGTGATGATACTCGGCACCCACCGCCACCTGCGGCATCCACGTCCCCTGGACGAGGGCATTTCCGAATACCCGCACCTTGACGCCGATGATGTCCTGGTTGATGGCGGTATTATCGGCGAGCACCGCCCCCGGGGCGCACAGTGACCCAGGGGGACAGGAAGGGGCGGTGCCAGCGAGGACGCCGGCCAGATACGGCCCGGTATTGCCGAGATCGAAGTTCTGCTGGGTGAGCGAGACCTCGACACGGTTGTCGATGCCGGCTGCCACCCCATAGCCGTTGGCATTGAAGTCGGCGGTACTGGCATGCGTGTAGGAGGCGGTAAAGCCGACCTGTCCGGGGCCGCCATAGCCTGCGATCAGCGCCCACGGCACGAGCCCGCCCCCGGCCGCCCCGCTTATGGACGTGATCCCGCCGGTACCTGCTGGCCGGCTTTGCCCAAACAGCCCCGCGTCCTTGGTCGCGGCCTGCGCGCTAAGCGGCATCCCAAGCAGAGCGGCGGCGCAGCCGATGGCAACGCCCCCTGGCAACAGCACCCCCCGGATCGCCCCAAGAAACCTCTGTAGTCCCTTATGATTCATCATTATTCCTCATCTGTTTTTATACCGGTTGTAGTCCATGCCGGCCGACGCAGGGATCCCCCCGGCCGTTCCGGCGCCTCCCGTCCTGCCGGTGATGGCCGGCAGAGGGAGATCCCTCTGCCGGTGTGCGGTCATGCCGCCCATAACAGACTTCAGGATTACGCGGGGACTGCCGCGATCGCTGTCACCGCGCGCCACTGCCGGTCCAATCCGCGGCGATGGATACGGCCCTCATCGTCGATCTGGAAGAGGTGCAGCCAGGCATTCTCGACCAGCTGGCGGACTAGGGGATTGCCGGCGATGACATCGTCCATGGCCGCCTGCGGGGCCTCGATGAAGACGTTGAGACGCATCGGCTCATGCATCCAGCGATGGCCGTCATGCAACGACTGCATGGCAAGCCCCACGCGCAAGTCTCCGCCGTTGCCCTCCAGGACACCGATGGACCCGCCGACCACGTTATGCAGGACCTTGTTGCCGCTGCCGAAGCGGACGTTGTCCACCACCGACCCGTAGTACTGCATGTTGATCCAGTTGCCGACGACCATCGGGGCACTCATGATGAGGGTCAGCGTCTTGAAGTCGACATCGTTGCGCCAGGTGTAGTCGTGGAGGAAGGCCCGCCCCCCGAGATCGCAGTGCGCCGTGCGGGCGCGCGGCGCCGCTATGAAGGCGGCATTGTTGGCGAGCGCCCACTCGGGCCGCACCTCCGCCCAATCGCGCGTGCGCCGCTTGATGTCGGCGTCCACGCGCGCCTCCGGCAGGCCGCCGATGCCGAGAAAGGCGGACCGCTCCATGCGCGTGACTTGGCCTGCGGCCTTGAACCACTCGCGCAATTGCCGGAGATCGTCGGCGTGCGAGGACGGCAAGGTGGCGGTATCGAATAGCGTCACCTCATCGGTGGTCGTATCGTGCAAACCGGCCACAAACACCGTGTCATCCGGGATGTGGATACCCTTTTCGGCAAGACCCTGGCGCGTCACCGCATCATTCAACAACGCCACGGCGATACGCGCGCTGGCCTCACCCGTCTGGCCCGCACACGCCCCGCAATCGAGCGCCGTAGCCTGCGGGTTGTTGACGGTCGTACTGCCATGCCCGACGAGCACCACGAGCCGCGCGAAGTCCCGGATCATACCCATGTTGCGTAGCGCAAACTCGGCGGCCGCGGGGCGATCCGCGGCCGGGATCCCGCCCGCCGCACAGTCTCCCTGGGCATGATCGCTGACAAGCCTCGGCCCCAGGCGCCCGCGCGCCCCGTCGTCCAGACCCTTGGCATCAGGGTGCGAGACGGTGCGCGTCCAGCCCATGCTGTCGCCGAACATCTTCGGGGCATAGAGCAGGCCCGCGGCCTCGACGAAGGTAAAACACGACGACGCCGAGGTCTTGAAGGTCTTCCAGGCATCGGCCGCGCGCAACCGCCCATGACGCTTGGCGATAAGCGCGCGGGTCTGCTCCGGGTCGGCACCTGCGACATGCTCGCATATCCGATAGGAGGGATTGAAAAGGATCGGCAGGTGGCCCTTGGCCGCCGACGCACCCAGGGGCAGGTACTCCATCAGCACCCCGAAGAATCCGGCAAACCCGCCGGTGCGCGCCTTCGGGGCCACGGTCTCGAAGGCGCGCCGGAAGATCTCGGAGCGCACATCGATGCAAAAGACCGCATGCACGGGCGGGCGCTCCTTGGACGCGGGCACCTTGGGCGCGGTCACGAGCGTGGCGATGAGCTCCCGCTGGTAGGCGATCTCGAAGGCCGTCTGCAGCAGGGCATCGGTCTCCTTGGCGGCGATTTGCGGCTGCGTCTCGGCCTTGGCAGCGACACCGGCGTCGGCGATCATGGCCTGATACCAGCGCGCCTTCAGGCGCTCACTGAATCGGAGCTTGTAGAGGAGCGCATCCCAGCACACGCGGACCGCGAGGAGATCGCGCAGCGTATCGTCCTGACCGCCAGCGAGCTCGGCCTGCCAGCGCTTGTAGCGCGCCCACCCCGCCCATCCGCCCACGCTCAAGAGCGCGGCATGCAGATAGTCGTCGACCGCGGCCTCCGGCACCGCAAGCTGCCGTAACGCCCAGGCGATGGCGCGCGCCGGCTGATCGGGCAGGTCGTCCAGCGCCTCGCGCATGCCACGCAGGCCCACGGTCCGGGGATTCCGGTCGAGGCGCGTGAACGCGCGCCAGCCCGCGTAGAGGTCCTGTTCCCGCCATGGCATCGCCCATAAGGCCTGGCCCTCATCGAAGTAGGCCGCGCAATATTGGCTGATCCGCTCGAGAACGAAACCGGGCCATTCCTGGCGATCGAGCTCGCCCAGGATGTCGGTCACCAAGGCAAGTGGCACGGACGGGGGTGGCGATGGACGGGCAGCCGCCTCCTCGAGGGTCGCCACATCCCAGGTACTCCCGGACTCGCGGAGCGCCGCGGCCAGATCCGCGCGCGTGATGCGCCCGCTTTCGAGGCACTTTCTGTAAAACGCCCGCGGCATGGTGAGCCCCTGGCCCGCGACCCGCTTCAGGGTCACATCGGCCTGCCAGAACGGCTGATCGGCAAGGCCGAAGTACGGGTTGACCGCCACGAAGCTCTTCAGCGGCCACAGTGGCGCGATACGCCCACAGGCCTTGTCGATCCGGGCCTTCAACTCCTTATCGATATCCGTGATGGCGATCATTATTGCACCTCATGTGAAGGATCTGAACTCAGAAGCCGGCGACGTCCCCCAATCCCGCCCGGTGTCGGCCCGAAGCCGCGGACGAACTCGGTCAACATGCTGTCGGCATAGAGACCGCCATAGAAGTGGACATAGGCGGCACGCCCCAGGGCGGTCTGCGACAGGCGCGGCAACAGCTGCTGAATGAAGAGCAGGGCCAGAAATGCCACGCCGATCACGCCCAGCAAGACCTTCTGGGCCATACCGATGTGCACGGGATCGGCCGGCACACTGGTCCCCAGGAGGGCGACGAAGCCCATGTGGAGCGCGAAGTAGGCGATGGAGACCAGGGCGCTCAAGCCCGTCATGCGCACGAGCAGTCCGCCCATGGCGCCCTTACGGGTATTCAAGGCCTGCAACAGGAGCTGGGTCATGCCCACCGCCAGGATCGCCGCCATGACAATCAACGCCGGTTGACGCACAAGCCCGACACCGAACACATGACCGACGCCGAGCACCATGAGGACTGCGATGGTAAGTCCGAGCAGTGCCCGCCCCATAGTCGCGGCCATCGACACCACGGCCTTAGGTGCCCGGAAGTGCTCGACGACGCTGCCCGAGGACAGGAAGGCATGGGCCTTGTACACCGAGTGCGCGATGATGTGCAGGACCGCGATGCTGTAAAGCCCCAGGCCACACTCCATCAACATGAACCCCATCTGCGCGCAAGTGGAGTAGGCGAGCGCGCCCTTGATGTTGGTCATGGTCATCATGGTCAGCGAGGCCACCACGATGGACACGAGGCCGACCCCCGCCAGGACATCCCCGGCCCAGGCGATATGCGCCATGAGCGGGCTTGCGCGCAGGACCAGAAACGCCCCTGTGTAAATGATGCCGGCATGGAGCAGCGCCGACACCGGGGTCGGTGCCTCCATGACCTGTATGAGCCAGCCATGGGACGGGAACTGCGCGCTCTTTAGGACGGCGCTCACGACGATGAGGGCGGCGGCCACCGCCAGACCCTCCGGCAGCGGACCTGCAGTATGGGCCAGGGCGCGGGCAATGCCGGCCCACTGCGCGCTATGGAGCGCGCGCACGATGAGCGCAAAGGCCGAGAACAGACAGGCGTCCGCAAGGCGGTGGAGCAGATATTTCTTGCGGGCGGCGAGCACCGCACCGGGACGGTCGCGGTAAAAGGCCAGGAGCTCGTGGAGGCAGAGACTGGTGGCAACCCACGAGACCCAGAAGCCCCACACATTGCCGGCCACGATGAGCGTCAAAAACGACCCGAGCGTCAACGCAAGCCAGCGATGAAAGCGGCCTTCATGTTCATCGCCATCCATGTAGGTCTTCGAGTAGCGCGCCACGATCATGCCCACAAAGGCCACCAGCGTCAGCATGATGATCGTCAGGACATCGGCGTCGACACTGACCGCGAGCGCCCCGAGACGCGCCGGCAGATGCAGACTCAGATAGGTCTCGGACCCAGTGGCACCCAAACCATAGGCCACGGCCGCCAGGATCGCGCAGGCGAGCGCGAACCAAGCGGCGCCGGTAGTGGCGGCCCTCATGAGCCGAGGATGGCGGTCGGCACCCACCCCCACGACAACGCCCGCGGCCAAGAGCGGCCAGGGTGCAACCAACATTAACCGCGAAGCCATTTCCGCGATCATCATGAAACACCTCCCGTGGATTCGCTCGATCCTGCACGTGCCACGATCCGAACTCCCCATATCGTTGCGTTTTCCCATGCGTTGACGGCGAGCGCATGCATGGGGCCTCGTGCCGGCGCACAGCGCGCGCCCTGGGGCCTTGAAAGCACATCCTTGTGCTCCCCCTACGACACGGGACCCACTCTATAGTCGCGACCTCATAACGAAAACTTAATGTTTCAGATTCTTGCTATTTACCACAATGAAGTCTTATGCCAGCGCCGGGACGCGCCTCGGAGCCGTAGGCATCCCGCCCCCTAGGCTCAAGTTGCCCCGAACGAAAGACGTTTTCCCTTGGTCATTCAAGGCGTTGTGAGAAGATCCCTATTCCGCGCCCTGCCTACACGGCGAGGGTGTCAATCAGCTCCATGGCGCGCGCTTGCAGCGGATTAGGGCGGGTCGTCACGGTAAAGGTCGGGGCATCATCTTCGGCGGAGGTGCGGCAGGTGTTGCGCACGATGGTGGCAAGCTCTGTGAGAAGTGTCTGGAAGCTGTGGATGGGTGTACCGTCCGCGTGGTGTCGACGGGCGATCTTGGCTTTCGCGCCTGCCGAGCGCTCGGCCGGGGCCACCGGGTCACGGGTGGTCTTGGCGGCTTGATCCTCGTCGGCAAAGAGCAGTTCCCGCCAGGCCGCCTTCAGGTGCCACTCGACATAGTAGGCGAGCATGCAGAGGAAGATGTGGGCGCGGACTCTGTCGCTCAAGCGATGGTGGATGGGCCGGACCTTGAGATCGACCGTCTTCAGGGACCGAAACGCGCGCTCGACCTGCGAGAGCGATTTGTAGTGACGCACGCAGCTCGCACTATCCAGACGCTCGGCCTTAACCGAGGTGCGGATGATATAGATCCCATCGAGGGCGGCTTCCGCGGCGATGGCGTCCTCCTTACGCGTGAAGGTGAGGGTCGTGTCGGTGAGGGTGAGGGTGAAGTGCTTGGCCACCTTGTAGCGGTTGACCACACGACCGACCGCCACGCCGATCTTGTCCTGCCCCGTAAGCCGTCCGGCCCCCACGCGGGTCTGGATCGTGCGCAATGCCTCTTCGGTGGCCTGTAAGAGGTCCTCCCGCTTGTGGGCGCGGAGCTTGGCGAGCTCCGGATTGCGACAGGCCACAAGCCGCTCTCCGGGATAGTCGGGATGCTGGAACTCGGCTAGGTTGCGTTCATCGACCAGCCATGCGGCCGGCAATGACAAATCGGGCTGGATGGTCTGGTCCTCGACCAGGGCACGGATCGAGGCGCTTTTTAAGGCCGTGATCCAGTCGATGCCGCCGTGGTCGCGAAGCGTTGCGATGGCCGTACTGCTGATCATGCCACGGTCACCGACCATCACGAACTGGCGGATACCGAAGTCCTCCTTGAGACGGGTGATCTCGGGCATGAGAGTCGTGGGGTCGGCGGTATTGCCCTCATGCACGGTGACTGCCACCGGACAGCCCCGGTCGTCGGTCATGAGCCCGTAGTTCACCTGCAGGGTGCCACGGCGGCCATCACGGGAGTAGCCGCGTTGCGCAAGCGGACAGGCATTGCCGGCCGCATGGCCGGTGGTCCCTTCGAAGTAGCTCGAACTCAAATCATAGAGCACCAGGCCATCGGCCTTGAGATGGCGGGCGGCCAACTTCTTCTGGATGCGGTCCTGACGGGCAAGGAGCCAGTCCATGGCCGCATAGCAGTCCTGCTCGTCGACGTCGGCGACCCCGCCCTCATCTGCCAGGGTGGTGGTATGCCACCAGCGGGTGGTGGCGAGCTTTGTGTGGGGGCTCAAGATCCGGGAGGCGATGAGGGCCAGGACGATATCGCGCTCCCGACAGGGCTTGGCGCTGATCAGCGAAGCCAGTCCTAGGCGCTCCATCATCCGCTGGACCGCCTCCACATGCCCGTGGGGCTGGGAGCGCTCCACCACGAACCCGAGACCCGCCGGTTGCAGATCCGCCCCCTGGAAGACCGCGCGCAAAAGCTCGATCTGCGGCATCGGCAGATGCGAGAGATTGGCGATCGTGCGCTTCTTGACCTTCTTGCCTTCGCGATAGGACTCCCGCAACAGGATGGTGGGGCGGGAGCCGCGATTGGGCACGATATGGATATGCATGCCTACTAAATAGCACACATAACCGCATATTACAAGCACTACAACAACTATTACATGCCTACATTCCAACAGACCAAAAAGCACCCAAACGCTTGATTTCCTGGGCGTTAGGGGGCTTTTTGGGGGGGTTAGGGGGGCAACCTCAGGCTAAACGTCATGTTGCTGCGCGATCAGAACCTCTCCGAGTGGCCCGATCTCGTCGCGTTCGCGCTCACCCACGGATATGATATTCGCTTCATCGAGGCCATGCCGCTTGGCACCGCGGGTGCCGAGGCCGTCGCGCGCCATCATGTCGACACTGCCACGGTGTACGCCGAGCCGGCGCAAAAATACCGACTGCGGCCGCTCGCGCAGGCCCCCGACAGCGGCCCGGCACGGCGTTTCGCGGTTGCAAACAGCGCGATCGAGATCGGCTTCATAAGCCCCTTGAGCCAAGAGTTCTGCGCAAGCTGTAATCGACTGCGGCTTACGGCGCGTGGCCGAGTCGTCTACTGCCTGGGACACACGGAGAGTTTGGATCTGCGCGCAGCACTCGTTCAGGGTCTTGACGATGAGGCGCTGACAGCCCTCATCCGCCGCCAGGTCATGCACCACAAGCCGAAGGGGCATGAGTTCGGATCGGGCACGCACGCGGTTTCGGTGCGGATGATGGCCATCGGCGGCTGACGGAGGCGAATCTTATGGAACGGGGCACGAGCGATGAGGTGGGGTACGCGACCGGACTTTGGCACATGGTGCAGGCCGGACTGCGGGAACTGTTCCCGGGATATTTCGCGCTGGTCATGGCCACCGGCATTATCTCGCTGGCCTGCGGCATGCTCGGCCTGCCGATCCTCGCGCAGGCGCTCTTTCGGCTCAATATCGTCAATTATGCGGTCATCGCCACGCTCATGCTGGCGCGCCTGATCGGCTACCCGCGGCTCATGCTCGCCGACCTCACCGACCACGCCCGGGGCCCGGGGTTTTTCACATCGATCGCCGGCAGTTGCGTGCTCGGCACCCAGTTCGTAGTCATAGGGCATGAGAGCAGCGTGGCATGGATCCTATGGGGCGTGGGTGTCACGCTGTCGTTTACGGTCATATACGCATTCTTCGCGGCCGTGACCCTGCGCGGGGTCAAGCCCGACCTCGAGACCGGCATCAACGGCGCCTGGCTCATCGCCACCGTAGGCTCGCAGTCGATCGCCATCCTGAGCACCCTGCTCTTGCCCACCGCCGGGGCCTATAAGGCGGCCCTCGTGACCTTCGCGCTCATCATGTATCTCATGGGCTGCATGACGTACCTCACCATCATCCCGCTGATCCTGTACCGCTTCACATTCTTCCGGCTGACACCGGCCGAGCTCACGCCACCGTACTGGATCAACATGGGGGCGGTGGCGATCACGACGCTGGCCGGCGCCACCTTGATCATGAACGCCGGGCTCTCGCCCCTACTCACCGCCATCCTGCCGTTCCTGAAGGGCCTCACCCTGTACTTCTGGGCGACCGCCACCTGGTGGATCCCGCTGCTCCTGATCCTCGGCGTCTGGCGCCACCTGTACCGACACTTCCCGTTGCGCTACAGCCCGCAATACTGGGGTATGGTGTTCCCACTCGGCATGTATACGGCCTGCACGATACGCCTCTCGCAGGCCGTCGACCTGCCCCTGCTCGCACCCGTCACGCCCTACCTGCTCGCGATCGCGCTCTTCGCTTGGAGTCTCACCTTCGCCGGACTCATCCACGAACTCGTGCGCGACTTCGGTCGGCCGCGCCTGCCGGAATCCCCTGCGCGCCCTCACTGAAGCGGGCGGCCCGCCTTGCCCCGGCCGTTCACGAACAACCGCGCCGGGCGTGATCTGCGCATGAGCACAATGAAACAGAAGGTGTCCGGCTGCCTCCGCAAGGCCGAGTACGCCCAGGCCTACTCGCGCATCTCCAGCGACCTGCAGACCAAGGCCTACCCCGGCGAATCCCCTGATCGCCATCCCAATGGCGCTTTCTGGTGAGCTATACGCGGAACCGGGCGAATAGTTACGTCGAGTTTACGCTTCGCCGCGCCGGGCTTGCCGTGGATCAGTGGGGCGCCATCCAACCCAGGCTCACCCTGCGGGCCCATTGTCGTGCTCAGCTGTCTTAGTGCGGTAGGGGCCGGTAGACCACCTCGAAACGCTCTGCCAGACCCATCAGGCGCTTATCCAACGTCCACAAGCTGGCGCCTGACGTCAGCAGCGCGGACGTAAGAAGCGCGATGTCCACCAATCCGCACCCGAGCCCGTAGAGCTTTTCCCGCTCAATGAAATCCCGTACTTCAGCCAGGCTCGCCTGGTTGCAAGGCCGCAGGAGATCGATGTCGCCAAGCGTTTGGGTACGCGGCGCAGGTGGTGTTCCGCAGGCCAGCTCGGCCACGACCATCGGATGAGTCAGCGCCATATCCGCCTCGATGAGCCTCACCAAAACATCGTTGCGGTTCCTGAAGTGGTCCACCCATACCGATGTGTCGACGAGCACACTCATCCGGCCGCAGGCTCTTCGCGCCGACGCGACACATCCTGCATGTCAGGCGCGGCGCCGCCCAGAGCGGCAAGACGCTT